>JBNJFS010000276.1:0-3590 GCA_051747085.1 Bacteroidota bacterium
CATGGGTGGAGTGATAATGGCATTTTTAATTTCGAAAATGGCTGTTATGCTAAAATGATTGATATCAATGCAGAGAAAGAACCTGATATCTACGAAGCCGTGATGCATAAAGATGATCCTTTAAATCATGGAGCAATTGTTGAAAATGCGATGGTTTATCCCAATGGCGTTTTTGATTTTTCCGATAAGCGAATTACAGAAAATTCCAGAGCATCCTATCTTCTTACATGCTTAGATAATATAAAAAAATCGTCAGTATCTGGTCATCCCCAAACGATATTATTTTTAACTGCCGATGCTTACGGAGTTTTGCCCCCCATCTCAAAATTGGAACCTGATCAGGCAAGGCTATGGTTTTTAATGGGATATACCAGTAAGCTGGCAGGTACCGAAACTGGTGTTACCGAGCCACAGGCTACCTTCTCCCGTTTTTTTGGTCAGCCTTTTATGCCCCTTAATCCTGAATTTTATTCCACAATGCTTGGAGATAAGATGCAACAGTTCAATACGAAGGTGTATCTGGTAAATACAGGATGGTCAGGAGGTGCTTATGGCACAGGGAAACGAATCGACCTTAAGTTAACCCGTGCAATGGTAAATGCAGCTTTAAATGGGGATTTGGAAAAAGTTGATTACCACTATGACGAATTGTTTCATTTAAATATTCCAACCGAATGCCCGGGAGTACCCAAGAAAATTTTAACTCCCCAAAATACATGGCTAAATAAAGATGAATATGAGCTAACAGCTACCCGGTTAGCGAATAAGTTTAGCGCAGCTTTTGATGAAGCCTATGGCGATAAGAATATCCGGGAGAGTGTGAAAAACAAATGTCCGGGTAAATAATTAAAAGAAATATTTAAGCAACATAATCCTCTTTAAATTTTTATTATAAAGAGGATTAATGTTTTTATATGAAAGGAGACACTTCCACAAACTTTGATGCTTATAAAAATATTTGTTATTTTGCGTTGCTAATATAAAATAAACAACATGCACATTGCAGTAAATATTCTTATTATAATTTTGGCTTACTTACTTGGTTCAATACCCACATCGATTTGGATTAGCCGAACTTTTTTTAATATTGATATTAGAGATTACGGAAGTGGTAACGCAGGAGCAACCAATACTTTTAGAGTTCTTGGAATAAAAGCCGGAATTGTTGTATTTATTGTAGATATCTTAAAAGGATTTTTAGCCGTTAACTTAATCTATTTAACCGACTACTATATTCCCGATAGCGGAGATTATATAAACATCCAGCTTTTATTAGGAATTGCTGCCATGTTGGGACATATTTTTCCGGTTTATGCCGGATTTAGAGGAGGTAAAGGCGTAGCAACCCTATTTGGTGTGATTTGTGCCATAAGTTTCTATCCTACACTTATCATGGCAGGAATTTTTGTATTAACATTGGTAATCACCCGATATGTTTCTTTGAGCTCAATGATTTCAGGCCTTTCTTTTCCCGTTTTAATTATTGTGATTTTTAAAGAAACAACGACATCGTTAGTGATATTCTCTTTAATTATGGCTGTATTAATGCTTTTTACTCATCAAAAAAATATTGAACGCCTCTTGAATAAAGAAGAGAAAAAAGCCGACTTTTCCAAGCTAAAACCTAAAAACCGAAAAAAGAATAACGAAGAAGAATAACGATTTCTTCCTTTTATATTTTTTGAGTTAAAAGAGTTATTTAACTCATTTTACTAAAGAAATGGAACTTTAGCATTTTGATAAATAGAATTTTTTAACGAACGAATTGTTTATTCACGAATAGTAAATCCGGTAAAAAAAGTTGATAATGTTGCAACAGGATAGTATAAAATTTGCTGCAAAGTTGATTCAGGAAGGAAAGTTAGTTGCTTTTCCCACCGAAACTGTTTACGGTTTAGGTGCTAATGCGCTTGACCCATTGGCTGTTGCCAAAATATTTGAGGCAAAAGAACGTCCTTCGTTTGACCCATTAATTATTCATATAGCTGATTTGGACGACTTAAAAAAGTTAACTGCCGGCAGCGATGAAAGGGTTTATAAACTGGCCGAAAAATTCTGGCCCGGAGCATTAACCATCGTTCTTCCTAAAAGCAAAATAGTACCCGATATTGTAACCTCCGGATTGGATACTGTTGGTATTCGAATGCCGGATAATAAAATAGCTCTTCAGCTAATTAAAGCTTCAGGATGCCCGATTGCTGCTCCCAGTGCAAATAAGTTTGGCAGAATTAGTCCGACAACAGCAAGTCATGTAAAAAAACAATTGCCTGATATCGATTATGTGATTGATGGAGGAAAAACTAACGTTGGTGTTGAATCTACCATCATCAGACTTTCAGAAAAAGGATTTCAAATTTTACGCAATGGAATTATTACGAAAGAAGAGATTGAGACCATTGTGCCTTTTGATGATTCTTTAAACAAAGATGCTATTGTTGCACCGGGGATGATAAAATCGCATTATAGCCCTTCGAAAAAAATGATGATTGCAGATAAAAATATTCCCTTTGAAATTGATATTGACAAAGCGGGTTTAATATCATTTACCGGACAAAATGAGGTGGGTTACCGAAGAGTGATCAGAGTGTCTGAAAATAATGATTTAAAAGAGTATGCCGTAAATATGTATGATGCCATGCATACCTTAGAAGATGATAACGAGATAGAGATTATTATTGCTGAACCTGTACCCGAAACAGGAATCGGAATAGCCATAATGGACCGGTTAAAAAAGGCCGAATACAATTGGAGAAAGAAGTAGTGTAAGCTCGATATTATTAAAGGATAGTTTGAGAACATTTATCTTTCAATAAAAATAGAACAATAATTAATTTAACTATTTTTATTTGGTATCATATGCACATCACGCTGAGGAAAAGGAATTTGAATTTTATTATCTCTGAATGCTTTATCGACAGCAAAACGAAGGTCGCTTTTAATATTTTCTACTTCAAAAGCTCTGTCCGTCCAGAAAAATAATTGAAAATCGAGGGATGAATCTCCAAAATCAGAAAAACGGACAAAGGGTTTGGGTATTTTCGTTACATCAGGATGACTGATTGCACAGTCGGTAAGAACTTTTGTTACAAGCTCAACATCTGAACCATAGGCTACACCCACCTGTACATGAAACCGGGTACGTTTTTGTATATGACTCCAGTTAATTACTTTGCCATCGATAAATTTTGAGTTGGGTATGATTAAGATAATATTATCTCTGCTTTCTATTTTTGTTGTTCGAAAACCAATTTCTTTCACTTTTCCAATCTCTCCATCAAGCTCTACCACATCATTAACCTTTAAATTCCCCTCGAATAGAATAAAAAGCCCGGACACAATATCACGGAAAATTTGTTGTAACCCAAATCCTAAACCAACTAATAAGGCTGCTGAACCGGCTAAAAGAAAAGTAATTTTAATTCCAATCGTTTCAAGACTTAAAACAATAGCAATAACCCATAATATATATTTTATAAGCTGATAAATCGTATTGCTTTTACCAAATTCAATATTCTTGTTAGGATAAATTTTCCGCTTGAAAATTTTATGAATGACTCCGATTATAATGCGGGTAACTATTAAAACTAAGA
>JBNJFS010000277.1:0-3588 GCA_051747085.1 Bacteroidota bacterium
TGCAGCCATGGTTTTCTTAAGGGTGTTGCCAAATCGAAGCGTAAAACAAAAAACGAAACATCAATTCTTAACCCGAAACCTGCCCCAACAGCAATCTCGTTCATAAATCCGGAAAATGAAAAAGGATTTCCTGTATTTGAAGGGTTTGATTTTAGCAACCAAACATTCCCTGCATCGGCAAATAAAGCACCTTTTAAATAACGGATAATAGTAAAGCGATACTCTGCATTCATTTCAAATTTTATATCGCCCCCTAATTGTAAAAAACCGGTATTATCCAGATTCGGTGGAGCGGTTCCCGGTCCCACGGAATTAATATGAAAGGCACGAATACTGTTCGGGCCGCCACTAAAAAACTGTTTAGTGTAAGGCAAAACTTCTGAGTTTCCATAAGGAATAGCCACACCGCCAAAAATTCTCATGGCTAATCTGTTTTCATCTGAAAAATTGTAATACCCACGGCCATCTAAACTTAATCTCGCGTATTGTGAATAAATTGAACCAATAACTTTTGATGGTTGATCCGATGAAATTTCTTCTCCGGTAATCGAATTTGCTAATGAAAAAGTATTTCCTGCTGCTTCTGTGGTTAGTTGAAAAAAGTATTGTATTTGTTTGTTAGGAATAGCTTGTTCGTTATAGGTAAATGAATAGTTTCCTCCGGCTATGAATTGCTCTTCATAACTTTTTTTAAGAAAACTATTGGAAGCCAGCAATTCTAAAAAATCAGCAGATTCGTTCCCGATAGAAGAATAGCTAATACTAATGGGATTAAATGTATGCTCTTTCCTGATATCTTCTTTCCAATTAAAACCATAAGCAAACTGAAATGTACTCATATCAAAATAGTTAACCTTTTTAAGATAATTGTACGAAACGGAGAAACTTGTTTTAGGAATATACAGGCTATTCGTTCTGATTCGAAAAGGAACCATAAAGCGCGGAAAAATTAACTCCACTTGTGGATTCAATGAATAAGAATACAGATTTTTATTTTTCCCACTCAATTGTGTTTCAAAAGATCCGGCCAGATTAAGGTTGAGCAATTCAGCCCCATTAAATGTATTTCTATTCAGAAAATTTAAATTCAACCGTGGCCCGGTGTAATTATTCGATTTGGTTACCAGGTCTATTTCCGCCCTGAAAGTGCGTTTTGTCATGGGTGTAATTAAAATGCTTACATCTAAAAAACCGGCAGCAGAAGTATCACTTTCAGAGAATTTTATACGCACGAATTTGAAATTACCCATAGACATAAACCGGTTTAGCGTGATGTTATGATTTCGTCTTGAATAAACTTCATGTTTCTTTAAATAAACCGATCTTGAAATTATTTTAGGCTTGATCTTCATTTCTTCTTTATTCCCCAGAAACATCATATTATGATACATGCTGGTATCCTTAGATCTGACTGCCGGGTTTTCATTTAAAGAATATTCCTGGTCAATATAAACCTTGTTAATTCGATAAACGGTCAGTGCATTTTGTGGGATACTGTCTTTTAGGGTAAGTTTAAGTGTTATCGTATGGTTTGTTTCTGAAGTATCTGCTTTAAACAGCAAATAGTCAGGATTAAAGTAAAAATAACCATTGTCTTTCAATAAATTATCAATTCGTATTCTTTCGTTTTTTAATTTACTCAGGTTATACACTTCACCGGGTACAATTAATGATTTATCCTTCTCAGCAAGGATTATCTTATTTAAACTATCATCAGAAAAAGAATAGATTAAATCCTTAATAATATATTGATCAGGGATATGGCTTATGTAAACTATTTTTGAAGTATGCTTTTTTTCAATGATGTTATATTCAGTATGACTATTAAACATTCCATTATTAAAAAGATTCGCATCTATAATTTTAGAAGTATGATTAGGATTAACATTACTCATTAATACAGGTGCTTCACCGTTTTTCTTAAGCCATTTTTTAAATTTGCTTTTGGGAGCATCCCCGGCTTTTAAGTATCTCCATAACTTAGGGCGCATTCCCAAAAAACTTTTGTTAGGTTCCGGGCGAATAGCATTTTTTACGGTTGTTTTAACCAGTCGGGAATTTTTTAAATCAACAGCCGGATCCAATTTCACTTCGGCTCCTGTATAAAGCTTTTCTCCGGAAGGCAATTGCCTTGTACCGCTGCATGCCATTAAAAACAGACAACTAATAAGAAGAAAATATTTATTAAAACTTAAGGCTGTCATTATTTCTTATTATTTGATGGTTCACTTTTAATCGTTGGATTTTTGAAAAATTCTTTCCATTGATTGAAATCACGCACATATAAAATACCAATACCGGTTTCTATTACCTGGCCTTCAATAGCTCCTTCATATTGGTTATGTCTAAACCCTTTGAGCCGGTAGCGGCCATCTTTTGTCAATTCGTATTCTACAGTAAAATCACTGGTAAAATTATCTGTCGTATTTTGTTCTGCTTTTTCGCCTTCTACATCTATCGTACCCCCAACCTGAACGGTTAAACGTTCGTTAAAAAGTTGCTTCTTTACCCCAATATCTAATTGGGTTCTGCCTTCGGCTTGTCCTGATTGATAATCGTCATACGATTGAATATCGAAATTTAAATCAACCCCGGGTACAACTTTTGAGCTAAATTGATTTAATTGTTGCGATAAAAATTTCCCTACAGTAGTGCGAACTATGGTTGATGCAACGTTGGCTTCTGTTTGTAAAGGATTTTCCTGAACAAATCGACCTAACACCAATAATGCAAATACTTGTTTATTTAATGCCGATGGGTCTTCATTCAGCATATTTAATTTTGCATTTACGGCTCCACCCAAAACACCTTTATTTTCCGGGGCCAATTGTATTTCAAAGCTGATTTCAGGCTCTAAAATCATTCCACGCAATTTCAATAATACCACAAATGGATACTCTTGTCTATAAGCATTTTTATCGGTCTCGCTCATGCCCGACATCTGATCAGCCACAAGGTCAATAGGTGAAGCACGAACTGAATAAGTTGCATCTAATGATACTTCGGCATTCAACGGGTCTCCATTCCATTGAATAGAGCCTCCCGGTTTAATATCAAAATTTCTTTTGATGATCGATTCCAGGGTAACCAGATAACTGCCTTCATTTAAATGATATGCCCCGGTAAGGCTCATTTTTCCGCTTCGGTCTATTCCAAAACTTAAGGCTGCCTCGCCTTTAACCACTAATGAATCGGCAGTAGATGGATCCAGAAGCAAACGGATTGTTGCCTGTTTATCTAATTCAATAATAGATGAAATATCAAATCCGGTTAAACCTGATTGTTGAATTTCTTTTTTGGTATAAAGAATATCATTTTCTTCTAATGAAGAACTAAATTCTACAACACCTTCTCCTTTATCGGCGGTAAGCCTTTTTTCCGGAACTGCAAATGTAAAGTTCGATCCTTTTTTCAACTTCAATCTGGCATTGATCTCCGGGAGATTCAAGGGTCCTTTTATATCAATCTTGCTGTCAATAATCATTTTACCGTGCAATTCTTTATTGTCCTTTGCGGTAGTATTAAGCAATAAAAAATCTTTTGTATTCACATTAATTGCAAAAATGAAGTTTTTAAACTGCTCCATTT
>JBNJFS010000278.1:0-3585 GCA_051747085.1 Bacteroidota bacterium
CTCAATTTACCGAGCTAAAGCCTTTATATCTATACTGTTATTCAGCAGGTTTAATAAAGGTTTCCGGTTATTCTGTCTATATCAACAATTTAAATACCTTAAAAAAATAAAATTTATTTTAATAATGATGTTCATTAAAAACTTTTAGCCGATGGTCTAGATCTTTAAGTTGCTCTCTTTGTATCTGGGATACACAGGCCCGTAATCCTTCGGTTCGTTCACTACCGGTTGTAGACAGGGCTATAGCACTTATGCCATAATATAACAGCTTTTCTAACAACTCGTCGCCACTCATTCCCGGATAGGAAATGGTAAAATAAAAACCGTCTGCTAAGGGTTGATCCTCATCTTTATCATAAACAATATTAAATCCATTATCGGTAAAAAGCTTTTTCATTATTTTTGCCCGCTCACCATATTCTTTCACCTTTTCAACAAAATTAAACTCACCATCATTGGCTGCTTTTAACATAGCTGCCAATCCATATTGTGCTGAATGGCTGGTGCCTGATGATAAAGAATAAAGCGCTCCATAAATCATAGAATAGCCATACCCGTCGGTTTTATAGAACCGTTTTAGGTCCGGAAATTTTCGGTCAAACAATTCATCAGATATAACCATCATACCAATTCGCTGCCCGGCATAACTAAATGATTTAGAACTGGAAATTAATAAAGTATAGTTTTGCGTATAATTTGCTACAGTAGACTGATATGGAGGTACCCCCGGCTTGGATAAATCTTTACGAAAGTCCATGGCAAAATATGCCAGGTCTTCCATTACCACAACATCGTATTTATTAGCCAGTTCTCCAATTATCTGCAATTCTTTTTCGGTAAAACAAATCCATGAGGGATTATTCGGGTTTGAATAGAGAATGGTAGAAATATTTCCTTTTTCCAGATAAGATTCAAGCTTGTCTTTTAACTTTTCTCCTCTGTAATTATAAACATCAAAGGATTCGTATTTTAATCCAAGCACATGATGTTGTTGTTTTTGAACAGGAAATCCAGGATCTATAAACAGCGTAGTGTCTTTTTTCACATCTCTGCGACAAGAAACGAGAAAGGATGCAAATGATCCCTGCATAGAACCTACGGTAGGAATACAGTTGCGTTCATTAACCGTAAGATTTAAAAAGTTCTGTGCAAACCGTGAAATTTCTTTTTTAAGAATATCAGCTCCTTCAATCATTGGATACTTAGAGGCAACTCCCTTTCTTAAAGCTTCAATTTCACCTTCAATACCGGCCTGTGCAGGTTCTAAACCGGGAACTCCCATCTCCATCCGGATAAATTTTTCGCCTGATTCTTTCTCAATCTCATTAACTAATCGAACTAATTCCCTGATAGAAGCAAGTCCTACATTTTCTAATCCGCTTGCTTTAATCTTATTTTTAACGATATTATAATCAATAGGAGTATTCTTTGTAACTGGTATATTCATATGCCATTTTTTTCAAACAATAAATATAAAATATCTCAACATTTTAAACTATAGGTAACAATGCAGCTACCTTTAGTTGATTGATTTTTTAGTAAAAAACTTTAAATTTTATTTAAATTCAGGTTTAATCTTCTCGATCCAACCATTTATTCTTTCATCGGTTAACTCAGGCTCAAAATCTTCATTTACGGGTAGTCCGATAAATTTTCCATCATATAAAGCTTGTGATTCTCTAAAATCATACCCTTCTGTATCGACGCTACCGATTATTTGAGCTCCTTTGGGTACAATAATTTCAGCTATTATTCCTAAAGCATCAACAAAATGCAAATCGTAAGTAACCTGGTCGCCCAATCCAAACATAGCAATTTTCTTATTGCTATAATCAATTTTCTCTAATTCGGGTAAAAAGATATCCCAGTCATTGGCCGGCTTATCCGATTCCCAGGTTTCTTTACCAATGGTCGACATTCCGAAAATTATATTTTCGTACTTTTCAACATTTGATGCTTTAGCATCCTTTACAGGAATAAGATCCACATTTTCGTTACCTAATGCAGCAGCTACTTTTTTAGCTACTTTTTCGGTAGATCCTCCTACCGGGCCATAAAATAATCCAATTTTTTTCATTGTATATAATTTAATTTCAAATATTTAACATATGATTAATTCGCAATTATTATTTTTTCCTGGTTTTATATACATAATAACTTTTATAAAACAAACATAATGATTAAAACTCAACTCCAAATCCGACATAAAATATACTTACAGAATCATTATTCTCATCATCATTAAACCAATAATATTGACCTTCTTGATATAAATACCCGGCAGAAAGGTTAAAAGCTGCTCCTACTCCGCCTAATCTATATCCAATGGAAGGATTTATATGAAAGCCAATGGCTCTTGATATGCCATGAGCTACCTTTAAATCTATAAATGGCGTAAAACTTGTTTGTTTAAAATTAAACCTTGTATTAAAAGTAGGAAGCAATATTATATCACTATCATCAGAAGAAAATAATCCTATCCCACCACCAAAATATAAATTGGGAGTCTTTTGTACTCCATGAGAAGTGTTAAGTTCAGTCATAGATAAGGAACCAAACCCTTTATAAACTGAAAAAAAACCTTTATATCCTGTTTTAATTTCATTGGAGGGTAAAGGTTTTTTCATTTTAGATTCTTGCTTATATTCTTTTACAATCTTCTCAACTTTATCCATATCATAAATAAAAATAGTTCCATCGGATGTTTGTACTTTTATGGTTGAACCCGGAATAATTTCTAATATCGACCCATAGATTAATTCGCCATTTTTAAGATGCACTACATCTCTTGTTTTCTGGGCGAAGCTAACAAATGGCCATAAAATAATTATTAGTATTACAATGGATTTATTCACAAGATCTACTTATTTCGTTTATATTTATTGCTTATGAAACATATTTAAAAACTTAAGATATCAAAACCTGCCAATAATCAAAATTAAAGAACATCTTTCTTCTAAATTACCCTATTTTAATTCGGACTTTTTACTATCCTTTCTAATTATAAGCTGTATTAAACTTTTGTTATTTAACAAAGATACAATTATTTTTCACTCTTTAAGCTTGCGATTGCAAGCAACACACCAAGAACAATCCCTAAAACAGCAGCAAACAATACCTGATAATGTGAGGGTAACAAAAAGGTTATGGTATGCGCCGGAATCCAAAAAAACGGGATGGTTTTCTTAAAAACAAAATTCCATTGAACCGACCAATCCATATTTACCATAATCTCTCCAAACTTAATGGGTTTAAAAAAACCCTTTATCGTTCCGTTATTGTTTAAAATGTGAGTGTCCGTAATTTTATGTAAGGTCATCATTATCGGGGCATATATTAAATTCATTGCTGCGCTGATGGAAAAAGCAACCAGTAATTTTAATGCAGTGAAAGAACCTGCCATTGCTACAACAGCTTTTTCAAATCCAAGATATGCTAAAAACTGAGGTGTTCCGGTAGCAAAAATCACAAAAGCCATTTTTATGGTTAAGCCTAAAAAGCCCCATACAATTGCCCGGGGGATTAACCCAAAACCTTTTTTATTATATACCCCATTTCGTATTCGCAGCCCAATGGATTCGCCCA
>JBNJFS010000279.1:0-3582 GCA_051747085.1 Bacteroidota bacterium
CAACAAGCTAAAAGATGCACATATTCTTATTGTTGGATTAGGTGGTGTTGGAGCATATGCTGCAGAAAATTTGTGCAGAGCCGGGATAGGCGAATTAACTATTGTCGACGGGGATACCCTTCATCCGTCGAACAAAAACCGGCAACTCATTGCCCTAGAAAGCACAATGGGTAAGTCCAAAGTGCAAATCTTGAGTGAGCGATTGCGGGATATTAATCCCGAACTCAAAGTAAATAGCATACAAGCGTTTATTAAAGATAACCAAATGATTGATATCCTCAATAAACCTTACGATTATGTGGTTGATGCTATCGATACGTTGTCTCCAAAAGTTTATCTTATCTATCATGCAAGAAAAAAAGGATTAAAAATTGTAAGCTCACTGGGGTCAGGAGGTCGAATGGATCCTACGAAAGTAACGATTAAAGATATCTCAAAATCCTATAATTGCCGTTTAGGTTTTCTTCTCAGGAAGAGATTACGCAAATTAGGCATCTCGAAAGGTGTAAAAGTAGTTTTTTCTGAAGAAAAAGCTGATGAGAGTGCTGTTATTGTTGATGAGCCGGGTCAAAATAAAAAATCAACGGTTGGGACAATTTCTTATATGCCACCCATCTACGGGTGTTTTTGTGCATCAGTAGTTATTCGTGATATGATTGAAAATTAATAACTTGTTATTGAACTAATTTAATTTATATTTGTACTGATATAAACGGATTTATGATTAACAATTATAAAAATACAAACCTTTATTGTTGCTGTAAAATTCTCTTACGGAAGGGTTTGTACATGTTGTAATTTTAAATAATTATATAGATAAAAATAGAGCCCTTCCACATCGGAAGGGTTTTTTGTTGTATAAAAAAATAAATGAGATGATGGAATCACAAGACTTCTTAAAACGACTGTATGCTTTTAATCAGCAAATGTCCAGGAATTATCCTACAAAATCAGTGGCACATAAATTTTTAACTGACTTATCCAATTTATTATTTCCTGTTTGCAAAGAGGTAACTATAAATCCCGGAAAAATTGATGTTGCCTGGGATCACCTGAAACTATCATTAAAAGAACTATTATTGCCTGTAAAGCCTGTGTTAAAAAAACCAATTAATGCAATTGTAGAAGAATATTTTCATAAAATACCGTCTATATACGATCAGTTAATTTTAGATGCCAAAGCTATTCAGGAATTTGATCCGGCAGCCTATTCTTTAGAAGAAATTATTTTAGCATATCCAGGCTTTCAGGCCATTATGACCTATCGGTTAGCACACCCTTTATATGAATTGAGTGTGCCAATTCTTCCAAGGCTAATGTCAGAATATGCACATACAAATACGGGAATTGATATTCACCCTGGAGCAAAAATTGGTAAATCGTTTTTTATCGACCATGGGACAGGTGTTGTTATTGGAGAAACATCCGATATAGGAAATAATGTTAAAATTTATCAGGGTGTTACCATCGGTGCATTAAATGTTAAAAAAAGCGAAGCAAAAACCAAAAGACATCCTACCATTGAAGATAATGTAATTATTTATAGCGGGTCAACTATTTTAGGGGGAAAAACAGTAATCGGCCACCATAGTGTCATTGGCGGAAATGTTTGGTTAACTAAAAGTGTCGACCCCCGTTCTGTTGTTTATAATGTAAGTGAAATTAAAGTACGTAATGGAAACGTAAACGAACCCATCAATTTTGTCATTTAAAGTTAGTTAATCATGAAAGTTGAAAACGTTTTACAAACTATAGGGCATACGCCCCATTTAAGATTAAAAAAGCTATTCCCTCATCATGAAGTGTGGATCAAATTGGAAAAAGACAATCCGGGGGGTAGTATAAAAGACCGTATTGCATTGGCAATGGTTGAAAATGCCGAACAAACGGGGACCTTAAAAGAGGGAAGCACAATAATAGAACCTACATCCGGGAATACAGGGATAGGTCTGGCCATTGTTGCTGCAGTAAAAGGTTACCGATTAATTTTGGTTATGCCCGAATCCATGTCGAAAGAACGGGCTCAGATTATGGCAGCTTATGGAGCCGAAATAGTTTTAACTCCAAAAGAAGAAGGGATGAAAGGCTCCATACAAAAAGCGGCTAAACTAAGTCATGAAATCACCAATGCATGGATACCTATGCAATTTGAAAATCGTTCAAATCCTGAAATACACCGTATAACAACGGCTCTTGAAATTTCTTATGATTTTCCCGAAGGGTTTGATTATTTTATTACCGGTGTAGGCAGTGGTGGGCATATTACCGGTATTGGAGAAGTGTTAAAGACAAAATACAAACATTTAAAAGTATACGCAGTGGAGCCGGAAAACTCACCGGTTATTAGTGGAGGCAAACCCGGAGCACATCAAATTCAAGGTATTGGTGCCGGATTTGTTCCAAAAAATCTAAATACGGATATTCTGGATGGCACAATACGTGTAATGCACGATGATGCTTTCTTCTTTGCTCAGAAAGCTGCAAAAATGGAAGGATTATTTGCAGGGATTTCAACAGGAGCATCGCTTGCTGCCATAAACCAATATTTACAAAACATCCCAAAAGGTTCGAAAATATTAACCATTGCTTATGATACAGGAGAAAAATATTTATCGGTTAACGGATTGTTTGATTTTTAGTTAAATTTGTTGTCAATACATCCAAAAATTTTTACCGATGAAAAAAACAGTCATTTACTTCGTGTTGTTATCCTTATTATCCTGCGCAGAATTAGAGCAGGCAGCAAAGGTCCTTTCTTCTTCAGAGCCTGGCGCTACACTTACAAAATCCGACATTGCCAAAGGCCTCAAAGAAGCATTACGTGTTGGTACAGATACGGCTGTGCACCAACTATCAAAGGTTAACGGATACTATAAAAATGAAGCCGTGAAAATTTTACTTCCTGAAGAGGCAAATGTGATCCTCGAAAATGTAAATAAAATTCCGGGTGGCGAACAACTAACTGATAAAGTAATTTTAAGTATTAACCGTGCTGCCGAAGATGCCTCAAAGGAAGCAGCACCTGTTTTTAAACAAAGTATCACATCCATGTCTATTTCAGATGCCCTGGGCATTTTAAATGGTGCAGATACCGCTGCCACCCATTATCTGAGAAAAACGACCTACCAGCAGCTATATGCCTTATATCAACCTAAAATTAAATCGTCAGTCAATAAAAACTTAGTGGGGAATCTATCTGCATCGGAAACATGGAATAACCTGACCGCTGCATGGAACAGCTTTGCCAACTCAATGGTAGGACAAGTTGGAGGATATAAACCTGTAAATATCCAATTGGAAGATTATCTTACCCAAAAGGCATTAGATGGCTTATTTATAAAAATAGCCGAAGAAGAAAAACAAATCCGCAAAGACCCTGTAGCAAGGGTAAACGAAATTCTAAGAAAAGTATTTGGATAAAAGTTAAAACATCCCTAAAACCCCCCTCAACCAGCGGGATAATCCGTTGGTTATTCATAAACCTGAAAGCCAGAACAGCCGATTGATAAATACACAACTAACGGGTTAACCCGTTAGTTATCGTTGAAACAACCCCACAACCAACGGGATAACCTTTTTGCT
>JBNJFS010000280.1:0-3572 GCA_051747085.1 Bacteroidota bacterium
GAAAACTATGACTAAGTTGAGAAAAGGCGCAATATTCCTGATAACTTCTTTGCTTTTTTTCATTTCCTGTGAAAAAGATGAAGACTTTGCTTACGATATAGACTTGTTAGTGGATACCAAATGGGGAACACCCCGGGTAGAACAAGGTTCTTACGATCTTTCAGCCCCTACCGTTTTTAAGGAGGATGGCACAGTCACCTTTGGAAATACCCGCACAGATACATGGGACGTAAGAGATTCCCGCAGCCTCTTCATTCAAGAGCGTTCAGAAATATGGCAAGTCTTAAGTTTAACGGAAACAAAGCTTGAGGTAGATATATTAAAATATCCAGGTGGAGATTTTAAAGCCAATTGCGTTTACCATCCAATGGAAGAATGAAAGATTTTGTTTTCAAGGGGGTAAGTGTTTCAGGTTTCAGGTTCAAAGTTTCAGGTTTAATGTTCGCTGAAGGAAATAGGTTTCACCTTATGGCAATTGGTCTTTTGAAAATTCGTAAGTATTCATTTTGGTGCATTCCTGCATTCATTTTGACAATAATCGGACCCCTAAAACAAAATTATTGTTCAACTAAGCACAAGGAAGTTAATAGCAAAAAATTTCCTCGAATTAGGCACGTTCAGAAGTAGAAACAAATATTAAAACGGACATCAGTTAACTGCTGAGTAGATAGTATTCAGTAGTAGAACGGCGAAAAGAGGCTTGATATGAATTATTTAAATGAAAGTTATTAAAAATAATGAACGTGAAAACTTTCAAGTTAAAATTAGAGGGCTCTCAATTCCATGAATCTATTTCTGCGATAACCCTGCTTTTTTCTAATTTTGATTGTTTTCGAAGCCGCATTTTCCTCAAAAGCTTACAGACTGATTGATTATTAAAGCTTTAGTTTCATATGAAACTGTCGAATTACTGCCATAAAAAAACGCAACCCTCTTTAAATCAGTGGATTGCGTTTTATAAAAGCGGTCCGGACGAGACGTCAAATTTTATTTCTATTTATACTTATTTTTATTTACATCTCAATAATATTACCTATTTTTAAAGGATTACAAAAACAATAAAATTTATACAAATGCAAAATGATTTAAAAATTGTGGGTTAATAAGTGGGGAAAATACATGAAATTTTGTATATTTGGAATAAGTATAATTAAAACATTTGTTATGGCAACCATTAAATTTATCTTGAAGCCTTCCACAGACAAAGAAAGGTTAAGTACCATTTACTTACGTTTAAGACATGGAAGAGCAATTGACCTGACTACCTCCACACAGTTCAGAATCAAAGCCAATCAATGGAGTGATAAAAAGCACCAGCCTAAACAACATATTGATAAGAATATAAGAGAAAGCCTTAATAAAGGATTGGAAAAGCTTAGAAACCACATTATAGGGGAGTTTAACAAAGCATACGAAGAAAATAAAGAAATTGATACAAAATGGCTAAAGGAAAAGGTTAATTCTTTTCATCATCCCGGAGTAAAGAAACACAGTATAACCCTTGTAGAGTATATTGATAAATTCATTAAAGAAATAGAGAGCGGGGAACGTAAATTCAGAAAACGAACTGGTGGCGGAAGTACCTGGGAGAGATACAAACCTTCTACAATTAAAGTTTATAAGGAATTTAAAACACAAATAGAAGAATATGAAAAGGCAAGAAAACGGTCATTAAAGTTTAATGACATCAACATGGAGTTTTATAAGGATTACGTTAATTTCTTTGAGGAAAAGAATTATAAAACCAACAGTATAGGAAAGCAAATAAAACACCTGAAAACTATAATGAAGGCCGCTGAAAAAGAGAACTTGCACACAAACCAATATTATAATAATGATGAATTTATTACCTTCAGAGAAGAAATAGAGGCAGTGTACCTTAATGAAGAGGAAATATATAAACTGTATAAACTGGATTTATCTGGAAAAGATTTAGCCCATTGGGAAATAGCAAGAGATGTTTTTCTGGTAGGTTGTTGGACGGCATTAAGATATGGAGATTATTCAAGGATTAATCAAAATCATATAGCCAAGACAGGAGGAGGGATAAAAGTTATAAGGATTAAAACCCAGAAAACCGGGGAAAAGGTAGAGATACCCATAAAACCTGAATTGGATGAAATTCTCAAAAAGTATGATTATACCTTACCCAAAACCCATGAGCAAAAGGTAAACAAGTACATTAAAAAAGTAGCTGAAAAAGCCAAGATCAATGATAATGTAAGAACTACAGAAATGAAAAATAACCAACGAGTTAATAAATCCGTACCTAAATATACTCAAATCATGACACACACAGCCCGTAGAAGTGGGGCAACCAATATGTATAAGGCAGGAATACCCATCATCAATTTAATGAAAATTACAGGACACAGAACAGAAAAAAGCTTTATGCGGTATATCTGTATAGATAAGGAAGAAAATGCGGAACTTTTATCAAAGAATGAATATTTCAAAGGAAATATGAGAATAGCAAAGTAACATTATTTAAAATCAAACAACCAGATTTAGTTCTATTTTACATTTCTAATTGAAAGTAATTAAATTTATTGGTATCATGCAAGTAATGCTAATAGCCTGTCTTAAAGAAAGGGGGAGTTAACATGAACAGAGAAAAAAATCCGGAAGAAAAAACTCGGGAAAAATTAATAAGAGAAGAGAAGAAACAAAAGAACCAACAAACTATTTTGGGTATTTTATACTATTTATTTATTGCTTATGGTTTATTTCTTCCATCGCTTCTAGACATATGGAATGAAGAATCACCATTGTTATCATTGTTTTTTTCTATTATATTTCCAATTTTCCTGCTGCCCCCTTTTTATTTTTTAGTATTTTTATTTATAAGAGGTGTAGTATATGTTTTATTTTTTTCTCAGGTATGTGCTAAGAGTATTTACAAAGTATGGGGTTTTAAAGTGACTGACTATGCGTTAGATACTTCTCCTTCGGATAATAATATCGATTGGATTAATGTAAATATTGTAATATTAACAGTTACATTTTTAAATATTATTTTATACTTAACTAATGGAAAAGATTTGATATCAGTTTTCTTATCATAAACTGTGAATTTGATAACTAAATTTATATATCATGAACAAAAAACAACGTATTGTAATCATTATAGGAATTTTACTTGTATTGATTAGTGGTCTATTTCCTTCTTATGAAGGAGTTGATTTAACAGAAAAAGAACGTTATACAATAGATATAGGATACCATTTTCTCTTTTCTCCCCACCTACATGCAAGAGTCGCCGCAGAAGCTAATCCTGATATGGATTTTGAGACGGCTAGGGGGGCTCACACTCTTAATGAAGCCTATCATAATGTACATATAAAAACTTCTAAATTGATGGTACAAATGAGTACGATTGTTTTGGTAACAGTTGGCCTCGTGTTCTTTTTCTCACCTAAAAAGCAATAATCCGGATTTATTTACAGTCTGGGCTAAGGAATATTTAATTATTGACTTTCCACAAAATATTTATTATCATTATATAGAATTTTAAACAAAACAACTATGAAAAAATCAATTTTAATTCCATTTTTATTAATTTCAGCAACCCT
>JBNJFS010000281.1:0-3537 GCA_051747085.1 Bacteroidota bacterium
TAAATAGCCATCTTCAGGTACATAAACACCCGCTTCACCCTGTATAGGCTCAACCAAAAAAGCAGCAACATTAGGATCTTTTAATTCATTTTCTAATGCTTCCGTATCATTATAAGGAATTCTTACAAATCCTGGAGTGTATGGTCCATAATCTTTATAAGCAACCGGATCGTTGGACATGGATATTATGGTAATGGTTCTTCCATGGAAATTATCATTACAGCAAACAATTTTTGCTTTATTTTCAGGAATTCCTTTTTTCTTATATCCCCACTTACGGGCAAGCTTAATCGCTGTTTCGTCGGCCTCAGCTCCTGTGTTCATGGGTAAAACCTTATCGTAACCAAAATATTTGGTTACATATTCTTCATACTCACCTAATACATTATTATGAAAAGCTCTGGAAGTTAGCGTTAGTTGTTGAGCCTGATCGGATAGTGCTTTCACAATTTTTGGATGGCAATGTCCCTGGTTAACCGCAGAATATGCAGAAAGAAAATCATAATATTTTTTCCCTTCAACATCCCATACAAAGACACCTTCGCCTTTTTCTAATACTACGGGTAGCGGATGATAATTATGCGCTCCGTATTTTTCTTCTCTTTTAATGTAATCTTGACTTGTCATTTTTGCCATAGTCTTCTAATTTAACGAGTTATATACTTACTTTGTTTTTTCGATTTTAGCTTACAATTCTACGAATTAGTTTTATGATTTTCAAGCTAAAGTAATATATTTTGTACTTTTATTATGATATTATTAAACATATTTTTGTTTAATGATGGTTTAATTTTTAAATATTGAACAGATTTTTTATATTTCTGTTATATCAATAAGAAAAAAATATTTATCATGAATACGATACACAATATTATAAAAAACAGGTATAGCCCTGTAATTTTTTCATCTCAAAAAATTGAAAAAGAAAAATTAGCTTCACTTTTTGAGGCTGCCCGATGGGCTCCGTCAAGTTATAATGAGCAGCCCTGGCGGTTTATTGTAGGGGTAAAAAATGAAGATGATAATTATGCTAAACTGTTTGATTGTTTGGTAGATGCCAATCAATATTGGGCAACATATGCGCCGGTTTTGGTTATGAGTCTGTCCAAAAAATTATCATCAGTAACCGGAAAGCCCAATCGATTTGCACAACATGATACCGGAATGGCTGTAGGTAATTTATTGGCTCAGGCTACCTCCTTAGGATTATATGTGCATCAAATGGGAGGTTATAGTATAGCCAAAGCTAAAGACTATTTTGGTTTGAATGATGATTTGGAGCCCATGGCCATCATGGCGATTGGTTATAAAGGTGAAATAGAGTTGTTTCCTGATGATTTACAGAAACGTGAGAAAAATGAACGCTTTAGAAAGGGTTTTGATGAGATCATTTTATAATGGAGATGAAAAAAAATTATAGAATTAAGCTCATTTTAATGTGAAAATCAATAAAATCAGCTAATTTTGTGATGTTTAATAGTTATTTTTTAAAGGTTTTATTTTAATACGTTATGATTCAGAGAATTCAGTCGGTTTATTTAGTCGTCGTAACCATTTTAATGGCATCCATATTTTTCTATCCTTATGCAGAATTACTTGCTGAAAACGGACAGGTTTTTATTTTTCAGTTTAACGGATTGGCATTTTTACAGGAAGATGGCATTTATTCGTTAACCGTACCACCCATTATTTTACTTTCCATTATTGTATTGATTTCTTTTTCGAGTATTTTCTTTTATAAGAAGCGAATATTTCAAATGCGAATCAATCTGATTAACATTTTTTTAATGATTGGTTATTTAGGGCTTAATTATTATTATATTCAAAGTTTCTCGAATCAGCTTAACGGCATTGTTAGTTACAAAATTACTGTAGTATTTCCCTTTGTTTCGGCTGTTTTGACCTATTTGGCTATAAGGGCTATTGGTAAAGACGAAGCATTGATACGGAGTATGGACCGCATTCGATAAAATATTTTTATTCAAACCAATAAGCCAGGCTTTTATCACCTGGCTTATTTTTTCTGTCAACTAGAAAATTCTTTATTAAAATATTTCCATATGTTCTGAATCGGTTATCTTTTCGCAATAGTGGCATTTTATAGCTACCTTTTTCTTGTTTACTACCTGAAATCTGGTAATAATTCCTTCGTGGTTTGTTATACATTTTGGATTCCCACATTTAGCTATCCCCATAATACTATCGGGAACTTCAACGATTTTCTTTTCAACAACCTGATAATCTTTTACAATATTTAATTTTGCTTCGGGAGCTGCCAGTGCAATTTTATTGATCTCGTTATCGGCGAAAAATACATCCGATAGTTTGATAATCGCTTTTAGTCCCATTTTTTTACTTTCCAGGTTGGTGCCAAAAGTAATCTGATTATTAATTTTGTCGAGTCCCAGGATATTAATAACATTAAATAATTTGTCGGCCGGAATGTGATCTATAACGGTTCCATTTTGTATTGCGCTTACCTGTAATTTTTTTTCTGTCATAATGTTTTAATTTTAATTATTTTAATCCAAGAATTAAAGATATAATAGCTTGCCGGGTATAAACCCCGTTAAGGGCCTGGGTAAAGTAATAGGCTTTTTCATCACTATCAACATCTGTGCTTATTTCATTTACTCTTGGCAGAGGGTGTAAAACCTTCATGTTTGGTTTGGTATTTTCCAGCATCTTTTTCTTTAAAACATATGAGTTTTTTGTCTTTTCATATTCCATTGGGTCAGAGAATCGTTCACGCTGTATCCGTGTCATATAAATAACATCCGCATGTGAAATAATATCAGAAAAATCACGGTGTTCATAATACTTTAGCCCTTTTTTATCTAAAAACATTTTGTATTCATCCGGAATTTTTAATTCCTCGGGAGAGATAAAGTTAAAAGTGGTATTAAACATCGACATGGCTTGAAGCAACGAGTGCACCGTACGTCCATATTTTAAATCACCTACAAAAAATACATTCAGGTTATCGAGTGTACCCTGGGTTTTCCGGATAGAATATAAATCAAGTAATGTTTGCGTAGGGTGTTGATTTGCTCCGTCGCCGGCATTAACAACAGGAACCCTGGAAACCTCACTTGCCCAACGGGCACTTCCTTCAACCGGATGGCGCATAATGATCATATCGCTGTAATTGGCAACTGTCATTATGGTATCCTTTAATGATTCCCCTTTTTTAACACTCGATGATGAGGCATCGGTAAATCCAATATATTTTCCACCCAATCGGCTAATTGCACTTTCGAAACTTAGACGGGTGCGGGTAGAGGGTTCAAAAAACAAAGTAGCTATGACTTTGCCTTCTAAAAGGTTCTGGTTAGGATTTTTCTCAAATTCTTCGGCTAAATCAAGAATTTTAAAGATCTCATCTTTTGAGAAATCGGTGATTGATACTAGATTTTTGTTTTTCATTCATCCTGATTATTTAGTGGTTCTTAATTCTATTTTTCTAATGATTTATCTTGTTTCAACAAATTCAATGTTTAGATTATCCACACGGTCGAACTTACTTAATACTTTATC
>JBNJFS010000282.1:0-3531 GCA_051747085.1 Bacteroidota bacterium
GGTAACTTTTGTCAGTTTTTAAATTACTATATATTTACATACTCAAAAAATCAGAAAAAAATGGAATGGTATATCATTTTAGCGGTTGTAGGGGTTGGTTTTGTAGCCGGATTTATTAATACATTAGCCGGAAGTGGTTCACTACTTACCTTGCCCATGTTAATGTTTTTGGGCTTACCCGCCAATGTAGCCAACGGAACAAACCGGATTGGTATTTTATTTCAAAGTATTGTGGCTTCGGGAAGTTTTAAGAAGCAAAAAGTATTGGATGTAAAAACCGGTTTGTGGCTTGCCATTCCGAGTATTGTTGGAGCCATTGCCGGTTCAATATGGGCGGTAAACCTTACCGATGAAATAATGCGGATTTTTATCGGGATTTTACTGGTGGTCATGTTTTTTGTTATTTTGTATAAACCCGATGTGTGGATTAAAGAACAGGCAGGCAATATTGAAGGAAAACCTTCGCTGTTGCAAATGATAATCTTTTTTGTTATTGGTCTTTATGGTGGTTTTATCCAGGCAGGAGTGGGGTTCTTTTTGTTGGGAGGACTGGTTTTAGGTGCGGGTTATGATTTGGTCAAAGCAAATGCCATAAAAGTATTCTTAACCCTTTTATTTACCATTCCGGCATTAACCGTTTTTATTATCAATAATCAGGTAAACTTTTTATTGGGAGTGATATTAGCCGTGGGAAGTATGATGGGTGCTTTTGTGGCTGCTAAAGTTGCCGTAAGCTGGGGTGCTAAATTTGTACGATATGTGTTGTTGGTTGCGATTATGGGCTCGGCATTAAAACTATTTGGTGTTTTTGAATTGATTTTTTAACAATGATTGAAGAATTATTACCTTACATTTCCATTCTGGTTGGTTTTTTGGCTGGCTTCATTAATGTATTTGCCGGGGGAGGCTCTCTGTTAACATTACCCTTATTGATTTTTATGGGATTGCCGGCCAATGTAGCCAACGGAACGAACCGGATTGCTTTGCTGATGCAAAATATAGTAGCTACCGGTAGTTTTAAACAGCAAAAAGTTTTACGTTTTAAACAGGCTATATTCCTTGTTATTCCGGCAAGTATTGGCTCAATTATAGGGGCCGTTATCGCTGTTAATGTGGCCAGTGATGTTTTAGAGAAAATTATTGGCATCATGCTGATCCTCATGTTTTTCTTTATCCTTTTTAAACCGGAGAGATGGCTAAAAACACCCGAAGAGCAAATGATGGTGAAACCAACCTTTATACAATTTGCAATATTTTTTGCCATAGGATTGTATGGAGGTTTTATACAGGCGGGTATCGGTTTTTTCTTAATTGCTGCGTTGGTGTTAACGGTAGGTGTTGATTTGGTAAAAGCCAATGCGTTAAAATTATTTATCGTTCTTATTTATAATGCGCTTGCTTTTGTTGTTTTTGTCCTTAATCATCAGGTAGACTATAAAATCGGTCTCATATTGGGGATTGGCAATATGTTAGGTGCTTTTGTAGCTACGCGTGTTGCGGTAAAAAAAGGACCACAATTTGCCCGCTATGTTTTGCTGGTAGCGTTGGTTATTTCATCACTGAAATTATTGGGAGCTTTTTAATATTATTGAAGCCTGAAAAAATAAGTAATTGTCCCTTTTTGGTATGCCGCAGCATCCGGTTTGCGGTCAAATTTAGCTTTAAGTGCTGCTTTTTTAGCTGCAGCAAGTAAAGATGATTCCAGGGTAGTACTTCCTTTAACTCCGGGATTGGCATCGATAACATTTCCATCCCTGTTAACGGTAATTTCTACCACTACTTTTCCTTCAATCTGATAGTTGTATTCGGGCTTAGGTAGCGATTCCGGGTTTCGTCCTTCGAGACTGTAGTCTATACCATTATTCCCGGAACTGTTTAAGTCTGAATAATTATCTGATTCTGTAGAACCGGTTTTAGATCCCTGGTTGCTTTCTCCTTCGGTTATTCCCTCGCTGGTATTTTCATCATTATCTTTATTGCGTCCGGTGAACAATGCTTGTTGATTAACTTCTCTTACCTCTTCTTCTTTTTCTTCTGTTTGTTCTTCCTTAGTTTCTTCTTCAGTCTCTTTTTTTACCTCTTCCGTTTTTTCTTCCTCTTTTTCACCCTGCTCTTTAACGGCCGGAGCTTCTTCAAAATCCTGAGTAACGGCTCCATCTTCTGATGGTGTTGGTACAGCCTCTTCAACCGATTCCTCTTGTTCTCTTACCGGCTGCTGTTGGGCAGGCTCTGTAATGCGGGGTTCTATATCCCCCATACCGGTTTCTGTATCGCCAAAATTTATTAAAATACCTTCTTCACCGGGCAGTGGCAACGGTGTGGAATAGCCAAATAACATAAAAAGGACTACAACAATTCCATGAAAAGTAATTGTTCCTATTATTCCTGTTTTATGTTTTTTGATAAATTCTGACATCCTTAAAAAAGTTTTATTTTGCCGTTGTTGCAAGAATTAACTTCCACTTATTGTCTTTAGCAATATTCATCACCTTAACAACCTCCTGCATAGGGACTGTCCGATGAACATGGAGTGATAGCGTGGGTTCTTCAATATCTTCTTCAATAAACCGGTGTTGTAAGATCCCTTCAATATCTTCAAAAGGAACCTGGGTAGTGCCGATATAGAAATTCAAATCCTGCGATATCGAAACGGAAGCAATGGGCGATGCCGATGTTTGATGCGAACTTTGTGGCAGCAACAATTTTAATGCATTGGGGGCAATTAGTGTTGAGGTTACCATAAAGAATATCAACAACAGAAATACGATGTCGGTCATGGACGACATGCTGAAATTTGAATTTACTTTACTTCTTCTTTTTAAAGCCATAATCGGTTTGTTTTAATTATTCAACCGGTTCGTACAATAAATCCATAAATTCAGTGGTGTTTGCTTCCAGTTGAAAAATTACTTTTTCAATTTTAGCCACTAAAATATTGTAAGCCAGGTAAGCCACAATACCCACCATAAGACCGGCAACCGTTGTTACCATGGCGGTATAGATTCCATTGGACAATAAAGCCACATCGATATTATTACCGGCATTAGCCATATCGTAAAAAGCTCTAATCATTCCCATTACTGTCCCTAAAAATCCAATCATAGGTGCTGCACCAGCTACCGTAGCCAGTGTGGGCAGACTTTTTTCCAGTTTTGATATTTCCAGGTTCCCTACATTCTCAATGGCCGTGTTAATATCATTTAAAGGGCGGCCTATTCGTTGCAGCCCTTTTTCAATCATGCGTGAAACGGGACTGTTTGTCGATTGACATAATGTAAGAGCTGAATCTAGTTTATCATCGTGAATATAATCTTTTATCTTATTCATAAAATTAACATCCGTTTGTGACGCTTTTTTTATGGCCAGGTATCTTTCTACAAAAATATAAACAGCCACAATCGAAAGAATAATGATAGGAAGCATAATCCAGCCTCCTTTGAGCGATAACTCCCAGTAAGATAAAGTTAATTCTCCGGCCTCTTCGTTGGCTGTTGCAATGCTGTCTGTAACATTGGTTTGTAAAAGTAGAAT
>JBNJFS010000283.1:0-3520 GCA_051747085.1 Bacteroidota bacterium
CATCACTCACAACCTAAAATTATCTCTATTACTCAGGCAACCGAATTAGGCACTGTTTATACGCCTGATGAAATTAAAGAACTAGCGGACTATGCCCATCAACATGACATGTTTTTGCATATGGATGGAGCACGTATAGCCAATGCTGCGGTGAGTTTAAATTCAGGATTTAAAGAATTTACAAAAGATGCCGGAGTAGATATCCTCTCTTTTGGAGGAACCAAAAACGGGATGATGTATGGAGAAGCCATCATTTTTCTCAATAAAGCCCTTGGTCAGGATTTTAAGTATATAAGGAAACAGGGAATGCAACTGGCATCTAAAATGCGGTTTATTTCAGTACAGTTTGAAAAATACCTGACGGATAAGTTATGGGTTAAGGGTGCTGAACATGCAAATAAAATGGCCAAATTGCTGGAAAACAAAGTAAAAGAAATACCTCAAATAAAAATAACCCAAAAAGTAGAAGCCAATGGTGTTTTTGCAATTGTTCCTGAAGAGATAATTGATGATTTAAAACAAGAATATTTCTTTTATGACTGGGATGAATCGAAAAACGAAGTTCGCTGGATGTGCTCTTTTGATACAAAAGAAGAAGATATTACAACATTTGTTGAATTAATCAAAAGTAAATTGAATGCATAGTAAAACGGGCATTCTTGCCCGTTTTTTTTTATCCAGGTTAAAATAATAAATCATTTGCCAAAAGAAAATATTAACAAAAAAGCCGCTTTTATTAACTATTTTTTCTGCCTAAAATAAAAACTAATACTTTTGGCTCCAATAATTATTTACATAAAAAAATATATATCTAATGAGTGGCTTTTTTGGGAGTATTTCAAAATCAGATTGTGTTACCGATGTATTTTACGGAACAGATTATCATTCGCACTTAGGCACTAAGCGCGCGGGTATGACTTTTTATTCACCGGAGAAAGGTTTTCAGCGCTCAATACATAGCCTGGAAGACGGATATTTCCGTAATAAGTTCGAAAGTTATTTATCAAAATTTACCGGAAAATTAGGCATTGGAGTGATTAGCGATACTGAAGCACAACCTATTGTGGTTACCTCACATTTAGGGCAATTTGCGGTGGCTACCGTAAGTAAAATTATGAATATCGATGAGTTGGAAAAAGAGTATACTAATAACCACCGAACCTTTACCGAAAACAGCCAGGGATTCATAAACCCAACAGAAATCGTGTCGATGTTAATTGCTGACGGTGACGATTTTGTTTCAGGGATTCAAAACGTTTACGATAAGATAAAAGGTTCGTGCTCAATGCTTATTTTAACTGAAAACAGTATCATAGCAGCACGCGACAAGCTGGGAAGAACACCAATAATCATTGGAAAAAAGAACGATGCCTATGCGGCCAGTTTTGAAACCTGTGCTTTTCCTAACCTGGGTTATGAAACCGATAAATTTGTCGGTCCGGGCGAAATTGTTGAAATAACTGCTGATGGTCACAAACAACTGAAAAAGCCTGAAGATAAAATGCAAATTTGTTCGTTTCTTTGGGTTTATTATGGTTATCCTCCCTCATTTTATGAGAATGTTAATGTGGATGAAGTGAGATATCGATGTGGTGCATCGCTAGCCAAAAGAGATAAGCTGGATGTTGATTTTGTAGCCGGAATTCCTGATTCCGGAGTAGGCCATGCTATGGGGTATAGTAACGAACAAAAAATTCCGTTGAAAAGACCTTACTCAAAATACACACCTACCTGGCCCAGGAGTTTTATGCCTCAAAGTCAAAATACCCGTGAACTGGTTGCTAAAATGAAATTAATACCCAATAAAGCTTTAACCAAAGGTAAAAAAGGCGTTTTTTTGGATGATTCAATTGTTCGCGGCACACAACTTAAAGACAATGTAAAGGATTTATACCAGGCAGGCATTGATGAAGTGCATGTTCGCATCGCTTGCCCTCCTTTAACCTTTCCCTGCGATTTTTTAAATTTTAGCCGTTCCCGATCGAACTTAGATTTAGCGACACACAGAGCCGTAAAACATTTAGAAGGAAAAGAGAATGTAGATATGCGTGAATATTCCGATAGCAAAAACAGTAAATACGAAGCCATGGTCGAGCAAATCAGGAAAAACATGGGGTTTACATCGCTCAAATTCCAGAAACTGGATGATTTAGTGGAAAATATTGGTTTACCCAAAGAAAAAATTTGTACCCATTGCTTTGATGGGAGTAGTTATTTTTAATTGCTTTCTGCCTGGGATTTAAATATTTATCGACAGAGTTAACGTTAATTACGAATAACGCTATATTTTTTGAAATATAGCGTTATTTGCAAGTTACTTTTTCTTTCTTTTTTTCGATCTGAATTTCTTTTTACGGGTTGTTTTACCAAAAAGCTTATCTATCAGATCCTGCCGGTTTGATTTTTGTAATTCAGCCATTACTTCATTTCTATATTCTTTTTTATACCAGAAAAAGAATTTTCGTTGCGCCAGTTTCTCTTCCTTTTTCCGTGCAACCGGAACTTTTTCCATGGTATAAGGATTGAACCCGGTATAATACATTACGGTAGCGAGTGTCATCGGGGTAGGAGTAAAATCTTGTATCTGTTCCAGTTTAAAATTGAGCATTTTAGTTTCTACGGCCAGTTCAGCCATATGAATATTTGTAGATCCCGGATGACTGGAAATGAAATAAGGAATTAGCTGTTGATTGAGGTTGTGCTTCTGATTGATATGGTCAAAAACCTTTTTAAATGCATAAAACATCGAGAAATCAGGTTTTCGCATAACATGAAGAACCTCGTGGGCTGTATGCTCAGGTGCTACTTTTAATCTTCCCGAAACATGATTTTTTATTAACTCTTCAGCGTATTCTTTATAATCCGTCTCGTTTAATTTATGCATAAACAAATCATATCGAATACCACTACCAACAAATGCTTTTTTTATGTCTGGATGATGATGGGCTTTTTTATAAATTTCAGTCAGGGGTTTAGGGTTTGTATTCAAATTTTTACAAACATTAGGATACAAACAGGAAGCTCTTTTACATATTTTACATTGTTCGAGGTCAAAGCCCTGCATTTTATACATATTAGCCGAGGGACCTCCCAAATCAGAAACATAACCTTTAAAATCAGGCATAGTGGTTACTTTGTTCACCTCTTCTAGAATGGATTTCTCCGAGCGGCTGCTGATAAATTTTCCCTGATGAGCTGAGATTGTACAAAAAGAACATGCTCCAAAGCAACCCCGGTGCAAAGTAATGGAATGGCGAATCATTTCGTATGCAGGGATGGGTTCTTTTTTTGCATATTTAGGATGGGGAAGACGAGTAAACGGTAAATCGTAAATTGCATCCATTTCCTTTTCTGAAAGAATTTCAAAAGGGGGATTTACAACAATATGCCGGTTAACAACTTTTTGAATCAAACGTTTATTACTTTGGAAAGCATTTGCTTCCTGCTCAATAATTTTAAAATTCCTGGCAAACTTTAATTTATCAGAACTACATTCTTTATGGCTGTATAAATAAAAATC
>JBNJFS010000284.1:0-3508 GCA_051747085.1 Bacteroidota bacterium
ACAAAACATCAGCAGACATTGCTACAAAATTGGAGATAAAAAAGAGGGAATCTTTTTAATCGGGAACAGTGATTCTAATTTTGTAATCAATACAGGAAATCTCATTGAGAATAAAAACATAAAACCTTTTAAAGAGTTGCTCGATGAAATCAACAGCTTAAACCGAAAAGAGTTAAAAAACCTATATCTTAGCAAGCTAAGAGACCGGAATTTACCCAACAATGGCGGGGCAGGTATCGGTTTAATTGATATTGCCAGGAGAATTATTTCTCCGTTAAATTATCATTTTCATCCAATTGATGAAGAAAAATCTTTTTTTACGATTAATGTAATTGCTTAATTATGCTTCAAACATTTGAATCTACAGAAACACGTGATAAACCATATATTATCTTTGACCCGCAAAATAGTCGGTTTGAAATCAATGGAAACTCATTACCCGAAGACACCACGTTGTTTTACAAACCGGTCATTGAATGGATTATTGAATATGCTAAAAATCCAAATAAAACAACTCACTTAATTTGCAGCCTGGAATATTTTAATTCTTCATCGGCCAAAATGCTGTATGAGCTATTTATCGAACTCGAAAAGATTAAAGATACCGGCAATGAAGTTAAAGTAACCTGGTATTATGACCCGGAAGATAACCTGATTGAAGAAAAAGGATTAGAGTTTCAATCTATTCTGGAAATACCTTTTGATGTGGTGGAGAAAAATAGTTAATCAAAAAAATTATTCGTAGGATACAAAAAAGCGTTTACGAACAAAACATGTAATTGCAGCAGGTATTGCGCATAAAATGGTGCTTACAGGTGTAAAAGTACAATGCGCTTTATAACCAAGCATACATGCTTTGCTTGCCTGTTCGTCAGGAATTAATGTAGACAGCGTACAGAGGGTAAAAAATATAGTTAAACCCATTAACAGACCATAGCCTTTTTTGCGAACTTTTGTTGATTTCATAAACTAACCTTTTGGCTAAAATATAATTTTTATCATTACTGTCCGATAAAAAATAAATAAAATCAAGGTTTCAATTCCGGGGTTGTATTATGATTTTAATATTCCGCGGCATGCTTGTTATCTGCAAGGAATGGCCTGAGATGCATGCCGCGAAGGGGTGTGGCGGAGCCTTTTACCCCGGGTTGAAACCCGGGGCTAACCTGATTATTTTTTTGTTTTGACGATTCGTTTTCTGATTGGCATTGTCCGGCGAGCCGAAAAACAAGGCTACAGAATGTATTCAATATTTTTATCGGACAACAGTGAATTTTTATATGAAATAAACATTTACATACCAGACAAAATGATTATTTTACTTATGGGATTACCTGTCTGGCGACAGGCAGGCATGTGGCCTTAAAAATAAATTAAAAAATAAACACATGAAACAATATTAAATCTTACGACATTTTGTTTCATCAACAAGATCATTTACTTTTAAAACATGAACTTGCCACCGAAAGACGAAATTCAACCAGAAATCATTTATCAGGACAATGATCTGGTGGTTTGTAACAAGCCGGTGAATTTACCGGTACATAAAAATGACTTTATGCCACATGATGCGCCTTACCTCACAAAACAAACAGGGCAAATGCTGGATAAAAGTGTATATAATGTACACCGGTTAGATTCGAAAACATCAGGATTAATTGTACTTGCTTTAAGTCCGGAAATTGCAAAAAACCTAACCTTACAGTTTGAACATAAAGAAGTTGAAAAAGTATATTATGCTTTGGTAAGAGAAAACCCTGGAGCTGGAACATTCGATGAAAATGTTTTGATAAAAAAACGGGGAAAAAAGAAGTCTGCCATTACGCATTATAAAACCATTGAATCGATTAAAACCAACATTTGTTACAAAGAATTTCAGGATATCGATTTAAGCTTAGTGGAAATAAATCCTGAAACCGGTCGCTGGCATCAAATACGTCAGCATTTTGCCATACACCGGTTTGATATTTTGGGCGATACCCATCATGGGGACTGGACACTTAACAGAATTATTACAGAAAAAACCGGGATAAAAAGATTGTTTTTACATGCAGGGCAATTAACTTTTATGCATCCTGTATTACAACAAAAAGTACACTTCGAATCCCCTATCCCTGAGGACTTTCAAAATGTTTTACAAACATTTAAAATTTAGTATTTAAAACTTCTTTAACCACACCTTGAGTCAATTTTTAATCGGTAATTACTTTGGATATGAAATCGGGAAAAAGCAATATTTTTTTTGCGTTATTCCTGTCAATAATTAGATGTTCAAAATCCTTGGACTTATGTCTTAAATCGGTTTTTTTTGCGGTTTGCAAGAGTGCCTTTTTTAGCTCTTGTGGTGATGAGATTCCTGTGCGTTCTTTTAAAAAGGCATAATCGGGCTGTGTTTTCGATAATAAAAACATCGTGTCATAAAAATCTCTTCCTTTTTGCCGGTTTAATAATGCGGCAATTTTCATTGAGCAAAGCACATTATTCGGCGCAGCAGGGAAGTTGAAAATATAACCACCTCCATTCATTAAAAAAATTTCGGGTTTATATTCAACGCCCTGATCCTGGCTTTCTATTTTGATTAAAAATTTGGCATCTTTAAAAGGCGATAATCCATTGTCATAAAGGAACTGCGGAAATATGAGATTTCTTCGAAATGCTACAAGCCGGGCATCTTTAGATTTATCATCAGCAATTACATTCACTCCGTTGTTTTGTAAATGTTTTATCAAAGCATCAGTCATATTGATAAATTTTGTTCTGCTCATGTTTTTATTATCGAAATCCAGGTCTTCCGAAAAACGGTCAATTCCATGAATTAACCTGAGATTTGTTCCTCCAATAAAACAGATATCTTTTGCATATTTTGAGTTGGATAAATGGTTCAACAGCATAAATTGCAGGTATTCCCTTATTATATGAACTTTTTTAGTTTTTTGTAATTGTTCAGGGTAGTACGATAATATTTGTTCAATATTTATCATAGGTCATATACATTTATCATTATTTTTATTCTTTTTTCTAAAGCTTTAATTTTAAATTTTTGGACATAATGATGAAGCTTATTGATATCTAATTTAAGCATATCCCTGTCGAATCGTAATTCTTCTATTTCAGATTCGTTATTATAAAACGGATACAGGTAAAATAAGTCAACAATGGCTTTTTCGGGTTCAGCAAATTTAATCCCCCATTTTCCAAACTTTTTTACTTCATAACCAAACATCAAGTTCGGCTGCATTTTCTGATAGGTAAATGTTCCAAATTTATTTTCAAAACGTGTGGTTTTCAGACTGCTTATTGATGTTATTTGAGTAACTCCTTCAGGTATTATCCCATAAAAATTCAGCACATAATGTAAACTAATATACGAAGGAGAATAAATGCGGTTTGCAATGTATAAATCAAAACCTGGAACATTCAAGTATTCAGGAAACGAATAAAAACCATTTCTGAGTTTGATGATATAACCTTTTTTTGTCCACCTTACAAAATTTGCTCTTTCAAAGCC
>JBNJFS010000285.1:0-3505 GCA_051747085.1 Bacteroidota bacterium
CAAATAAACAAACAAAAGTGGGATTTAGCGATAGAAAATTCCCATAATGGGTTAGTATATGCCCTTTCATGGTATCTCGATAGGGTGTCGCCAGGGTGGAATGCGTTGGTGTTGGGAGATTATGAGGCGGTAATGCCTTTGCCTGTTAAGCAAAAGTTTGGACTGAAATACCTGGTACAACCCCCTTTTTGTCAGCAGTTAGGAGTCTTTTGCTCCCATGATAATGAAAATATAAACCACTATTTTTTAGACAAACTCCCAACACTGTTTCGATATATCCATATTCAGCTTAATGCAGAAAATAAACTTACTGAAGCCTATCCATTAAAGAAAAACTATGCATTAACTTTAAGTGATAGTTATAAGCAACGATATGATTTGTATCATAAAAACACCAAACGGAATTTGAAAAAGGCATGCAACTATTCATTGAACATAGTCTCTGATGTAGATGCTGAGATTGTATGGACCTTTAAAAAAGCAAATCCAGTGAATAATTTGAAAGTGTGGCATTATAAAATTTTACTTTCCTTGATTAATACCATTCAAAACAAAGCCGATTACGAAAGCATTGGCGTTTTAGATGAGGAAGGGAGTTTAATCGCTGTCGCTTTTTTTGTTATCTTTAAAAAACGGATAACGATGTTGATTTCATCATCAAATAAAAAGGGGAAGAACAAAGCGGCGATGTTTTTAATCATCGATGCCATCATAAAAAAATATGCAGGCAAAGATTATATCCTCGACTTTGAGGGAGGAAATGTAGAAGGCATTGCCCGATTTTTTGCCGGGTTTGGTGCAAAGCCTGTTTTTTACAGTATATACAAACTAAATAATTTACCCTGGCCCCTAAATAAATGGTTCTAATGCTTCAAAAACTTATTCAAATATCAAATAAAAAGTTGCTTATTCCTTTATATCATGCTATAAGTGATGAACCTCCGGCACACCTTAAAAATTTGTATCCGTTACGTTCTATCCGCCAGTTTAAAAACGATTTAGCATTTATTTTAAAATTTTATGAACCTATAAGTGTTAAAGACCTGGTGTATTCAATAAAAAATAATCAGCCCCTTACTGAAAACAGAGTTCTTTTTACTTTTGATGACGGTTTAAGAGAGGTGAAAGATTTTATCGCCCCGATCTTAAAAGAAAAAGGGATTCCGGCCATATTTTTTGTTAACTCAGCTTTTGTAAATAATAAAGATTTATTTTACCGCTATAAAGCCGGTTTAATTGTTGAAAGATTGAAAAATGAAGATCCCTGCGAATTAACGAAAGTGGCAGAGATTTTAAATATCAATTCACACCTTTTTAAACCGGTTAAAGATGCTGTTTTACAAGTTAATTATTTGCATAAGGATGTCCTGGACGAAATAGCTTGTTCGTTACGTATTGATTTTAATGATTACTTGCAAAAGAAAAACCCTTATTTATCAACCGCTGAGTTAAGTTTATTAATGAAAGATGGTTTTTATATTGGAGCACATGGTGTAGACCATCCCGAGTTTTTCAATATATCATTCGAAGAGCAATATCGACAGGTAAAAGAAAGTGTTACCCGGATAAACGAAATGTTGAATCCGGATTTTAACCTTTTTGCTTTTCCCTTTACTGATTTCAACGTTTCCAAACAGTTTTTTGAAAGCATTTATGCGGATCATGAAATAAAACCGGACTTGACTTTTGGTTGTGCCGGGCTTAAAGATGAAGTTTTAAGCAGCCATTTACAACGAGTACCTCTTGAAAAAACGGGTTACTCTGCAAAAACAATTTTACGTCGGGAATATGTCCGTTACCTGTTAAAAAAACTCATCCGGAAAAATTATATCAAAAGGTGATATTAAATTCTTCTTTAAGATTTTTCAAATCTTCAGCAAAATAGGGTGTTACCATTTCTTTGTCTTTCTCTGAAAGTCTGGCGTAATTCGTTTTTTTTGTATTTAATTGATTGATCTTTTCAATAATCCCTGAATTAAAAATTATCTTTTTAATAAAAACGGGAGTGATAAATCCGAAGAATTTTCTAACTGAATTATTGCGGTCAATAAAAAAACGATGCAGAAACAATGACTTTACACCAGAAGCTTTATTAATATGTATTTCATCGATATTTTTAAAGTTATTAATACCAAGGAAAGAACTTATAGTGCTCAAGGTTTTTGAGGGTTTGTTTTTTAAATCTGTTGTTTTTAACAGCAGGAAGTTTTTTTCAGGAAAAAATTTCATCCAGTATTTAATATGTTGGTAATACAAACCCGAATAAAAATGGCCGAGGTTATTTTGTGTTACGATATTTTTCCGGTTAATATTTTCATTTTCCAGCAGGAGTGATTCTTTGAAACTTATTTCCTTTTTTTGATGTCCGTTATTAATAGCATAAATGTATGATGAATAGGCCCTCTCCACAGGTTCTCGCATGATAATGATAATTTTTATATCAGGGTTGTATTGTTTAATTCTTTCAGGTGCTTTCCGGTCTATTAAGAGGTAAGTATCGGATGATGCTATCACAGGTTTGTCGGGATGTTTAAAAAAAGAGTGATAATACTTGTATCCACGTTGATATATCTCTTCGATAGAAAAAAATGGAATTTCTTTTATCGTTGAAAAGCAAATTTCCGGATGACGTTTAAGATGTTCGCACAGGCTGGTTGTGCCACTTCGTCCTGCTCCAATGATAAGCAAATTAACTTTCATGCTTTGTTCATTATTTATTTTTCAATAGTTTTGAGTATATTTTTATTTTATGCAATCAGATAAATATACAATACTTTTTCTTTCATCCTGGTATCCTACCCGATTATTTCCTTTTAGAGGTGATTTTGTGAAACGACATGCAAAAGCTGTGGGTTTGTATAGTAAAGTTATATGCTTACATGTTATTAAAGACCAGGCTCTTAAAAAAAGATATGAGGTTGTTGAAAATAATAGTGAAGAAAATTTAGTTGAAGTGATATTCTATTTTAAGAGTAAGTGGTTGAGTAAGTTAATGTATCTTTACTATTATAAACAAGGAATGCATTATATACTAAAAAAGTTTGGTAAACCCGACTTAATTCATGGAAATGTATTATATCCTATTGGAAGTATTGTGTTTATACTATCCATTCTTTATAAAATTCCCTATATTTTTACCGAACATTGGACGGGTTTTTTAAAGGGTACTTATCAGCGAATTAGTTCTTTTAAGCGGTTTTTATATAATTATATTGGTCGAAAGGCAAAAAATGTTATCCCGGTAACGGCAAATTTAAAGAAGGCAATGATAGTGTCAGGAATCCATGCAAAATACACAGTTATTCCTAATGTTGTTGAAACGGATGTTTTTCAATATCAATCAAAACCGGATGAGTATAAAAAATCGATTTTACATGTTTCAAATCTAAGAGACGAGCATAAAAATATTTCGGGTTTATTACGAAGTATTTCAAAGCTTCGTTTGATGAGGCAGGATTTTGTTTTAAATATAATTAACTCAGAAGAAAATGAGGCTTTAATTGAA
>JBNJFS010000286.1:0-3496 GCA_051747085.1 Bacteroidota bacterium
TCAATATTATTATAATCAAACGTTAAGTGTTAATATCGGCTACCGGTATTATCTTAGCAAAAGGAAAAAATAAAATAGAGAAGTTGCTATTTTTCTGTATCTGAATTATTTTCCTTTTTATTTTCTGCTTCTTCTTTTTCACGGGCTTTTTGGTTTAAGCCGTATTCTTTTTTATAATCAGCTAAAACCGTATTCAGTTTTTCAACTTCTTTTTTATTTTCCGTCAGTTTTTTCTTCTGCTTTAAGATAGACGGATAGGAGAATATGATTCCTAAGATAACACCAAAAATTATGGAAACCAGGAGAATTAATGAAAGAGAACCTTTAACCGGATCGCCCCAAAGGAAAAATAGATCTACTTGGGTATCGTTTCTTAAGGCAAGAATAACCAGGATTAGTGCCGATAATAAGCCAATAATTAATGATCGTTGCATAGTATCTCCAATTTTTATTTGTAAATGTAGTGATTTATTTTTTTAAATAAAACATCTTTTTTTAAGGGTTTGGCAATATAGTCGTCGCAACCGTTTTTCAAACAAATGTCATAATCGTTATACAAAGCATAAGCAGTTTGAGCAATTACCGGAATGTTGGGGTTGATGGCTTTAATTCGTTGTGTTGTTTCAAAACCATCCATTTGTGGTAACCTGATATCCATAAGTATTATTTGGATTGTTTTATCTTTTTGGATATACTCAACGGCTTTTTCTCCTGTTTTTGCTGTTAAAACATTGGCTCCGTTTTTTTCTAACAGGGTTCGTAAAAATTCAAGATTATCTTCGTTATCTTCAACGACCAGTATTTTTATATTATCCCATTTTTGAAATGGGGTGGTTTTTTCTAACGGTTTTGCATTTACCTCAGAATTTATATTTACCGGAACGGTAAAATAAAAAGTGGTTTCTTCATTTGCTGATTCGAACCAAATTTCTCCTCCTAATAATTTCGTTAACCCTTTACAGATAGAAAGACCCAGACCGGTACCCTGATAAATTCTTTTATCTTGAGTTTTAATTTGCCCAAAACGTTTGAAAATAATGTCAGATTTATCTTTGGAAATACCTATCCCCGAATCCGAAACAAAAAAAAGGAAAAAGAAACGATTTTTATCTTTAATGCTTTCATAACCAAACGTTATAAATCCTTTATCTGTAAATTTAAACGCATTATGGAGTAAGTTGTTTAAAATTTGTTTTAAACGGATGCTATCGGTATAGATTGAAGGATTATCTTTTTGTTTTTTTAAGGTAAAATCAATATGGGCTTTGTTTAATCGAAGTTGTTCCTGTTTAAAAAGAAGATAAACATCATCCATTATTGAATTTAAATTGACATAATTTTTGTTTATGGAGAGTTGTTCAGCCTCAATTTTGGCAATATCTATAATATCGTCAATAAGGTTTATTAACTGTTTCCCGTTTGAATTAATAATTTTAATATAGTTTTCTTTTTCTTCTTCGCTAATAGAAGGGTCGCGTAAAAGTTCGGCAAATCCTAAAATGCCATTCATTGGTGTTCTGATTTCATGCGACATATTGGCTAAAAATGCAGATTTAAGCTTATCACTTTCTTCTGCTTTTTCTTTCGCACGGGTTAATTCATCAAGAAGTGTTTTTTGTTCGGTAATGTCGCTGGCAATACCTGCACGACGATACAGTTCTCCTTTTTCGTTAAAAACAGGAAAAGTACGTACCCAGAGCCATCGTATTTGTCTGTCGGATCGTATGATTCGATGTTGATAATAATGTGTTTTCTCCGGATAATTTTGATTTTCTAGTTTTTGACGAATCGTTTCCTCTTTATCTTCAGGATGAATCCATTGTTCATACTCGTTAAAATTTTCAAATATATCTTTAGAATTTTCTCCAATAATTTTCTCACAAGCCGGATTCATGTAAATAATCTTTTGGTCAAGCGTACGGAGCCAAAAGGCATCATTTATATTGTCTGCCAGTTGGTGAAAATTTTTTTCACTTCTTTCGAGTTTTTTAATTAAATTTTTTTGTTCAGAAATATCCACAATGATTCCTCGTAAACCGCTAGCTTTATCATTTTGAAGGATTGGGTTTGAGTAAACTAAAACAGGAAATTTTCTTCCTTTTTTGGTTATGGCCGTATATTCTATCCCTTTTGTATTTTCTTTTACTAAAACATTTCTGATATTTTCCCTGGCTCTGGGTAAATCTTCCGGAGCTATCATCTGGAGTGCATTGAGGCCTTTTTTAAAATCTTCAGAAGTGTATTCAAAAATTTCGTAAGCTTTTAGGTTTACAAACGTTAGATTACCCTGTATATCGGCTTCATAAACAACTTCTGGCAAAAGGGTTGCCAGAGATTTAAATTTTTCTTCGCTTTCCTTTAGTTTGATCTGAGCTTCTTTATCTTTTTGTATGTTTTTTAGTAATCCCAATATTCGTAAAGGTTTTCCTTCGCTATCCCATTCGGTATTTTTTCCGGTTGCCATAAACCATTCCCAGTGGTTGTTTTTATGTTTAATTCTAAATTCAAAATTAAACGCTAAAGGTCTGTTTTTTCCATCGGATAAAATGTGTGCTTTCATTTTTTTATAATCATCGGGATAGATTAAACTGCCGGCATTATGAATTAATGATGCACGCTCCTTTTTGGGATAACCCAGGTTTTCATATATCTCTTCTGAAGCGGTTATTTTTAATAATTTAAGGTTTATTTCGAAGGAGTAGTAGTTGGCAGCGTTCATGGCCAACTGTAGTTTTTCACGATGTTCTTGTAATTCTGATTCTTTATTTTTTAAGTTGGATAACTTATTTTCAAGATGCTGGACTTTTTGTTCCAGTTGCTGATAGGATAGCTTTTTTTTCATCGCTTTTATTCTATATATCTATATGTTGTAATAGTATTATCCGAATTGACAGCTATCATTCAACAATAGATTTCAGCTATCATTTTAAGGTGTTTAATGCAAAGTCAATAAATTATTATAAAAAAAAGTTAAAAACTAAATTTAAGGGAAGTAGAAGTAAAAGTCAATGAAACTTTGATAAACGACCAAAATTAATAAAGGAGCGGACAATAAAGTTGGGATGATTTATTAATCCTGACAGGAAAAGTTATTGGGTTAATTCATGAAATACTTCTTCCAGGCTTTTTTCTTTTTTCTGCATGGAAAGTACTGCAAGTTCAGATTTTACGGCAAAATTAAATATTTTTTGTCGTATATCTTCTTTGGATAAGCTCTGTATTAGCCAGTTTCTGCCATCAATTTTAGCAACCTTATCTACCTGTTCAATTTGTTCCAGTTGCTTTTGATCGGGTTCCTTATCAAATTCAACGACAATGGTAATATATTGATCAATGGTATGGGAATAGATAGACTTGATAGAATCGTCTGCTACAATTTTACCTTTATTGATAATAATAATACGATCACAAATTGCTTCCACTTCCTGCATAATATGGGTAGAAAGCATGACTGTTTTTTCTTTTCCCAGTTCAGAAATTAAATTTCTGATTTCAA
>JBNJFS010000287.1:0-3432 GCA_051747085.1 Bacteroidota bacterium
GAATCGAAATATGTTGAAGGAGAGGTTTTTAATATATTTACTTCTTGTTTTGAAAATGCAAATAAACTATACGAATTTTTTGGTGCTACCAAGTATAATTCCCGTAAAATTGTTCCTCTGCGTAATGAATTATTAGCTAAACTTGAATCGTTAAAAAAGATTGACAGCCCGGAAGCTTTTAAGAATCATATTAATCAAATCTTTTTAGGGCAGGATTTTATGGATGAATTAAATAAAGAAGACCCCAAATGGCATGAAAAATGGAATTTTTACCTAAATAAATTAATAACACTCAACGAAGGATTGATTGATATAACTGAAAAATGTATTGAAGAACAACGAGTTCTGTGGGTTATTGGTTATTAATTTTTATGTCTGTCATCTGTTTTATTTAATTATTTAACATTAAGTATTTTAGCATTACAGATCTAAATTTTGTTTATTTATTTTTAAATTTTTTAACTTTTTTTAAACCTTTTTTTAATAAAATTGTCTTATATTTGTATTGAATAAAAAAGGCTATTATCACTTCTTCATATAATAGCAAGGTTAATAAATTAGAGTGTTTGCATCCCGGGAGACCGGGATGTTTTTTTATTCTATTAAACCGATTTCTTCTTGAATTGTCCAATAAGCAAATTTATTTAACAATGGATTCCCAAAATGTATTATGATAAACACTACAAATTTTTTATTTTTATTGTCTTAAATGAAATATTCAAATCCTTAAATTCTTAAAAATTAATAAAGTATGAAAAAACTAACAATCTTATTAGTAATGATGGGTATGGTAGTTATGAGTTGTACAAATGAGAAAAAACCAGAAAATCCTTTTTTGGCTGACTTTGATACACCATTCCAAACCCCACCATTCGAATTAATAGACACTTCGCACTATATCCCCGGATTCGAAGCCGGAGTGGCAGAGTCTAAAGCACAAATTGAGGCTATCATTACAAATCCCGATGAGCCAACCTTTGAAAATACTATTTTGGCCTATGATCGTGGGAGTGATATTTTACGTAGAGCCAGTGTCTTTTATAGTATGTTATCTGCTAATACAAATCCTACCCTTCAAAAAATAGCACGTGAGGTAACACCCATGATGTCTAAGTTCAGGAATGAAGTGAACATGAACCAGGATTTATTTAAACGAATAAAAACGGTTTATGATAAGCGTAACGACCTGGACCTTGACCAGGAGCAAATGCGCTTGGTAGAAGAAATCTATGAAGATTTTGAACGTAGTGGCGCAGCACTTCCTGAAGAAAAGAGAGAAGAGTTGAAAAAAATCAACGAAGAGTTATCCATGCTTTCGTTGGAATTTGGTGAAAATTTATTGGCCGAAACCAATGCTTTCAAATTAGTTATTGATAATGAAGAAGATTTGGTTGGTTTGCCCGACGGTGTGATTGAAGCAGCTGCTGATGAAGCAAAAAATAACGGAATGGAAGGTAAATGGGTATTTACTTTACAAAAACCAAGCTGGATTCCCTTTTTAACCTATTCGCCAAAACGTGAACTGCGCGAGAAAATTTATAAAGCGTATTATCATAGAGGAGATAATGACAACGAAAATGATAACAAACCAGTTATTGCCGAAATGGTAAAACTCCGCGACCAAAAGGCTAAATTGTTAGATTGGGATAACTATGCCGAGTATGTTATTGATAATAATATGGCTAAAACCCCTGAAAATGTTTACGATTTCTTATATCAGGTTTGGGATCCTGCATTAAAAGTAAGCAAGGAGGAGCGTGCCGAGATGCAAAAAATTATTGATAAAGAAGGGGGTGACTTTGAACTTAAATTATGGGACTGGTGGTATTATGCCGAAAAACTGCGAAAACAAAAATATGATTTAGATGAAGAAGAGTTAAAACCTTATTTCTCATTAGATAATGTTCGTGAAGGAATTTTTTATGTTTCCAATCAACTATATGGTTTGCAGTTCGAAGAGTTAGATAATATTTCGGTTTATCACGAAGAAGTTAAAACTTACGAAGTAAAAGAAGCTGACGGTAGCCATTTAGGTATTTTATATATTGACAGTCACCCACGGGCAGGCAAAAAAGCAGGTGCCTGGTGTGGTACTTTCCGTAGTGGAGCTTACGAAGATGGCGAGAAAATTTATCCGTTAGTATATATTGTTACTAATTTTACCCGCCCCACAGGAAACAAACCGGCCTTACTTACATTTGATGAAACATTAACGTTCTTCCATGAGTTTGGACATGCATTACATAACTTATTTGCGGATGGTCAATACAGGAGAACTTCACGCAGTGTGCCCAGAGACTTTGTCGAGTTACCCTCACAAATTATGGAACATTGGGCTGCAGCACCTGAAGTGTTAAAAGAATATGCCAAACATTATGAAACCAATGAACCTATTCCTGATGAGTTAATTGAGAAACTGGAAAAAAGCGGACATTTTAACCAGGGATTTGCTACGGTTGAATATGTTGCGGCATCAATACTTGATTTAGACTGGCATACTATCGAAAATACCGAAAATATTGATGTGAATGCTTTTGAAAAAGCATCGATGGACAGAATTGGACTCATTGATGAAATAATTCCTCGTTATCGAAGTACTTATTTCTCACACATCTTTAGTGGAGGATATTCTGCCGGATATTATGTTTATATGTGGGCTGAAGTTTTAGATTCCGATGCATATAATGCCTTTAAAGAAAGCGGCGACATCTTTAACCAGGAGCTTGCGGCTAAATTTAGAAAACATATTTTAGCTGAAAACGGAATGGGAGAAGGAATGGAACAATATATGAAATTCCGTGGTAAAGAACCATCTATTGATGCATTACTTGAAAATCGCGGTTTAAAATAATTAAAGATCAACCCATAAATAAAAGAGGCTGTCCAAAAAGTAAAAAATCGTTGTCATTCCGAGGAGTCCCGATAGCTATACGGGACGACGAAGGAATCTGTTGATTATCAATTCAAAAAGATTCCTTCACTTCCTGCCTGCCGGCAGGCACGGCGTTCGGAATGACGTTTTCAAACCTTTTTGGACAGCCTCTTTTAATGTAACCAGCATTAATCATGAATAATGCTGCTGCCGTATGGAAAATCAAAGATTTAACTAAAATAAACCGTTGATTTTTCCCTGTCAGGATAAATCACAAAACCAAAAACCAATGGTTGGTTCAGGTTTATTTTTATCCGGAGATGGATATTCTTTATAAACGGTTTCTCCTTTTTTTATTGCCATTGGGTTTTTAAAAACAGGACCGTTAAATACAAACGTATGGAATTCTCCATTTTCGCCACAGGGGTCAACATGTTGTGGTAAATCCTTTAAAAATTGATCGTTGTAAATTCTACCGGCAAATGATTGATCGAACCATCTGCTATCAACGGAAACAACAATAGCCTCAAACCCTTTTTTTATAAATTCTTTGGCTACAT
>JBNJFS010000288.1:0-3429 GCA_051747085.1 Bacteroidota bacterium
TGCCTCGGGCGAGCTGTCTTCGGTGACTGGTTGGGATAAAAAGATCCCCTTTTTGTAAACTTCAGTATCGGTTTCTATGTCGTAAACCTCCATATTCTCGGAAGCCTCGAGAAAAGCTTCAGGCCCTTTGTGGGTCCCTTTAATCCACGTGCTGGTACCGTCGTAGGGTACAGGAATAAGCACAATGTTTGAGGTTTCTAATTGTGCATATTTATCGGGTATTCCGGCGTAATTTTTCATGATTTTCGCTGATTATTTTTTGTTATACCCTAATATCTTTAGCATATCCTGAGGTTCCTGTTCTTTTGTAAACAACCGGGTGGTTAATTTCCCGTTTTTATCCTTATCAATAATAATATGTTTTGGACCGGGAATCAGGCAGTGTTGTAGCCCTCCGTATCCGCCTAAAGTGTCCTGGTAGGCGCCGGTATTAAAAAAACCGATATATAATGGTTCGCCCGATGATGTCTTGGGCAGATAGATGGCATTGGCATGTTGTTCGGAGTTATAATAATCATCGCTGTCGCAGGTTAATCCGCCCAGAAAAACCCTTTCGTAGGTGTTGTACCATTTGTTGACAGGAAGCAGAATAAACCGCTTATTAATAGCCCAGCTGTCGGGGAGTGTGGTCATAAACGAACTGTCGATCATATTCCATGCCTCCCGGTCATTTTGTTTTTTTTGCCCTAAAACAGAATAAATAATACCACCGCTTTCGCCCACCGTAAATGATCCAAACTCGGTAAAAATATTAGGTTCTTTTAAATTGTTGGCTTCACAATACAGTTTGATTTGTGAAATAATTTCATCGGCTATATATTCATAATCATAATCGAATGATAATGAATTTTTAATGGGGAAACCCCCGCCAATATTTAATGAATCGAGCTCGGGACAAACTTTTTTTAATTCGCCGTAAACACTTAGACATTTTACCAGTTCACTCCAGTAATAAGCATTGTCTTTAATCCCGGTATTTATAAAGAAATGCAGCATTTTAAGCTGAATATTGGGATTTTCTTTAACCTGCTTTTTATAAAAAGAAACAATATCTTTATATCCGATTCCTAAACGAGAAGTATAGAATTCAAATTTTGGCTCTTCTTCTGAAGCAATGCGGATGCCAATCTGAAAAGGCACCTCAATAAACTCTTCCAGCTGGTCCAGCTCTTTAAAGTTATCAACCACCGGAATGGTATTGTAAAATCCGTGATTGATTAAACGGGCTATATTTTCAATGTAAGCCTCGCGTTTAAACCCGTTACAAATGATATAGGTCGATTTGCTGATTTTTTTTTCTTCGTAAAGCTTTTCAACGATATTGATATCAATAGCCGATGAGGTTTCGATATGGATATCGTTTTTCAATGCTTCGTGCAGTACGTGTTTAAAATGCGAACTTTTGGTGCAATAGCAATAATAATAGGTGCTTTTGTAATTGACCTTCTTCATGGCATTATGAAACCATTTTTTTGCCCGCTGGATCTGGTTGGAGATTTGGGGGAGGTAGGTAAATTTTAATGGTGTTCCATATTCTTCGATAAGATCCATCAGGGGAATTTCGTGAAAAAGCAGATTGTCATTATCTAAGCTAAACTCTTTCTGTGGAAAGTCGAAGGTCTGTTCTATTAAGTCTATGTATTTAATCCTCACTTCAAAAAGATTTTGATGGGTTAATAAAAAGCAAATTAACTATTTTTACATGGATAATTTCGCAAAATTATAAGTTGAAATTAAGGGTAAGTTTTATTTTTTTCAAGTTATCGGGCTAAAAAATAAAAAAAGCCGCAATAATTGCGGCTTTTGCAGGCAATAAAGTATTTTGTTAATAATATAAAATCCAGGCTTTCAGATTCTTTTCCTGGGTTAAAAAGCGATATTCGGCTAATGCTTTTCTTTTATCGGAAAAGGAGTTATAACTTACCGCATGCATTCCATTTCTTTCGCCAAGCTTTTCGGCATTATATCCCTGTTTTTTTAGATCTTCCAGAAAACGGTCGGCATAATTTTCATTTTTAAAACTACCTGCAATGATGTAGTATTTTTTCTGGGCCGGGGTAGCTGATTTTGTTTCTTGTTTGGCTGTCGTAGTTGTTTTTTTGTCCGTTTCAGCGGTTGCTTTTTTATCAGCGGTTTGTTTTTTGGACGCTTCTTCTGTTTTTGCAGCCTTTTCTTCCTGTGAAGTGGACTTTTTTTCTTGTGCTATTTCTGTCGTAGCTTTTGTTTTGCTTTTGTCCTTACTAAAAATGCCCTCAATTTTATCTATATTAATTAGTGCAAAAATGAGTAAAACAGCAATAGGAACACCGATGGCCACAGTCCATATAACACTTTTGTTAAGCGGCTGTTTTTCTTTTTGGTAGCTGCCTGTTTTTGGCGCTTCGGGTTTGGCCGGCTCTTCTTTTTCGGGAGTAAATTCTTGCAACCGGGTTTTCTTAACACTCTCTTCTTTTATCGTTTCTTTTTTTGTTTCTTTTGGGGGCTCCTCATCCGCTTTTTTTGCCTTTTCGTCATCTTTTTTTGTTTTGGATGAAGCGGTTTTTTGAGCCGTTGATTTTTTTGTTTTGGATTCTTCGGCTTTTACCGGTGCTGCTTTTTTATCTTCTTTGGGACTTTCGTCATCCTTTTCGTTCGCGATGGTTATAAACTGAACCTTCCCCTGTTTGTCAATAATAAACTTACCAAAGTCTTTAATCTCAAAAGGCTTTTCGTTATCCAGCTCTTTTTTTACCGCATCAATAAATTCTTTGATTTTTTCAGATGCCTGTTCTTTGGTAACCCCCTCTTTTTTGATGATATATTTTTCTAACAGCTCATCGTTAAATTTTAAGAAAGGGCTGAAGTAAATGTCTTTTAATTTCTTGTCCAGGGTTTCAGCATCTTTACTTTTTGATGTTGCCCGAACTAAAAAAGCGCCGAAATTAGGAATAATAACCCTGTTATTGGTAGCCAGTAATTCCTGAATATAGGTTGCAATCATAACCATGATTTTTTAAGTTGTTAGCTTTTAAGGTATAAATGTATAAATTTTAAAATAAAATTTGAAACGTTGAAGCGATTAAGTTTATCTGCATCTTTTAAAAAAATTAAATATGTAGGGTTAATTTTTTGAAAAAGCATTGTTAATCGCCGTAAAGAGGGTTTCAATACTAATGGGTTTTGCCAGGTAATGATCGCATCCTGCATTCAGACATTTTTGTTTCTCATCATCGCGGGTAAAATTAGATTGAGCAATGATTTTTAGATCCTGTTTGTGTTCTTTAATCTTTCTGGTTGCCTCGTATCCGTCCATATTGGGCATTTTCATATCCATGATAACCAAATCAATCTTATTTTTTAAGCACAACTCAACCGCTTCTTTTCCGTCTTTTGCCCAGATAATTTTCGCTTTGGTTGAACTTAATAGTTCTTTAAGATAGGTGTAATTGG
>JBNJFS010000289.1:0-3421 GCA_051747085.1 Bacteroidota bacterium
TTTTTCTTAAAAGCACTGGCGATATGCATTAAGCCTGTATCCGGGGTTAAAATAACATTTGCCTGTTTTACCAACGAAGCGGATTGATTGATATTATATTTACCACAGGTATTAAAAATGTTTGTGCCAACCGCATTTTTTATTTTTTCAGCCTCTTCCCGATCCTTCGGGCCACCCAACAAAACAACCGGCTTGTCTGTTTTCCGGCAGATAGAAACAATCTTTTCTGAAGGCATCTTTTTCGTGTTATGATAAGCTCCTACTACAACACCCACATATCCACCAGCCAATTCATCAGAAAGGGTATTCAAATCTACGTGATCTTTGTCCGGAATAAAATAATCTAACCCCTGTTGGTCGTTTTGCACATCAAAAACAGATAGCGTCTCCAGATAGCGATCAACAATATGCTTATCAGGAAGTTTATTCTTTTTAAAGTTGACCATCAACCACTTTTCTTTATTCAACTTATGAAAAGAAAACGAGATAACCTTTAGCCTGTTTTTAACTCTGAAGGACCGTAAATTTTTATGCAAATCAATAATATAATCGAAATGCTCGTATTTCAATTGATGAATAGTATCAGCAAAAGATGGTTGTAATACATGTACCTTATCAATGTACGGATTGTTTTCCAAAATTTTACGAAATGCAGGTTTGGTAAGATAATGGATTTCTGCACCTTCAACCTGATTTTTCAGACATCTCACTACCGGGGTTGTTAACACAACATCCCCAATAGAGCTAAAGCGAATAATTAAAAAACGTATTTTTTGCATTATTAATTAACGTATTTTACTGAAAAACATGGTTAAAGCAAGCCAGTATTCTTTACTTGTCGGATTATTTTTCCATAAAGATTTGGACCCATGTTCTCCGGAACCATTTTGGGGTGTAAATATCGTTTTATTTGCGGAAGGGACAAAATGAAACATCTCTTTAATATATGCTTCTTCTCGTTTCGAAGCAGCAACAAATACCGGTTTGTTTAAATTTTTTATTTCGTGCTTTATGCTGATTTCGGGTTCAAAAAACTCTCCGGGACTAAAGGCAATTACGGCTTCAATATCAGGGTTATCTTTCGCCAGCAGTAAACTTAATGAAGCTGAAAATGAGCTGCCCAAAAGAATAACGGGATGGTCGTTTCGTTGTTTTACCCATTGTATGGCGGCTTCAATATCTTTTAAGGAACTTAAATAATCGGTTGAATAGCCTTTTTGAACAGCCACCAATGCCGTATGATTTTGGATGTAATTAACCTCTCCTCCGGAACGTAAATCAACAGCTAAACAGTTATAACCAAATTTAACTATTTTACGGGCCGTATTCTTATATTCACCCCGGCTGTAACTTGCCTGGTGAAGAAGAATTACATAGGGTTTATCAGGGTTCACTTTATATAAGTCAGCTGTAACCGGTAAGCCATCTTCTGCTGTAAAAGAAACTTTTTCCTGAGCACTTAAAAAGTTATTACATAGAATAAAAAAAAGAATATACAGTAAATGCTTCATAAATCAATTAATCCCTTTGATGGATTCTGCCAAAATAATCACCTGATTATTTTTTACTTCAATTACTCCGCCATCAATTTGAAAAAAAGATTCAGCCGACCCCTCAACAATTTTTACTCTTCCTTTTTCGAGGGTTGAAATAATAGGGGCATGATATTCAAGCACCTCAAACAAGCCTTTTGTTCCGGGTACCTGAACAACATTTACTTTCCCTGAAAATACCTTTTTATCAGGCGTAATAATCTCCAAATGCATAATGTTCAATTATTTCCAAATGTAAGTTATTCTTTTTTCTTTGCTTGTGCAAGCATTTTTTCACCTTTTTCAATGGCCTGGTCAATTGTTCCTACCAGTTGAAATGCTGCTTCAGGGTATTTATCAACCTCTCCGTCGAGAATCATATTAAATCCTTTAATCGTATCTTCAATATTAACAAACTCGCCCTTAAGACCGGTAAATGCTTCAGCTACATGGAAAGGCTGAGACAAAAATCGCTGTACCCTTCGTGCCCTGTGTACCACAACCTTATCCTCTTCGGATAATTCATCCATCCCAAGGATCGCAATAATATCCTGGAGCTCTTTATAACGTTGTAAAACCTCTTTTACTTTTTGAGCTGTTTGATAATGTTTATCTCCAATAACCTCCGGCGTTAAAATTCGGGAAGTTGAATCCAGCGGATCAACGGCAGGGTAAATACCAAGCTCAGAGATCTTCCGGCTTAATACGGTGGTTGCATCCAGGTGGGAGAAAGTTGTTGCGGGAGCGGGATCGGTAAGGTCGTCGGCAGGAACATAAACTGCCTGAACCGAGGTGATTGACCCATGTTTGGTCGATGTGATCCGCTCTTGCATCATTCCCATTTCTGTAGCCAGGGTAGGCTGATATCCTACGGCCGAAGGCATTCGCCCTAACAGAGCCGACACTTCCGACCCGGCCTGCGTAAAACGGAAAATATTATCAATAAAAAACAGAATATCATTCCCTTTACCGGATTTTTTATCCCCATCTCGAAAAGATTCGGCCAGGGATAAACCGGTTAAAGCTACAGTAGCTCTTGCTCCGGGGGGCTCATTCATCTGTCCGAACACCAGGCTGGCCTGCGATTCTTTTAATGCCTCGTAATCAATTTTAGATAAATCCCAACCTCCGGCTTTCATGCTCTTTTCAAATTCTTTTCCATATTTTATTACCCCCGATTCAATCATCTCGCGAAGCAAATCGTTTCCTTCCCTTGTACGTTCACCAACACCTGCAAAAACCGTGGTTCCGGAATATTTTTTAGCAATATTATCAATCATCTCCATAATCAGCACGGTTTTTCCTACACCGGCTCCTCCAAATAAACCAATTTTTCCTCCTTTTGAATAGGGTTCAATTAAATCAATAACCTTAATCCCTGTAAATAACACCTCTTTTTCGGTCGTTAAATCAACATATTCAGGGGCTTTATTATGAATCTGATAACCTCCCGTTTTATCCAATTGACTTATTCCGTCTATTGGCTCCCCAATAACATTAATTAACCGGCCGCGAACCTGCTCTCCAACAGGGATTCTTATAGGTGCTCCGGTGGCTTTAACATCCATTCCTCTTTGTAAGCCATCAGTAGAGTCCATGGCAATACAACGAAGGGTATTCTCACCGATATGTTGCTGGCATTCAATAATTAAAACAGAGCCATCGTCTCTTTTTATTTCAAGGGCATCGTGAATATTCGGAAGTTCTGCATCGGTATTTTCGAAGTTAACATCAACAACAGGGCCAATAACCTGTATAATTCGACCTGAAAGATTTGACATGATTGATTTTTTTGAGGTAAATTACTATTATGTTCTACAAATTTATCATTTTTATACGATTATTTTCCGTTTTAGATACATTGAAACGAACTTTTTCATAAATTCGCT
>JBNJFS010000290.1:0-3412 GCA_051747085.1 Bacteroidota bacterium
GATTTTTTAGCTCACATCGCGTAGTTTTTCGAGTGAGGCGGGCGCAGCCTTGAATTTCTTTGCGTACTTTCTTGTTTCAAGACAAGAAAGTATGTGGGGCCCGGGGCAAAGCCCCGGAAATAAGAGATCATTCAATGCTAAATAAAATCAAGGTTTCAGCATAGATGTAATTTTTTTATCGGACAACAGAGAAAAAAATTGAATGGTAAGTACTCGTATTTATAATGCATCTTTATCCTGCTCCTCTGGCCTTAAATCAGAGTAAAGAAATTTATTGGTTTCGATCCATTGGTTTAACGAATAATCCCATTTGTAAACAATTTCCATATGCAGTTCTCCCGCTTCATTATATTGAGCAACTGTTTTATCAAAATTAACCCAGCTCTTCTTCGAATAATCCCACTTTTGATTAATGGTCTCGGTTAGTCGTCCTTTCCGGTCATATTGATACATTATTCTTAATCCGTTAAGCCACTTTTGGGAATAGTTGTTCCAGGTTATTCTTACTTCCTGGGTTTTTTTTCCACGGAAATTGTAGAGAAACTCATACTTTCCTTCAGTACTCCAGCGTTTGTTTGCTTCATTCCAATTGCTTATTAGGATCTCGTTAGGATATGAAAATTCTCTGGGATAATACAACTCAAATTTTTTATAATATTCCCAATTATTATTTATGCTGTTGAATTTGCTAATGATAATACTGTTTTCCAGCCCATCCATATTGTAATCCATAATATACCGTACCGTATTAATCCATTCTTCGCCTGGCTTTTGCCATTCCTGGTATAAAATTTCTTTTCGTTCGTTAAAATTGGTGTAATAAGATGTTTTCAGTTGTGTATTTACCCAGGTGTTAAACGAAGGTCTCCAGGTTTGTACCAGTTTTTCCTGCTCGTTACCTTTTTTATCGTAGGAGTAAAATTCCTGGGTTGTATTCGTCCATACTTCTTCTGAGGTGTTCCATTTTTGGGAAAGGGTTCTTAAGGGGTCCTTGTTTTTATTATAATGGACAATTTCACGCTCATAAGTCATCCATTGGTTTAGCTCTTCTACCCAACTGTATTTATAAATAGTATCAATATTTGGGGATACGATTGAATCAGCTATCATTGAGTCAATCTTATCGGGTAGCTGAGCTGCTACTTGTATCGTAAATGATAGATGTACAGCAAGAATCAGGATTTTTTTTATGACAGTTTGCTTAAGCATATATCTTGTTTTTGTAACAATTTAATGAAATAGACGCTTAAAGTCAATTTTTAGTCGATAATATTCTTTTTTTTGTTCAGCCTGATTATTTGCTTTACTTTTGTATATTCTTTAAAAATATTATGACGGAAAAACGAAATCAACAAATAAAATCTGCTTCATGGGTTGGTATTATTGGAAACTCAATATTGGCGGTTGCAAAGATATTCATTGGTGTTGTTTCCGGGAGTTTCGCCGTAATTGGTGATGGAATTGATACAACCACCGATATTTTAACCTATTTTATTACCCTGCTTGCCGCACGCATAATGAATAAACCTCCGGATTATAAGTTTCCCTATGGCTATAATCGTGCCGAAGCGGTTGCTACCAAGGCATTGAGTTTTGTTATCTTTTTTGCCGGGGCACAGTTGTTTTTTTCTGCCATTGTCAGAATCATAAATAATGAACCTCACGAGGTTCCTACATTATTGGCTGTTTATGTTACGGTGTTTTCAATATTTTCCAAAATAGCGCTTGCTATTTATCAGTTAAGGGTTGGTAAAAAAATTAACAGCAACATGCTCATTGCCAACGGCAAAAACATGCGTAATGATATCTTGATTTCCACCTCGGTTTTGTTGGGCTTGCTGTTTATTCATGTTTTTCACTTACCCGTGTTGGATTTAATTACAGCAATGCTAATTGGTGCATGGATTATGCGTTCCGGATATGGAATTTTCATGGAATCCAGTCGTGAGTTGATGGATGGAACAGATAATCCCGACTTGTATTATAAAATATTTGATGCCGTTGAAGAGGTGGGCGCTGTGAATCCTCACCGAGTGAGAATCAGGAAGCATTCGAACATGTATACCGTAGGGTTGGATGTAGAAATTGATGGTAAACTGTCAATCGATGAAGGGCATAAAATTGCCAAAAAGGTAGAGCTAAATATTAAAACGCGTATTGAGAATGTGTATGATGTGTTAGTGCACATCGAACCTAAAGGGAACGAAGAGAAAGAAAAGTTCGGGTTGTCGCGGGATAATATTGATTCGGAATGCAAAAAGAAAAAGGATGGAAGAAAAATATAAAAAGCCACAGGGTTCTTATATCAGTTTTATGAGTAATAAGGTTAAAACACACGGTGGTATTAACCTGGCCCAGGGAATCCCCGGTTTTAGACCTCCTGAAGAGCTTACACAAATTTTAAGCAGTCTGGCAACCGAAAATTTACACCAATATGCTCCCGGAAACGGGAATAATGAATTGCTTGAACTTTTACTGGAAAAATATCAATCCGAATTTACCTTTACAAAAGATGATTTCTTAATCCTGCAAGGTGCTACCGAAGCATTATCGTTGCTTTATATCTATTTTAATAAAATTATACCCAAACCTTTTTCGGCGTTAGCTTTCGAGCCGGTTTATGAAAGTTATAATAATCTGCCCCAAATTTTTAATACAGCCTTTGTTTCATTTCCGTTTCAAAACGATTCAACTGTTGATTTTGATACGCTGGAGAAAACGTGCAGGGAAAAAAATGTAAAAATAATTTTTATTGGAACCCCTGGGAATCCCTTTGGCAAAATATGGAGTAAGCAGGAAATTGACAACTTGCTCAAAATAAGCAAAAAACTTGATGTTTTTGTTGTATTTGATGCCGTTTACCGCGATTTGTATTTTGAAGAAAAGCCCTATATCCCTTTAGACCAGTTTCATCCCAATGTGTTTTATGTGAATAGTTTTTCCAAAATATTTTCAATAACCGGCTGGCGTATCGGCTATTTAGTGGCTCATCAGAAGCATATGGAGCATATTAAGCCAATTCATGATTATACCGGCTTATGTGCACCTTCGGTTTTACAGCAGGCTATTGCAGAGTATCTTAAAAATTATAATTACGGAAAAGAGTATATTGCATCCTTACGGGAAAAGTTAAAAAAATCATATACTTTGTTATCCACCGAACTTAAAAAGTTAGGATTTAAAGTCCCTGAAACGAAAGGCGGCTACTTTGTTTGGGCTCAATTACCTGAAAAATACCCCGATGGTTTTAAGTTTGCTGTTGACTTGTACGAGCAACAGAGGGTAGCAGTCATTCCCGGCGAACACTTTTCGGCGAAAGCGAAAAATTATATCCGCTTAAATATTGCACGTCCTATAGCTGAGGTTGAAGAGGGGATTGAAAGAATAAATGCATTTTTCGGCCAATAAATAC
>JBNJFS010000291.1:0-3401 GCA_051747085.1 Bacteroidota bacterium
TAATCAATATCTCCGGTACCTCCTGAAGCTTCGAGAGTAATTGTACCATTATCAGCTCCTTCGCAAGAATTTGTATGGGAGATATTATCAAAAACAATTTCATCCGGAATATTAATATCATCTGGAGGGTTGGTAAAATATTTATTTATCGTCTCAGGACCGCAAGAATTAGCATCATCAACAAACACCCTGTATATTCCCTGGGAAATATTGGTTACAATTTTAGTTGTCTGACCCAGGGGTCCCCAAGTACTACTTAGTGTGTCAAATTCTTCCCAATAATAAGTATAAGGTCCCGTACCTCCGGAAGCAAATGCTTCCAGTTCGGCATCGTTCCCGTCGTAACAGGACAATCCTTTAAAAACGCCAATGGAATCAACAACCAATGGTTCGGGTTCGTAAACAGGGATAAACTGACCAGCAATAGAAGAACTCGCATCAGTTACTAAAACATAATAGGAAGCATTTGCTTCTAATCCTGTAAATGTAAAATTCGTTAAACTTGAGGTAGTATCTTTTATTAAAGCGCCACCACTCCCGCCATCTCTTAATTCATAAGTATAGTCGGGAGTCCCTCCTGAAATCAAAACAGAAATTTCTCCATCACTGCCACCATTACAGGAAACAGAATCAACAATCACATCATCTAAATTCAATGTTGCTTTTGAGCCTGATTTAAAAATCAAACTATAATCTAAATTCCCTGCTTTAAAGTTAGAGGGTTTAAGTATATTATTAATGCTAAGAATTGCATTATTATCTTTGAACGTTACGTTATCTGATTCCGTAAAATCCCACTTATTAATAGCAATTTCAGTGTTGCTAATATTTAATTTTTTCTTTTGGCTACCAGAGCCAACAAATTCGTTGGCGGTGATATTACGCTCATTTGTATTAAGCCCGCCGGATTTTAAATAAATATTCCCTTCAGATTCAAAATCCTTTTCTAAAACATATGCTCCATTTTCAGCATCAATAATAACATCAGCAGTTAATTTAGAATCAACTTCAATAATATTTTCTGTTGCGCTTTTTAAAACAATATCGCCAAAAAATGCCTGATTAATATTTTCTCCAATGACTAAAGAGCCGTGGACATGGATTTCAGCTTTGGTCCATTTTTTAAAAAGGAAAGAAGAACTCTTTAACGTCGGTTGGTAGTTATCGACCTCCCATCGAAAATCGTTACAATAAGCAACTTCTTTAATAATAACGGATTGGTTGTTTGAGGTAAAGGAGTGATGATCAAAAAAGACATCGTCATTTTTTGTCGGTACGGATGCTCCCGGGGTACCTCCCGGGGTTTCAGACCATTGCTGAGGGTCGTTCCAGTTTCCGGATCCGTTTACCCAATATCGATTCTCTGAAAAAGCTGTTTTGGTTATTGCCAGGGCAAGAAAAACAGTCAGGGATAAAAAAATAAAAATTCTCATATTTCTGAACATGAGCGATAATTTTTGGCCAATTGTTAATAAAATAAATGCAATGTTAATAAAATTTTACGTTTTGACTGAACCTTTTGTTTCAAAATTATTATAAATCGGGCACTTATTGGTCAGTTTTTATCAACAATTCAAAAAGAATAAGAAATTTATTTCCGGATTTTTGTTAATAACTTTTATAATAAGTCCCGCAGAATCAAACACTAAACCCTTTCTAACTCCTGAACAACATACCTCTTGGTTATATATTTAACTGGATACCAGGCAGCTAAAAAACCTACTAAACCAATGGTAACAAAAACAACCACAAAATCGGTCCAGATAATTTTTACAGGATAGGCATCGATAATAAAAGATGCAGACCCCTGAAGGCGAATCAGCTCAAATTCAATTTGTAGCCAGCAAATAAAACCCCCTAATATCAACCCCAGGATTGCTCCAACAATAGTAATAAGCCATCCTTCGGTTAAAAAAATCTGCCGTATGGTTTTTAAATTAGCTCCCAGGCTTCTGAACGTAGCAATATCTTCTTTTTTATCAATAATCAACATGGTTAATGAACCAATAACATTGAATGAAGCAATAATTAAAATAAAGGTAAGAATAATAAAAATAAAGAATTTCTCTGTTTCCATAATCTTATAAAAAGCCTCGTGTTGTTCATACCGGTTTTTAAGGTTGAACTGACTTCCAAGCACTTCTTTAAGGTCTTGCTTAACATTTTCTGTTTTAACTCCGCTCTTTAGTTTTATCTCAAGAGCAGAAAGCTGATTGTCATAATCAAACAAGTTTCTTGCAAAATCGAGGGGTACAATAACATACTTGGTGTCGAACTCCTGCTGAATACCAAAAACACCGGAGGGAAATATATAGTTCCGGTTAAAAGCCATTGCCGGGTTCGTGCTAATGTTTGCATCCCTCCGTGGAACATAGATAACAATCGGGTCGATATAATTTAAACCCAATGACAAATAATAGGCAACACCCTGACCCACAACAGCAAATTGCTGTTTATCATCCTCTAAAATATAATCGCCGGCAATGATCATGGTATCTACACCGGAAACGTTTTTAAAATTATCGCTCACCCCTTTAATGGTAGCAATATATTGTTGATCATCATACCTTAACAGTGCATTTTCCTCAAACGTTTCGGCAACATCGAAAACAGCCGGATGATTTTTTAGCTTATTTTTTAAACTATCGGTTAGGGTAAATACTTTTCCTGAGGCAGGAGTTACTTTAATATCCGGATCAAAAGCATTGTACATGGATTTTATGATACCATCAAATCCATTAAAGACAGACAATACAACAATTAGAGAAGCGACACCAACGGTCACCCCAACGACAGAAATCATTGAAATGATATTAATTGCATTCCTGGATTTTTTGGCAAACAAATAACGCTTTGATATAAAAAAAGGAAAATTCAAAATGCTTCTTTTTTAGTGTTTTTATTTATACGCTTTGACAATTAAGCCTGTTCCTGTTTTATGTTTTAAATTTACATCCCAATAATTTAAAATAAACGCAACCGGATAGGCTAAGATATAATAAACCGGTAAAATGATAAAAAATAATTTGCTTACATTTAGCATTAAAATGGGATATTTCATCGACAACTTCCATGATATTTTGCCCGGTGTTCCATAGGAATAGTTTGTTTCGACCCGGTTAAATCCTGCTTTTTTTAATTTCTCTTCAATATCATTCACATTATATCCATCACGAACATGCTCATCAATAAATGAATGTTCATCGTCACCATGAACATCAGAACCTCCCTGGTCAGATGGAGTAGAGATTAACAACATCCCTCCCGGTTTTAGCGAGGTGTAAAAATTTTCAAATACAGTTACATCTTCTTCTATATGTTCCATCACATCAACACTCAGAATCAAATCAAATGCCGATTCTTTTTTAAACTGGGTTAAGTCGGCAACCTCAAAGTGTATA
>JBNJFS010000292.1:0-3394 GCA_051747085.1 Bacteroidota bacterium
ATTATTAGAACCAAAAATCAATACTTTTTGTTTTTTGCAGATTGTTTATTTATATTAGTTAACTTAATATTACATACAAATTTATATTAACCCTTAATATCTAAACATGAAATTTAGATTACCTGCTGCCATTTTTTTAATACTTGGATTAACAACGTTTTACTCTTGCAATAAATTACAACAGAAAGACCGGATAAAAGAAGGTTATATCGAATATAACATTGAATATCTGAATGATACGTTAGACAAATTTATGATTGGCTTGTTACCCAAAAAAATGGTTATTAAATTTAAAGACAATAATACAATAAATAAGATTGAAGGATTTTCGGGAATTGTTAGCTTTACTCATATTCAGAACTACAAAGAAAAGAAAAGTACAACCCTGGTTAAAGTGCTCAATAAAAAATACAAATACGAAGAAAAAAATAATGAGTCATCGATGTTTTTTGAAGAATTACCCGGGATGCAAATAGAGTTACAGGATGAGATAAAAGAAATTTGCGGATTTCAGTCTCAAAAAGCCAAAATCTTTTTTCCCGATACCAGCATCCAACCCTTCCATATTTATTATACCGATGAAATCAGGATTAACAATGTGAATGCGCAAACGCCTTTTAAATCCATTGATGGTGTCCTGATGGAGTTTCAGGTTAAATTTTACGACTTAGATATGAAATTGACGGCAACCAAAGTTCAGGAAACAGAAATAACGTCAGACCATTTTAAAGTACCCGATAGTTACCAAAGCATCAACCGCAAAACCATGGAAGAAATCATTGAGTTGCTTAAGCAATAATTTCCTCTCTGTTGAATTTTCATAATTAAAAGAATTTGTGACTATATTTGCATTAATTTATTTTATTACTTTGCAGGTAATAAAAAGCAATCCATTAATCCAAAAAGCATATACCAATAGATGGCGAAAAAAAACGACACAAAAAAGAAAAAAAATAAGTCGTTAAATGACGAACGATTAAAAATTATCATAGGAATTTTTATTCTTTTTTTAGCAGCATTTTTAACCCTTGCTTTTATTTCCTATTTCTTTACCTGGAAAGTAGACCAAAGTTTTCAATACTCAAAAGTCATTTCGGGAATTGATATTAATGTAGAAAACTGGTCGGGTAAAGCGGGCGCACATTTCGCCAACCTTTTTATCAATAAATGGTTTGGGATTGCTTCGTTTATATTCCCCTTTTTATTTATTGTTATTGGATTACGTTTTTTTAATATCAAATTATTCTCCATCCGCAAAACCCTCCGATTATCGATTTTCGGTGTTATTATATTATCCGTTTTACTGGGATATTTATTTGGGGATATGAACGGATTTCTTGGCAGTGGATTAGGTGGCGGGCACGGTTATTTTATAGCCCTTTGGCTTAACTCTGTTTTAGGGAAAGTAGGCACTGCATTTCTCCTTACACTTTCAATCATAGCATTCTTTATCTTCTCTTCCCAAAAATCTGTTGTTTGGAGTAAAAAACTCTTTGCCGAATTATTCAACAAAGAATACAAAGAACAGGAAAATATCACCCCTGAAAATGAAACCGAAAAAGATACGGGCAAAACAGAAATCGAAGATACAGAACCGGAAATTACAGAAGAAGAGATAGATGATCAATTAAGTTTTACTACGCGAAGAATAAAAAAAGAAGAAGTACAAGAAACAAAAGCAAGTCCACAGGCAACCTCAGCAAAAGATGAAGATATTGAGTTAACCATTGAAGAAAAGCATGCCGAAGATAAACTGAACGGTTCGGTAAAAAATCATCAATTCGAAAATTATGACCCAACACTGGAATTATCATCGTATAAACTCCCCCCGATAAGTTTACTGGAAAAACACGGCGATGAATCGAATGGAGAAATTGACAAAGAAGAAATTATTGCCAATAAAAACCGAATTGTAGAAACGCTGGCAAACTACAAAATAAAAATCGATAAGATTAAAGCCACTGTAGGACCAACGGTTACCTTGTACGAAATTATTCCGGCTCCGGGCGTGCGTATCTCAAAAATAAAAAATCTTGAAGATGATATTGCCCTCAGCTTAGCCGCTTTAGGAATTCGTATTATCGCCCCCATTCCAGGACGTGGAACCATAGGGATTGAGGTTCCGAACCAAAATCCCGAGATTGTTTCCATGCGTTCTATTATATCATCTAAAGCATTTAGTGAAACGAAATATGAACTGGCCATTGGATTAGGAAAAACCATATCGAATGACACGTATGTGGTAGACCTCGCCAAAATGCCACACCTTTTAGTGGCTGGTGCTACCGGACAAGGTAAATCGGTTGGATTGAATGCGATTATTGCATCGTTACTGTATAAAAAACATCCGGCCCAATTAAAATTTGTAATGATTGACCCCAAAAAGGTAGAATTAACGTTGTATACAAAAATAGAGAATCACTTTTTAGCGAAATTACCCGATTCGGAAGAGCCTATCATTACAGAAACGCAGAAGGTCGTTAACACGCTGAACTCGCTTTGCATTGAAATGGACCATCGTTACGATTTACTAAAAGCAGCCCATGTCCGGAATATCAAAGAATACAATGCGAAGTTTATTGCCCGTAAATTAAACCCTGAAAAAGGACACAAATATCTGCCTTATATTGTCGTGATTGTTGATGAGTTTGCCGATTTAATTATGACCGCCGGCAAAGAAATTGAAGGTCCCATTGCCCGTTTGGCTCAATTAGCCCGAGCTATTGGTATCCATTTAATTATTGCAACCCAGCGTCCTTCCACCAATATTATTACCGGTGTGATTAAGGCTAACTTCCCGGCCCGAATGGCATTCAGGGTTTCATCCATGGTCGATTCGCGAACAATATTAGATACCCCGGGAGCAAACCAACTTATTGGCCGCGGAGATATGCTGATTACTTCGGGAAGCGATTTAATCCGTTTGCAATGTGCCTTTATTGATACCCCCGAGTTAGATAAAATTACCGACTATATCCAGTCGCAACAAAGCTATCCATCAGCTTTTATGCTGCCTGAATACACTCCCGAAGGAAAAGAAGAAATTGGCGAAGTAGATTTTGCGAAACGAGATGCTCTCTTTGAAGATGCAGCAAAACTTGTTATCCGGCATCAGCAGGGTTCAACGTCATTAATACAAAGGAAATTCTCTATCGGGTACAATCGTGCGGGTCGTATTATTGATCAACTGGAAGCGGCAAATATTGTTGGTCCTTTTGAAGGAAGCAAAGCCAGACAGGTTTTATTTCAGGACGAATATGCATTGGAACAATATTTGAGCGACTTTCTTGAAAATAACTAAATCATCGATGAACATGAAAAATTTATTTCTTTTAACAGGTATATTATTACTATCAACACTTATTTTTGCACAACAAGATCCCAATGCAAAAGT
>JBNJFS010000293.1:0-3381 GCA_051747085.1 Bacteroidota bacterium
GGGATATTCATTTTTTGGATATCCCTTTTTTAATCGTTGAAATCATGAAAAAAAACATTTTATTAGCCTTGACAATTCTCTTTATCTTTTCTGCTTATCATCAATCATCTGCGCAGCTAAATAAATTGGGAGGCGGTATAATTCTTGCCATGGGCAATGAACTTGACTATGAAGCCGGTTATACCAATAATTCGTTAGGATTAAACGTGCGGGCTAACTGGAGCTTAGGCAAAAAATTCGATTTTGTCCCGGATCTTAACATTTATTTACCCCGGAAGTACCAATATACTGATGATGGCGGCGAGTCTGTTACAACGGTTTATGCCCTGAACGTTAACTTCCATTATATTTTAAATTACCGAACCCGAAGTAATTTTTATGTCTATTTGCTGGGAGGAGTCCATGCCGGCGGATGGCATATTAAAGATGATCATCACTCGCCATTGTCAGGAAAGACCTATGATTTTAATACATTACGACTTGTGCCGGGGGCAAACCTGGGGGGAGGCATTCAGTTTAAGTTAGGTTCCCGGACCGAATTTTTTGCAGACCTAAAATATATCCTTTCCGAAACGCCACAAATGGCGTTTAACCCCGGCATTTTATTCCATTTATAATTTAGGCATTGCGGTTAATCAGTTTGCCTGCTAAATTTTTCAATTCGATTTTTTTAGCATTGTCAACTTTTACTTCATCAAGTAAATTCAGTGCCTTCTGGGTCAGTCCAAGGATTTTTTCTTTGGTAATCTCTTTAATTCTGAGGTTATCATAAATGCTGGTAACTGCTTTTATTTTTTCATCTCTGTCCACCGGTTTTTTTTGCAACCAATGTTCTAGTCTTTGTAAATCTTCATCTCCGGCCAGTTCTTTCGCTTTAATCAATAAAAATGTTTTCTTATTGGAAACGATATCTCCCCCAATCTGTTTACCAAACACTCTTTCATCTCCATAAACATCAAGGAAGTCATCTTGCAACTGAAAAGCCAGTCCTATATTTCGACCAAATTCATATAACAAATTCGCATCATGCTCATCCGCATCTCCCAGTAAAGCTCCAATTTTCAGGGCTCCGGCCAATAAAACCGAGGTTTTTAATTCAATCATCCGGATGTATTCCTTCTCGGTAACATCCATTCTCTTCTCAAATTCCATATCGTATTGCTGCCCTTCACAAACCTCAAGCGCTGTTTGATTAAATACCTGTAAAATTTTCCTGAAATTCGGCGAATCCATATCCAGAAAATAATCGTATGCCTTAATAAGCATTGCATCGCCGGAAAGGATAGCCGTATTTTCATCCCATTTTTTATGCACCGCCGGTATGCCGCGACGTATTTCGGCATGGTCCATAATATCATCATGTAACAACGTGAAATTATGAAAAATCTCCAGTCCAATAGCCGGCTTAATGGCCTTTTGTATATCATCAGAAAACAAACTGTAGGCTAAAAGGACTAAAGCCGGACGAATTCTTTTCCCTCCTGATTTAAGGGTGTAATTGATGGGATCATATAATGCCTGGGGTTCTTTTTCGACTTGCTCCCGGGCTATCGATGTATTGATGATTTGTTGAAAATCCTTAAGCGTATACATGGTGTAAAAATTTTGCTCAAATTTAGGATTATAATCCGATTTTTTATCTGGGCAAAATATGTTATTAAAATGTTAATTCAAAGTTAACTTATTGTTATCAGTAAAATAATTTTTTTATAGATTTGTCCATTTAATCCAATATATTAACCTATGAATTACTCGTTACTGGACTTTTTAACCCTCATTGGCTCCCTGGGGTTTTTCCTTTTTGGAATGAAATTGATGAGTGAAGCCCTGCAAAAAGTAGCTGGCGATAAAATGCGAAATATTTTAGCCAAGATGACTTCAAATCCGGTAAAGGGCGTATTTACCGGGTTTTTAATTACTACCCTCATCCAGTCCTCGTCAGCAACTACAGTAATGGTCGTAAGTTTTGTTAACGCAGGGTTATTGGCTTTGTCTGAGTCGATAGGAGTAATTATGGGTGCCAACATAGGAACTACGGTAACCGCCTGGCTAATATCGCTGTTAGGCTTTAAGGTTGATATAAGTATTATCTCTCTTCCCTTGATAGGCATTAGTTTTCCGTTGCTTTTTTCTAAAACCAAAAAAAATAAATTCTGGGGCGAATTTATTATCGGTTTTGCCATGATATTTTTAGGTCTTGATTTCTTAAAAGCCTCGGTACCTGACATCAAGAGCAATCCTGAAATTCTAGCGTTTTTAAGCAACTACACATCGGATGGTGTCTTATCACACTTACTGTTTCTAGCTATAGGAACACTTTTAACCATAATCATCCAATCATCAAGTGCCACTATGGCCCTTACGCTGGTCATGTGTAACAACGGCTGGATATCTTTTGATATTGCTGCCGCGATGGTTTTAGGGGAAAATATCGGTACCGCCGTAACGGCTAACATTGCCGCGGCAGTTGCCAATGTTTCGGCTAAAAGGGCAGCCCGTGCGCACCTTCTTTTTAATATTCTCGGGGTAATATGGGTATCCCTTATTTTTAACTATTTCCTTTCGGGCATTAACTGGTTTATTACCGAAACCGGAGGGACCTCTCCCTATGAATCGGCTCATGCTATTCCGGTAGCATTGGCCATTTTCCACACCACATTTAATATTACAAACACGCTGATATTTATTTGGTTTATCCGGATCATTCAATCCATTGTAATCAGGCTGGTGCCTATGCGGGATGATACCGAGGAGTTCCGGCTCAAATATATCAACACCGGAATGCTTTCTACCTCGGAGCTATCCATTCATCAGGCGAAAAAAGAAATTACGGTATTTGGCGAAAGAGTGGAGAAAATGTTCCATTTTGTAGACAAAATGTTTCATGAATCATCAGAGAAAAAATTTAATAAACGCTTTAACAAAATTGAAAAATACGAAGGTATCAGCGATCGCATGGAGGTAGAGGTTGCTACTTACCTTACCAAAGTTTCGGAAGGAGAGCTGAGTATCGAAGGATCCAAACGAATAAAAGCCATGTTAAAGGTAATTTCGGACATTGAAAGTATTGCCGACAGCTGCTTTAACCTTGGAAAAACGCTTATGCGAAAAAGTGACTGGAAGGTTAAATTTAGCGAAAAGCAGACAAAACATATTGAAAAAATGTTTTCCATGGTTTCCGAAGCCCTTGCGGAGATGATTCAAAACCTGGAAAAGGGATATAAACTGATTGATATTAATAAGGCATTAGACATTGAAGAAAAAATTAATCAATACCGGAATAAGCTGAAAAAAGAACATTTGAAGAGCGTAGAGAAAAAAGACTACAGCTATCAGGTCGGAATAATCTATAATGACCTGATTTCTGAAAGCGAAAAGCTG
>JBNJFS010000294.1:0-3332 GCA_051747085.1 Bacteroidota bacterium
TTAAATCCCAATTATCTGTTTTGCGATGAACCAAACTCCGGATTAGACCCTAAAACGGCCATTTTAATTGACAACCTTATCAAAGAAATTACGGAAGAATACGAAATGACCACCATCGTTAATACGCACGACATGAATTCTGTGATGGAAATAGGTGACAAAGTAATGTTTATTCATAACGGTGAAAAATGGTGGGAAGGGACACGCGATGATATTTTTAATACAGACAATGAAGAATTGAATAACTTTATTTTTGCTTCAAAGCTATCACGAAAAATCAGAGACTTAGAAAAATAGGGTCATCCTAAATCATATATTTTTTGTAATCGATCGATATCATTAATTACAATATTTTTTCCTTCGATCTGGATTAATCCGTCTTTTCTAAATTCTGAAAGTACCCTTATCACATTTTCTGTACTCATATCAATTAAATCGGCAATTTCTTTCCGACTGATAGGTAAATTAAATTTTGGAGTACTGTAAACATTTTGTGAAAAAAACAACAGGATATAAGCTATTCGACCTCTTAATTGACGAGTGTTGATATCAACCCTTGTTTTTATAATTGAATCCGATAAAGTGCTTATTTTTTCAAAAAAATCTAACGCAAAATCGCCGTTTGTTTTAATGAAATTTTTTAATAGATCCAACTCAACAAAACAAATAATAGAATCTTCAATGGCTGCAATCGAATAGTTATGCTCCTTATTAGAAAAAATGCTTAACAGCCCGATAAAATCTTTTGGTTTCGCTATGCTAATAATATGCTCTTTTTGATTAGATTCTGTTTTGTATAATTTCACTAATCCGTTTTGTAAATATAAGAATGAGCTTACAGGGTCACCTTCTATGTAAATGTTTTCTCCTTTGCGATAAAATTTTTCAATTTTATTCTCATTAATCAAATTGAGCTCTTCCGGGGAAAGATTTTTAAAAGCCCAGGTGCGATAAACACAATTTTTACAATTACTTACATCCTTTATTATTTCCATTGAAAACGTATTGATTTTAAACTGATATATATCATTAATGATATATATCATGATATATAATTATATTAATATATTAATATCTGTTATTTTTGTAACAGTAAAGTTTATAGAGTATAAAAATAATAAAAAATAACAGAACAATTATCTGTTATTTTTGTAACAGTTATGTATAAATAATATAAAAAAGAGCTAAGATGAAAAAGATTCTGATATTAGGTGCCGGTACAGGGGGTACAATTATGGCAAATAAGCTTCGAAAATCTCTTGACAGAGAAGAATGGGACATTACCATTGTCGATAAACATAAAACCCATTATTATCAACCGGGATTTTTATTTATTCCTTTTGGAATTTACAGTAAACATGATGTAATTAAGCCCAAAGCCAACTTTATTCCTTCAGGAGTTAATATTATTTACAATGATATTGACAAGATAGTTGCCGAAGAGAACAAGGTTCTTTTATCGGGTGGTAAAGTTTTAAATTATGATTTTTTAATTGTTGCTACCGGTACACAAACAGATCCAGATGAAACGCCCGGATTAAAAGGAGAGTTGTGGTATAAAGAAATTTTTGATTTTTATACCGTTGAAGGAGCTGTTGCCTTAAAAGATTTTTTTGAAACATGGCAGGGAGGCCGTTTGGTAATGAATATTGCCGAGCTACCCTATAAATGCCCGGTTGCTCCACTCGAATTTGTATTTTTAGCCGATGAGTATTTTACAAAAGTTGGTATCCGTGATAAGGTAGATATTACCTATGTAACTCCTTTACCCGGAGCTTTTACCAAACCCAAAGCAACAAAGATGCTGGGAGCTCTTTTAAAAGAAAAGAATATAGAAGTTATTCCGGATTTTTACTTAGAGAGTGTGGACAATAAAGAGAAAAAAATTAAATCATACGATGGGAAAGAAATTCCATTTGATGTACTCACGATTGTTCCGGTTAACAAAGGCGATGAGATGGTAGAACGAAGCGGTTTGGGCGATGATCTGAATTTTATTCCTACGGATAAATATACGCTGCAATCCGAAAAACATGAGAATATTTTTGTTTTAGGGGATGCATCAAATATTCCAACATCAAAAGCCGGTTCTGTCGTTCACTTTGCAGCTGAAGTATTGCATGATAATTTGCTTTGTGCAATTAAAGGGCGCAGGTTGAGAGCGAAATTCGACGGTCATGCGAACTGTTATATCGAAACAGGTTTTGGCAAAGGGTCTTTAATTGACTTTAATTACGAAACAGAGCCACTTGCAGGAACCTATCCTTTGCCCGGAATTGGGCCGTTTGGATTATTGCAAAATACAAAAATGAACCATTATGGTAAAGTAATATTCCGATGGATATATTGGCACATGTTACTCAGGGGCAAAGAACTGCCTATTGAGAATGAAATGTCGATGGCCGGAAAGAAGAAATAATAATTGTAAAATTTTCGAATGATGGAAACCAAAACAGAAGATGTTCAGGTACAAATAAACGAAATCAATCAAAAGCTTGATTTGTTGCTAAACTATGTCAATGAGCAGCGATTAAAAAGCGAAACGATTGAAGATTTGGTATCTGACGTTTCAATAATAAGTAAAGATGCATTTACAAGCGTTGTATACGAGCTGGACAAGCAGGGTATAGAGCTTAATGTAGATGATATCAAGACACTGGTTTATAAACTGGTAAGGAATGTAAATAATTTCTCTCAGGTAATGGATATGTTCGAAAGCATTACCGATTTAATAAAGGATGCAGGGCCTATGGTGAGCGAAATGGGAATTGATTTCGCTTATAAATTACAGGAATTTGAACAGAAGGGGTATTTTGAATTATTTAAACAAATGACAACACTTATTGATCATTCGGTAGTTGCTTTTCAGAAAACCGATTTTGATCCCAATAAAAAATATTCGCTGTTTAAAATTATGCGTGAAATTAACAGCCCTGAAATTAAACAGACCTTAGGGTTTATGCTTGAATTTTTAAAAAATGTATCGAAAGAGACCCATTCAAATAAATAAATTAATTAATAATCATTTTAAAAAAGAATATTATGGCACAAAAAACAATAGCAGGGGTTAACCTGGAAGTAACAGAAGATGGATACTTAGAAGATCCTACCCAATGGAATGAAGAAATTGCCAAAGAGATAGCAAAAGAAGAGGGTATTGAATTAACAGATAAGCATTTCGAAGTAATTAAATTTATTCGTGAAAATGCCGATGCCGGATTAACTATCCGTAAAGTAGGAAAGTCAGGAATTGTAGATATTAAAGGTTTTTATGAACTTTTTCCTGGCGGTCCCTTGAAAATTTCTTCAAAAATTGCAGGGATTAAGAAACC
>JBNJFS010000295.1:0-3328 GCA_051747085.1 Bacteroidota bacterium
TCAAGTTAAAGACAATGAGATTATGGATGAAAGAAATTTAATAATCCCTGCCGATTCATTTCTTTATTCGAACGATTATGACAATTTTAAACGGTTTAAAGTTTTACAAACGAAAATAAAAGAAGCCATTAAAACGGATACAAGAATAGCGAATGATGCTCTTCTTTTTAATGAAATGATTGCGTTAAACAGCGAATTCTTTGAAACGTATGTTTATATCGGCGACTATTTCAGTCATTTCAGGATTTATGATAAAGCATTTTTGGCCTATAAGGAAGCATTAACAAAAGAAATTCCTAATATTTATCAAAGAAAAAATATTTTAGAAAAAATGAATGATATAGAAAATTAACGAAGAATAAATCCTATAGATATTAAAATTTTAAATGCCAAAAATACATAACAATATAGAATATGACCTGGTGATAATTGGTGCCGGAATTAGTGGTTTAACAGCAGGCGCTATAGCCGGTAAATTTGGGTTAAAATGTTGTATACTTGAAAAAGAACCCAAGCCAGGCGGATATCTTGCCGGTTTCACCAGAGATGGTTTTAAAATTGATACAGCAATTCATTGGTTAAATCAATGTAACAAACACGAAATGGCAGGCCGGATTTTTGATCTAATTGGCTCTGACAGTCCCGAATTAAAAATAATGCAGAAAATACATCGTTTTAAAGGTGATACCTATGATTATCTGCTTACCAATAATCCCGATGAATTAAAAGAAAAATTAATTGCTGACTTTCCCCACGAAAGAAGAGGAATCAAAAAATTTTTTCATTCAGCTAAGAAAATAGGAAGAGGGTCACTAAAATATGCCCGTCTTTTTAGAACGGAAGAGAGTATGTCATTTGCTGAAAAAATTTTCTTTAAGCTTAAATTATTAAAATTTGTCCTTCCGCTGATTAAATATATTTTCTTTGCTGGTGATAAAGGGGTTACAAAAGGATTAAACCTTTTTTTTAAAGATAAAGACTTACATCAATTATACCATTCCGAAAAAGATTTACTTTCATGCTTATTTCCAATAGCCTGGGCCTATAACGAAGGTTATCAGATTCCTGCCAAAGGTGGAGCAGGAGTTTTTATCCAATGGCTGACACATGTTAATAATTATTATAACAATGATTTAATTTTAAATGCAGAGGTAAAAAAACTGGAGATTAACCATAAGGTATGCGAAAGTATTCATTTTCTTCAAAACGGGATCCTATATGAGCACAAAAGCAAATATATTATTTCCACCATTGATATTGAATCTTTATACACTAAAATGCTCCCTGAAAATACGATCACTCAAAAATTTAAGCAAAAACTAGAGAATGCTGTTCTTTACAGCTCGGCACTTACCGTATCTATTGCAATAGATTGTCCCGCAGAAAATCTTGGAATTCATCAGGAGTTGATTTGTATTAGCAAAGAAAATATTGCAAGAGATGATCATGACGGAGGGGATCCTTTAATTAGTGATATCAGCGTATTATCCCCATCAGCACGAGATAAATCTCTTATCCCCAAAGGAAAAGGACTTATCACACTGTATATGCCGGCTTATCTTGATTATAAAAATAATTGGTTAACGGAAAAAAAATCGGAAGGCCATTTTATTCGTACCGATAGTTATAAAAAACTAAAACAGGAGATTGCCGAAATATTAATTCAGCGGGTTGAAGAAAAGTTATCCATTGATATTAAAAGCCATATCCTATTTATAGATGTATCAACACCCATTACTTATTTAAGGTATACGGGCAATAAAAATGGCACCATGATGGGTGCACGGCCGGGCAAAGAAAATATGAAGGCCGGAATAGCGCACTATCAAACACCCATTAAAAATTTACTATTAGGCGGCCACTGGGCCGATTTAGGGGGTGGTGTTCCCATTTGTGTTAAGTCAGCTGCAAATGCGGTCCTTCTGTTACTAAAAAAAGAAAATAAACATTCATTCAGACTGCTTGCCAATTATATGGATGGTAAAATTACGATTGAACAACTAAATAATTCTTCGTTTGTTAAACCATATAATAATTCCTGGTCCAATTAGAAAAATAAAAATACTTCACTTTGTCCACTCAACATAAGATAAAATTATCTTTTTCAAGCTGTTGACTAAATAGCCTGGCGGTCTATTCTATTCATTTTTAAAGACCAAAAAAAATCTTACTTTTGCCCCTTTATAAAAATTAAAATATCATGAAGCGATCAAAATTATTACAACTATTAACTATTACATTATTTATAACCTCCTGTGCAACAAACCAGCTAATTGAACAAGGTGAAAAAGCCTTTCAGCAGGAAAATTACACGGAAACCCTTCAGGCACTGGAGCAAGTGATTGAAAGTAAAGAAAGCAGAGGCAGAAATGCCAAAGGAACCGTTTACTTCAAAGCGGGAAAGTCAGCCCTGGAACTGGAACAAATAGATAAAGCCCGAATATACCTTGAATCGGCACAACAAACCGAATATGAATCACCTGAATTATATGCTTCACTGGCAAAAGTTTATAAAATAATCGATAATTTGTCCAAAGAAATAAATGTACTTGAAGATTATCACAACAATTATCCTCAGGGAGAAAAGATTGATGAAATCAGCGTTCGTTTATTTGAAACATATGTGGAAAGCGAAAACTGGGATTTAGCTGTAGATTTGTGGCCTGAAATTGAAAAACAAGCACAATCCGATGCCGATTTGCTGGCAGGATACTTAATTGTAAATAAAAATTTAGAAAACTATAAAACCTGTGATAAGCTGGCCTTACAAATTTTTGAATTGGATGACGAAAATATTATTGCATTGGAATGGTATGCGGAGAAGTTCTTCCATGAAGCTGAAAATCTTTATGTTTCGGAGATGAAAGCTTATAAAAACAACCGAACCACAAGTCAGTATAAACGATTGTTAAAAGCACTGGATAAGGTCTACCCTACCTTTAGAAAATCACGCGATTATTTTCTGAAATTATACCGAATTGACCCAAAACCCAAGTACGCAAAATACCTGGGAAATATTTATACCCGACTGGGGGATGAACAAAAAGCGAATTATTATTACAATAAAGCTAACTAATTGAAATAAAGCGGCAGTAATCAGTAGCAGGAGGCAGTTTACCTGCCCTCGGCTGGTAGCAGGACTCCTTTGATATTCCCGAGCTTGAAGGAATCAAGACACAAGTTTCAACTACCAGGTAGAGATAAGCAATTAAACGAACTTCCCATTTTTCCAATCTACAAAAAACTTAGTGGTTTTGCGGCTTTGCGAGACCATTTTAATCCATTCAATAAAGAACTTTGTGGCTTTGCGGCTTTGCGAGACCATTTT
>JBNJFS010000296.1:0-3318 GCA_051747085.1 Bacteroidota bacterium
TTTTCAGGTAATGTATTTAAAGCTTTATTAATTACGGTACTTAGTTCTTTAGCATTCATCTCATCAGCAGGGCTTATACTTTCGTTTATAAATTGTGATTTATAATAATTCTCGTATTTCATATCCAGGTTATGTACTCTTATCTTTTGTAAACTATTGTTTCTAACCGCTGTATATAGATAAGATTTTATAGATGTATTGATTCGTAATTGTTGCCTGTTTTTCCAAATATTATAGAATACATCCTGCACCACCTCTTCTGCCTCATCCATATTTTTTAAATATTTCATTCCAAAATTACACAACACTTGATAATACTCTTTAAAAAGTAGTTCAAACAGCTGAATATCACCTTCACTAATTTTTTTAATGATATCCTTTTCGGAATATTCCATTGTTTTTTTATTTAAAAACGTACGTATTTGCTTCATTAATTCCAATAATCATCTTATCGATATAGATTATTTTCTGTTTCTATTTATAAGATGATAAAAATACAATTTACCCTATCAAAAAAAAGTAAATATATTTAAAAAAATTGTACAAGTAAATAAATTAAAGGAAGTGTACCCAGACTTAAAATCGTTGAAAGAAATAAATTTTCTGTAGCATGTAAATCATCACTGCCAAATTTTTTCGCTAGCACTACAACCATTGCCATACAAGGCATTCCTGATTGCATAACTACAACTGTCTTGGCTACTTCTCCAATATGAATCCCTGTAAATTTGGTTAATAATTCAATAACTAATAATAACAGAAACGGAACCAAAATCATTTTATTAAAACTCAATGCATAAATTTCAAGCTTTTTAAACGCTTTCATCATCGGGTTTTGAGCCAGTACAGCTCCAATATAAAGCATTGCAATATAAATGGTTGTTTGCCCTAATCCATAGAATGGCTTGTAGATATACTCGGGAAATTCTATTCCAAAGCCTAACATAATAGCACCTAAAGTAAATGAAACCGTATTGGGGTTTAATAAATGCTTTAAGTTTTCTGTAAATCTAACATTCTTACTACTGTTAAAAACAAATATGCCAATGGTCCATATAAAAACATCCTGGGTTAAGTGATAAATAATAGCATATAATAATCCTTCACCACCGGGGAATAATGCAGAAAACAAAGGATACCCCAGAAAAGCCACATTTCCAAACATCGTATGCAGTAAATGTATATTTCTTTTTTTCTGTTCCAGTTTTAAAATAGTACCCGATACCCGGCCAATAAAATATAACATGGTAATACCCACTGAAGATAATACAAATACTAAAATACTATTATTGAGAATTTCCCGGTTAATTTCAACATGTGAAACAGAAGTTATAATAAGGAAAGGTAGCGTTATATTAAATACAAGCGTTGCAATACTATTTTTTACCTGCTCGGTAATTACCTTTAGTTTGGTTGCTACAACACCTATTACTGCAAGCAAAGCAAGAATAAGTATTTGGCTGGTTATGATAGAAAAATACATGATAAATGTTTAAATAACAAATCTACAAATTCATGGGATAAACACTGCTACGTTAATTATTTTTTATAATAAAAAAAGCGTTCATAAATAACTTATAAGAGCATTTATGAACGCATAGATAGTATTAAGATTTTTCTTTATTGATATACTTTAGGTTCAACCTCACCTTTCATTACCATTAAACCATTCATGGCAAGTGCTTCCATCTCGTCTTCGCCCGGATATACAGAAATCGGAGCAATAAAATGAACCATTTCTTTAATGTAATCTACCAACATTTTATCATGGGCCATTCCACCGGTAAGTATAATGGCATCCACTTCTCCTTTTAAAACCGTACTTAATGCACCAATTTCTTTACCCAGCTGATAAGCCAATGCATCATGTACTTCTTTTGCTTTTTGGTCGCCATCTTTTACTCTCATTTCTACTTCGTATGCGTCGTTTGTACCAAGGTAAGCAACCAGTCCTCCTTCGCCTTTAATCATCTTTTTCACCTGCTCGTGGGTATATTTACCGCTAAAACATAATTTGGCAACCTGTCCGCAAGGCAATGTTCCGGTACGTTCGGGTGAAAAAGGGCCATCTCCGTCAAGTGCATTGTTTACATCAATTACTCTGCCTTTTTTATGGGCACCCACAGAAATACCTCCTCCTAAATGAGCAATAATAAGGTTTAATTCATGATAAGGTTTATCAATTGATTTGGCATATTTTCGGGCTATTGCTTTTTGATTTAAAGCATGAAAAATAGAATGTCTGACAAATTTGGGATGCCCCGTATAACGGGCTACATCTTCCATTTCATCAACAACGACAGGATCTGCAATAAATGCACGGGCACTTTTTAATTCATTGGCTATGTCGTGAGCAATTAAACCGCCTAAATTACTGGCATGTTCACCCAGTTTGCTTTCATGCAAATCATGAATCATTTTTTCATTTACTTCATAAACTCCCGACTCGATAGGATTAACCAAACCTCCGCGTCCTACGATGGCAGTAATTAAATCAATTCTAATATCGGCCGTTTCAAGTTCTTTTAAAATAATATCCTTTCGGAAATGAAACTGATCGACAATATTATCAAAAGGGGCTAACTCATCTGCTGAATGTTTGATATTTTTTAAAAATATTGATTTTGACCCCTGAAAAACAGCAATCTTTGTTGATGTTGACCCGGGGTTTATAGCTAATATTCTGTGATCTTCCATAATATAATTTATTTATTAAAGGTTAAAATTTTACATAGCTGCAGCAAGTGCAATAGACATCATTTTACTTTTATCTGTATCGGCACGCGAAGTTAAAACAATGGGTACTTTAGCTCCCATAATAACAGCTGCTGAAGTGCTACCCCCCATAAAAACTAATGATTTGTATAGAATATTACCACTATTTAAATCAGGAGCTACTAAAATATCGGCATCTCCTGCCACTTCACTATCGATGCCTTTATGTATGGCAGCTTCTTTTGATACGGCATTGTCAATAGCAAAAGGGCCATCAATTGTACACCCTTTAATCTGTCCGCGTTTATTCATTAAAGTTAACATAGCAGCGTGTGTAGTTGATTCTATTTTTGGATTTACGACTTCCAAAGGTCCAATAATAGCTACTTTAGGATTGTTGATTCCCAAATGATGGAATACTTCAACCGAGTTATTTACTATATTTACTTTTTCTTTAAACTCAGGGGCAATATTCATAGCGGCATCAGTAACTCCAATTAATTTATGGTAATACGGAGATTCTATTAATGCAAAATGACTTAATGTAGATCCTTTTCTTAAACCATTTTCTTTATTTAAAACCGCTTTTAAGAGTGGTGCTGT
>JBNJFS010000297.1:0-3311 GCA_051747085.1 Bacteroidota bacterium
AAAGGGTCTCTTTATAAAATCCGTATAACGAACCAGGTCATTTAGCTGGGGCTTATACGCTTTAATCGATTGTTTCATTGCCGAAACCAATATTTTTTCCAGCCGTTCGGGCTTAATCACTTTCCGTTCCGAATGTTCACAAACAATGGGCGTAATCTCGTCGATACCAATCTCCGTGGCTTTTTCTAAAAACCATTCCAGCCGGTCGTTATTTTTGGTAGGAGCAATGGCAATATGCAGGCGATGATTCCTTTTTTCGTATTCCTTTTTTGTTTCAACAATTTCAACCGTGCATTTTTTTGAATTCGGTTCCACGATTTTGGCGGTATAAAAACCACCTTTCCCGTCAATAAGCTGCACCATATCATTCGTGGTTAGCCGTAAAACTTTAATGCAGTGCTTCGATTCCTGCTCATCAAGCGTGTAAATTGTATCGTTTAGGTCGGGCGTATAAAATAAATGCATGTATATTTGTGTTCAAAGATTTTTGCAAATTTAACCATTGAAAATTAATTTGTTGATGAAAAAGATAGGTTTATTATCCGACACCCATGGTTTTATGGATGATAAAATCATTGATTTTTTCGATGCATGCGATGAAATATGGCATGCCGGAGATATTGGCTCATTGGCTGTGGCCGATAAACTAAATCAGATAAAACCGTTAAAAGCAGTATACGGAAATATCGACGGGCAGGAGCTACGAATTGTTTATCCCAAAATTCAATCCTTTCTGTGCGAACAGGTAAATGTTTTAATGATACATATTGGCGGTTATCCCGGAAGATATGAAAAAGAAGTACGAACAATTATTCAGAATACCGGCGTCGATTTGTTTATTTCAGGGCATTCGCACATTTTAAAAGTCATCTACGATAAAAAAAATGAGTTGTTACATATCAATCCCGGAGCATATGGTAAATCAGGATTCCATAAACATCAAACCGCCGTTCGTTTTGTCATCGATGGCAAAAATATTAAAGATCTGGAGGTTTTGGAAAAGAAACGATAACGTAAAAGGTAAGACACAAGACACAAGAAACAAGGAACAAGTAAAAAGATACAAGATACAGGATGCAGGATGCAGGATACAGGGTGCAAGATAAAAGTATCAAGTCAAAAGACACAAAACACAAGAAAAACAATAAATCTTACAATAATCATCTAGCCTGCCGAATGGCATGGTAAATCAATTAACAATTCTTAGTGTCTTCGCGTCTTCGCGGTGAGAAAGAATGCAGAATACAGAAAACAAGATGCAAGTATCAAGATATTTAATCACAATTTTACAACTTTACCAATTAACCAATAAACAATCCTTCGCGCCTTTGTGTCCTCGCGGTGAGAAAAGAAAATAAAGTAAATTATTGCTTAATTTTTTTCAATATCGGATGATAATCGCCCCTTAACCCAACAGGCGTTGCATTACGGATCTGAAAAACCGTCTCAATCGATTTTTTGGTCTCCTCCAGTCCAAACCCCTTGCCCTCTAATATTTGCTGGTATGTTTGGGTGTGTAAATCGGTAAAACCGCCGCTAAATTCAATCTCTTCGTTTTCAACCGTTATCGACCGGTAAGTACGTTGTCCTTTTTGTTTGATATCTTTGGGTAAATCATTAAAATCAACACTTAAAAACCAGCGTACATTGGCTTTCTCAAGTTTCAGATACCCTGCCGCCTTGCGGTCTTCCGAAAGATGAACAATATTTTCTTTCACATCACCAAAAATCCAGGTAAGCATATCATAAAAATGAACACCAATATTGGTAGCTACACCACCCGATTTTTCCAAATCTCCTTTCCACGATATAAAATACCAGTTACCACGCGAGGTGATATAGGTCAGGTCAACATCAAAAACTTTATCTTTGGGTGCTTGTTCAATTTTTTGTTTTAGCGCAATGATAGAGGGGTGAAGCCTCAGCTGCAAAATATTATTCACTTTTTTGCCGGTTTCTTTTTCTATCTCCTGCAAAGCATCAATGTTCCATGGATTTAATACCACCGGCTTTTCGCAAATGGCTTCGGCACCCTGGCGTAACGCAAAACGGATGTGCGAATCGTGTAAATAGTTGGGCGTACAAATACTTACATAATCAATCTTTTCGCCTTTGCGTTTTAATTTATCAATATGGCGGTCAAAGCGTTCATACTCGGTAAAAAAATCCGAATTGGGGAAATAACTGTCAATCTTTCCTACACAATCGAATTTGTCTAATGATGCTACCAGCGTATTTTCTGTATCTTTTATCGCACGTAAGTGACGCTCGGCAATATATCCGGCAACACCGATTAATGCAAATTTTTTATTGTTTGTAACCATTGTAAATCTATTTTTTATTCGTTGATATCATAAAAATCTTTGTACCAGGCGATAAATTTTTTCACACCCACCCGGATATCGGTATCGGGTTTATAGTTAAAATCATCCATTAACCCCGACACATCGGCCCATGTTTTTTCTACATCACCGGGCTGTATGGGCATTAAATTCTTTTCGGCTTTCAGGCCCAGCTCATCTTCAATAGCTTTGATAAAATCCATCAATTTTACAGGTGAGTTATTGCCAATATTATAAATTTTATACGGAGCCACCGATTCAGACGGTAAATTAATGCTTGTTTTTGGCTTGGCCGGATTTTTCAGCACATTAATGATTCCGGTTACGATATCATCAATATAGGTAAAATCACGTTGCATGTTCCCATGATTGTACACATCAATGGCTTTCCCCTCAACAATGGCTTTGGTAAACAGGAAAAGTGCCATGTCGGGTCGTCCCCACGGTCCGTAAACGGTAAAAAAACGCAATCCCGTAGTCGGTAGTTGATATAAATAGCTGTAAGTATGAGCCATCAGCTCATTCGATTTTTTGCTGGCAGCATACAGGCTAATCGGATGGTCAACATTATCGTTTACCGAAAAAGGCATTTTTTCGTTTAGCCCGTAAACACTCGAGCTGCTGGCATAAACCAAATGTTTAATGTGATTGTGGCGGCAGGCTTCTAAAATGTTGGTAAATCCAATAATATTACTTTCAATATATGCATGGGGATTTTGTAAACTGTACCGAACACCGGCCTGGGCTGCCAGGTTTACTACCGCATCAAAATTCTCCTGCTCAAAAAGGCGGTAAATATTTTCTTTATCCTCAATCTTTAACTGTATAAACCGGTAGTTACTATATTTTTCTGAATAAACCATCGTTTGGTAACGAATTTGTTCTTTATGGATTCCGGCTTCGGTTAACCGTCCATACTTGAGGTTTACATCGTAATAATCGTTAATATTATCTAACCCGACAATGCTA
>JBNJFS010000298.1:0-3302 GCA_051747085.1 Bacteroidota bacterium
ATATTTAGTTTTGATTACAGCCCAGGATAATCATCCGGATATTCACCTGGTGGATGTAGATAACTTTTTAATTCAAGTAATTGGACCGCCACCTGAAGGACTGATCATAGAACCGGCGAATGCTTTTATGCGGTTAGCATGGAATCCCGGGGATTGTAACCCTGTCAAATATTTGATTTACCGGAGAATAGGATCGCTTGATTATACCCCCGACAGTTGTATCACCGGATTACCCCGGGAAAGCGGATATGAGTTTGTCGGCGAAACGACTGATACCCTTTTTGTTGATAATAAGGATGGGGAAGGCCTTGTTCAGGGATTTGATTATTGTTACCGTATTGTTGCCGAATTTGCGGATGGGGCTCAAAGTTACCCTTCCGAAGAAGTTTGCGGTATTATCGCTCCGGGATTTCCAAATATTACCAATGTTAGTGTCCTGGAAACAGATGATACAGAGGGTGAAATTATGCTGCGTTGGGCCAGGCCGAATCGGTTGGATACTGTTCCTGAAGCTGACGGACCGTTTAAATATATCATTTATCGATCTGATGAAGCTTACGGGATGCGCTTGAAAAGGATTGATTCAATTGCCGGATTAGATGATACAACATTTTTTGATACGGGTTTAAATACTACCGAAACACAATATTCATACGAAGTTGCTTTGTATAATGATACTCCTGGAAACCGATTTAAAATCGGAAATCCGCAATTAGCTTCTTCAATATTTTTAAACCCGGATCCTTTCGATAATGCCATTACAATTAATATTGAAAAAAATACACCCTGGCTCGATAATGAATATATTATATACCGCCAGAATAATGCTACCATGAATTATGATTCGATAGGTTATTCAACCAGCAGAACATATACCGATCATCAGTTGGCCAATGGTTCACAGTATTGCTATATGGTAAAAAGTATGGGATATTATAAGGTGGATACCCAGAAATATTTTACAGAAAATTTCTCGCATAAAATATGTGCAGTACCTGAAGATTTTCAACGTCCCTGTCCGCCAACTCTTGCCGTAAGATCTTCATGTGATAGTATGAAAAATGTACTTACCTGGAATAATCCCAACTTAACCTGTGCAGATGATGTAATTGGCTATAAGATATATTATTCCATGCAATACGATACTCCGCTTGATTCGGTTGATAGAATAATGGGTGCTGAGAATACTTATTATGAGCATTTCCCTGAAGGTTCAATGGCAGGATGTTATGCTGTGTCGGCCGTTGATTCGTTTTATAACGAGAGTGATTTATCCTATGTAAGTTGTGTTGATGAGTGTGCTTTTTATCAGTTACCTAACGTTTTTACGCCGAATAATGATGGAATAAATGATATTTATCTGGCCAAAAATCCGCTTAATTATGTCGAAAAGGTGCATATGCGTATTTTTAATCGTTGGGGCGAACTGGTTTTTGAGACAGAAGATCCCATGATCAACTGGGATGGAACCATAAAAAATTCAAATAAAAAAGCATCAACAGGAGTTTATTATTACATTTGTGATGTTTGGGAACCCCGAATAACCGGAATGGAAGTGCGTAACATGGTTGGGTTTATTCATGTTTATACTGAAAAAGGATCAGGAATGATATTTGATGAATAATATGTATAGATTGTTTTTATTGATAGGATTTCTGGGCTATGTTCTTTTTTCACAAGCTCAACCGGTAAAAACCGGGGAGCTTTATCCATTTGTACAATTACAACAGGGTAACTATCAGCAAGCGTTTGATACACTGGAATATTTAACTCAGAACGAACAAAACAGCCATTACTACCTGGCTCAAATTGAGTCGTCTATTCAATTAGGACTATATCCAAAAGCACTGGAGATTTGTAATAGCCTTGAGAAGATGAAAAGAAATGCTTCCACAGCCTGGCAAGTCAAAATATTTCTAAAACGTAATGATTATACATCAGCGCAAAAGGCATTATTAAAAAATTTGCAATCAAACCATAAAATCTCATTGTTTGATTTATTCGATGATAAAGATTATGAGAAATTAATTCACTCGTCTTTTCTCGATAGTATTTTAAAAACAAAATTATATTCTGCAACCGAGAAACAAATTTACCGGGCTGAACAACTTTATGAACAGGAGAAATTTACCGAAGCTCTGTTTCTCGTTCAGGAAATCATTCATCGCAATAACAACCTGCATCAGGCATTTTATATTCACAGTAAAATCAGTAACGCATTAAAAGATTATAATAAAGCGCTGGAAACCATTAACAAGGCTATTGAAATCAGTAAAATACCTGTTCAGTATTTTTTTCAAAGGGCTAAATTGTATGATAAAATGGGAGATTATGAACGTGCTTTGTCAGATATTGAAAAAGCAATTTATAAAGACCCTTATCAGGTAGATTTTTATTTACTTAAAGCAGAACTGCTTTTTAAAGTCGGCAGGTATAACCAATCGATAACTATCATAGATGATTTATTGCCTTTAATGCCTCACCATGCAAGTCTTTTAATGATTAAATCAAAATCACTTTATCACGACAAGAAACTGTTGGAAGCATTAGCTGCCGTTAATGAATCGTTTGAACGAAAAGAATCGAAAGAGCAATATGAGTTAAGAGGTGATATTTATTCAGCAACCGGCACCTGGGAATATGCTATAAGTGATTATTCGATGTATTTAGATTATGATCCGTTTAATGGCGATATCTATGCCAAAAAAGGTTATGGACGTTTTAAAACCGGCGATATGAAAGGGGCTTGTTACGACTGGAACAAGGGGAAAAGATATGGCAGTATTGATGCTATAAGATACTGGGCCAAATTTTGCAGATGAGATAGTATTTTTAGTTTACTTTAAATTCCTAGCCTGTAATACGAGGAGTAAAAGATTACTCTCGCAGCAATTTCAGCTATCACAAATAATATAAATGCGTAACGATATAAACGGCTTCTGGTTTTTATTCCAAAATCCTTTTTTAAATAAATACTAATAATCAGGACAAATCCGGGAATCCAGAACCACCATAAAATATTCCATATTGCCGGAATTTGTTGATGTGTAAATGCTATATTATCATTAATTTCAGTTCCCCAACTTAAATAATAGGTACTAAGTTTTAAAATCAGCGTTAAAAGAATGATGATAAGGAATGATTTTTCGATTTTTTCATAAATCTTATCAGCATAAAACGCTAAAATAAAGGATAAGCCTAAAACGATGGTGTTAATATAGAAAACAATGAGTGTTTCCGGGGTATTCCATACCGGAACCGTTTCGATCATATATAATCTGCCCATGGAATAAACCATTGCG
>JBNJFS010000299.1:0-3301 GCA_051747085.1 Bacteroidota bacterium
GGGATCGTTTGAATCTACACCTATAGTGTATAACGGCAAGATTTTTATCGCTTCACGGGATGGTTATTTATATTGTTTGGGGAGTAAAAATTGACTTTGTTTGTTAAAGAATATTTTTTAATTTTATTGGACTAAATAAGAGTGATTGACATTAATAAAATTGTGAAGTATGCCCTATAAAGAAAAAAAAGTAGAAAAACTTTATTACAGTATTGGTGAAGTTGCCGAAATGTTTAATGTAAAAACATCTCTTATAAGATACTGGGAAAACGAATTTGATATTATTAAACCACGAAAAAATAAAAAAGGGAACAGATTTTTTACGGTGGAGGATATTGAAAATTTCCATATGATATATTACCTGGTAAAAGAACTGGGATTGACACTTAAAGGAGCTAAAAAGAAACTAAAAGAAAATAAAGAGGGGACAACCCAAAACTTCGAAGCGGTTAAGTCACTTAAGAAAATCAGATCCATGTTGCTTGAAATACGCGAAGATTTTTAAATCTATTTAAAGAAATATTGTATATATGAAAATTCGTGAGATCATTTCATCTGTCGAATCTTTTGCTCCTTTGGCCTTTCAGGAAGATTATGATAATGCAGGGTTGATTATTGGTGACCGGGAACAGGAAGCAAAAGGAGCATTAATTACGGTTGATATTACCGAAGAGATAATTGATGAAGCAATAAAAAAGAAAGTTAATTTAATTATTGCACACCATCCGATAATTTTTAAGGGATTAAAAAAAATTACCGGTAAAAATTATATTGAGCGAATTATTATTAAAGCACTGAAAAATGATATTGCTATTTATGCTGCACATACCAATCTTGACAATATTCAGGGTGGAGTAAACAGTAAAATAGCTGAGAAATTGAATTTGGTAAACACGAAAATACTGGTTCCTTTAGATAATCATTTAATGAAACTGGTATATTTTGTTCCGACCGGGCATGCCGGGCAAACACGTAAAGCTATTTTTGAAGCCGGAGCAGGCCACATTGGTAATTATGACATGTGTAGTTACAATGTGGAAGGAAAGGGCTCGTTCAGAGCCGGCGAAGGAACGGATCCTTTTGTCGGCCATAAAAATGAAATTCATTTTGAAGATGAGATAAGGATTGAAACCATTTTTCCTAAACATCTTAAACATAATATTATACGTGCATTAATTGAAGCACATCCCTACGAAGAAGTAGCCTATGATATTTATCCTTTGGAGAACCAATTTGAGAAAGCCGGATCCGGAATTATTGGAGAACTGAAAGAAGAACTATCAGAAATAAAATTTTTAGAAAAGGTTAAGGAAACTTTTCATGCAAAATGTATTCGATATACAAAATTGTTTCATAAACCGGTTAAAAAAATTGCGGTTTGTGGTGGCAGTGGAAGCTTCTTATTAAACGAAGCGATTAAACAAAAAGCGGATGTTTTTATATCGGCAGATTTTAAATATCATCAATTTTTTGATGCTGAAGATAAGATTATTATTGCCGATATTGGACATTTTGAATCGGAACAGGTTACAAAAGAGCTTTTTTATGAATTACTTAACAAAAAATTCCCTAAATTTGCAGTTTATTTGACAGAAGTAAATTCAAATCCGATAAATTATTTATAAATATGGCTAAAGTAAAGGAAACCAAAGATCTTACGGTAGAGGAAAAATTAAAGGCACTGTTTGAACTACAGGTAGTGGATTCAAAAATTGATGATATAAAACGATTACGGGGTGAATTGCCCCTTGAGGTTCAGGATTTGGAAGATGAAATTGAAGGATTACAAACACGTATCCAAAATTACGATGAAGAGCTTGAAAAACTTAATGATTCTATAGTTCATAAGAAAAATGAAATTAAAGAAGCCGAGTCTTTAATTAAGAAATATTCTGAACAGCAAAACAATGTCCGAAATAATCGTGAATTTGATTCGCTGGCAAAAGAGATTGAATACCAGACCCTCGAAATTGAACTTTGTGAAAAAAGAATTAAAGAATATACCCTAAAGATCGAAGAAAAGAACGTAGTTATCAATGAATCAAAAGAGATTTTAGAAGACCGGGCAAAGGACCTGGAAGCGAAAAAAGCAGAACTTAATTCCATTGTTTCTGAAACACAAAAAGAAGAAGAGGATTTAGAAAATAAATCTGAAGCTATTCAGGAGGTAATTGAAGATCGTTTATTGAATGCCTACAAGAAAATCAGGGACAATGCTCGCAATGGATTAGCTGTAGTTTCTGTTCAGCGTGATGCTTGTGGCGGATGTTTTAATAAAATACCTCCTCAAAGACAATTGGATGTTCGCTCCAGAAAAAAGATTATTGTATGTGAATATTGCGGACGAATATTAGTTGATCCTGATCTGGAAGAAGAATTTAAATAACATAGAGCGTTATTCAAAAACCAAAAAAGGTACCCCACACGGTACCTTTTTGTTTTATATCATGTAATCGTTAATCGTTTTTACCAGCTTCCTCCGGCGCCTCCGCCGCCGAAACTACCTCCGCCGAATCCGCTGAATCCGCCGCCTCCGCCGCTGAATCCACCAAAACTTCCGGAACCCGAGGAAAAGCTGCCAAAGCTTCCACCGTGGCTTCTGCCCGCAGAACCTAACATCCCTAAAGCAATCCAGAAAGGTAGATTGTGACCTACAGCATAATGGCGTGCTCTGCGTACTCTTCCCATAATTGAAAAGATAATAATGAGCAGAAAGATAATAATCATAGGAATGGCAGAACCTACATTGCCGCTGGTTTGTTCCCGATATTCGTCGGCAGTATATTCACCTTTGGTTAAGCTGATAATGGTATTTACAGCCTGGTCTAACCCTTTGTAATACTGACCCTGTTTAAAGTTAGGGATTATTTCGTTTTCAACAATCCTTTTGGTAATGGCGTCAGGTACAGCACCTTCCACACCATATCCGGTTGCGATAAATACCTCACCCTTTGATTTTTGAGTGTTGGGTTTTACCAGGATCAGGATTCCGTTATTTTTTCCTTTTTGTCCAATTTCCCATTTTTCGCCAAGCTCAAATGCATAGGATGCAGCATCGTAACCTTGTAAATCGGGAACAATGGCAATAGCAATTTGGGTTGAGGTTTGATTATTGAAACTTACCAATTTTTGTTCCAGGGCATTTCTTTCATTTATGGATAAAAAGTTTGCATAATCGTTTACAATACGGTTTGATCTTTCAGGGAATTCCTGAGCATAAGCTTGCAAACTAAATATTGCAAGAAGTATTATTAAAATGTTGTTTTTTATTTTTTGCATAATTTAATTCTTTTTTCCAAAC
>JBNJFS010000300.1:0-3298 GCA_051747085.1 Bacteroidota bacterium
ATCGGGTTAAAATAAGATTTAAACGGGGCGACACTAAGGTCTTTTATTTTTAACTGGAAGCAGGAGCGACTGCGCGTAAAAATAAAAGTCCTTATAGATAAAAAAGCCCTGCGAGGGTTTGGAATCCATGCAGGGCTGAAACGGTATTGGCATTTCGCCATTTTATATTTTTAATTCCAGGATAAACGGACAAGGATATTACTCCCCGACAGTTAAAAAAGTCGATCACCCTAAAGAGCAAGCTCAACAGGGTAAACTTTACGGTAATAATCAAATAAATTAATCCCTGACACAACGTACAGAAAACCCAAGCTGATTAATGTAGGCGTATTTACCTACCTTGTTCTCATCGGCACTCAGACCCCGGCTATGGGCGTCATCGGTACCGAACTCCGTAGCAGTCCACCAGCGACCGATCTCACCACTGCCGTAAAAATGCCCTTGGCTGTACCGGCAGCCACCCGGAAGTGCGGTAAAACCATAATCGTTTGTTCCATTTCCATTTTCATTCCAGCCATAAGTAGCTTTTAAAGTTGTTCCTTCATTATTGAGATGTCCGTCAGAAACAATATAACCTTCTAATGTCAACCATTCTTCTTCGGTAGGCACATGCCAACCATCGGGACACAGGTTACCAGTGTTCACGACATACCAGTTGTACAGCGCTCCATACGTTTCAGCATAATGCGCTTCGTCATTATCGTACCAGCAGTATGCGCCGATGGTGTCACTTTCCCAGTTGGCATTATCAGTAATCAGGTCTATGGGTGTCCCATCGTTGTAAGTGATGGTTTTCAGGTTTTCGGCCATCCAGTTTTGACCACCAATCCAAACTGTTTGATATGTATTTCCGTCGATATCAGTTACTGGATCACCAGGGCCGTCTTCAATAGTTGGGGTTGAATCATCTTCATCTTTCTCACATGCAGAAAAAATTAGGAGTGTACTTGCTAAAGCAATCATTAGAATTGTTAAAAAATTGTGTTTTAGTCTCATAATTTAAAGTTTTGGGATGGATAATTCTGATTGTTTAATGGTCTGATTCTTTATGTCGGATAATTTATTATACCAATGCATCTGTGGCGTTTATTACTCTTTTGTTGGTGAAATAGACTATATAATTTTAACTTATCGTAAAATCACTAAAATATGAGTTGCCGTTCATGATAGACTAAAGATAATCAAAAATAAAATAACACAAGGTTGTTTAAGGAAATATTTTAAAGGATTATATAGACAGCAGGATTTTGGAAACCGGGATAAAGGGAAGTTCTGTTTTTATCAGAAAGGATATAAAGGTATCCTTGTTTCATTATGGCTGTTTTCTTAAACAGATACTGAAACACCTTGCCTGCCGGTTTACACGCCGAAAGGCATGCAGGCAGGAGTTCAGCATGACTGCTACTAACTATTTTTACTACTTTCCGATACAGAAATTCTTAAAGATATTCCCCAACACCTCATCGGTAGTGATTTCGCCGGTTATCTCACCCAGGTAATGCAATACTTCGCGGATGTCCATGGCTAAAAAGTCGCCTGTAATTCCTGTGTTTAATCCATCAATGGCACGTTGCAGAGCTACAGATGCTTTTTCCAGTGCTTCGTAATGGCGGGCATTGGTTACAATCACTTCGTTCTGGTTCAGGGCAGCCAGGTTAACCACCGACAACAGTTCATCAATCAGCTTCTCCACATTTTCGCCCGTCTTGGCCGATATTTTTATACGTACATCCTGCTCATCGAGTAGATTTTGGAGCGACTGATTGATCTCCTGCTCTATCGTCGAATCGTTTAAGCGGTCTATTTTATTTACAATCACAATTAGCTTTTTATCGGTCGCGCCGATTTTTTCTTTTACTTTTTTTACTGCCTGCTTAATATCTGTAACCTTTTCGGTAGCATCAACAAGCAAAAGCACAATAGATGATTTGGATATCCTTTCATAAGTACGTTCAATGCCAATGGTTTCGATGGTATCGGTTGTTTCACGGATACCGGCGGTATCGATAAAACGAAAGGTAACTCCCTCGATATTGATCACATCTTCGATTACATCGCGGGTAGTACCGGCAATTTCGGAAACAATAGCTTTTTCTTCGTTTAGTATTTTATTCAACAGAGTTGATTTTCCCACATTGGTATGCCCAACAATGGCAACAGGAACACCGTTTTTGATTACATTTCCTAAATCGAACGATCTCAGCAGTTTTTGAATTAATTGTTGGATATTATTCAATAGCTCGTTTAGCTGACCACGGTCGGCAAACTCCACATCTTCCTCACTAAAGTCGAGCTCCAGCTCAAGCAGCGAAATAAAATGGAGTAACCTGTCACGCAAACTGGCAATTTCGCTCGAAAAACCACCACGCATTTGCTGAATAGCTACTTTGTGTGATGTGGCAGAGGATGAAGCAATAAGATCAGCAACCCCTTCGGCCTGCGATAAATCCATCTTTCCATTAACAAAAGCACGCAGGGTAAATTCGCCGGGTTGTGCCATCCTTGCTCCTTTTCGGGTCAATAACTGAAGAATCTGTTGTTGAATATATACAGAGCCGTGGCACGAAATTTCTACTACATCTTCGCCGGTGTATGATCGGGGTGCTTTAAAAAGAGACACAACCACCTCGTCAATAATTTTATCACCGTCTTTTAATACCCCAAAATGGAGGGTATTCGGCTGCTGGTCAATCAGTTTTTTGCCGCTTGCTGATTGGAATACCTTATCGGTAAGGGCTATCGATTCATTGCCACTTAAACGAATAACCGCAATGGCTCCGTTTCCCTGCGGTGTGGATATGGCACATATAATATCGTTATTCATCATAATTCATTAAAATAGAACGCAGATGACACTAATCTACAACTGTAGAACGGAGATTTGCGCTGATTTTTTTATTGTAAAACTTCCTTATATCGAAAACAGGTTACCAGGTGATCGTTTACCATCCCTGCGGCCTGCATAAATGCATAACAGATGGTTGAACCCACAAATTTAAATCCCCGCTTTTTCAGATCCTTACTCATAGCATCCGATTCCTTGGATGTGGCAGGAACTTCTTCCATCGTTCGCCAGTGGTTCACCATTGTTTTCCCGTCAGTAAACGACCAAATATAGCGGTCAAAAGAGCTGAATTCTTCCTGCACCTTTAAAAATGCCCGGGCATTGCTGATGGCTGCCTTAATTTTTAGTTTGTTTCGGATAATTCCGGCATCCTGCAACAACGTTTCGATTTTCTTCTCATCGTACCGGGCTATTTTCACGTAATCGAAATCATCAAATGCCTTGCTAAAATTA
>JBNJFS010000301.1:0-3290 GCA_051747085.1 Bacteroidota bacterium
GTAAAAATTCTGTTAGAAGAATTAAAAACGAAGTCTGTTGAGCTAAAACCGACACCAGAAGATCCTATACGATCAAAACGGCCAGAATAAAGTTCAATCGTGATTAATCAAACAAATCCCGGATACTCAAAGTATTCGGGATTTTTTAAAATAGCACAAACGAACAACTCATTATCAACGTTTTATACTTTGAAAAAATAAAAATCACATAAATTTAACCTTTAAATAATATCATTAAAAAAATAAAATGTTTTCTTGTGCTTTCTTTTATAAAATGTTGATTTATGAATAGAAAACAATACTTAATGATTGCATTTTTATTGATTGCTTTTCCAATACTTCTCCAATTTACAATCAAAAGGCCTCCTGATAATTATGACCTACATGTAATAGATATAATTACAGGTTTCTGCATAGGCTTAGGAATAAATATTATTCTTTCCTTTTTTTTAAAACAACAGTAAAACCACCAAACTTTTTTTCTGATTTTTCTTTTTCTAAAAAAATTATAATATATTTGCACACACTTTTGCGGATGTGGCGTAATTGGTAGCCGCGCTAGACTTAGGATCTAGTGCCTTCGGGCGTGGGGGTTCGAGTCCCTTCATCCGCACAAAAACGTAACAAACCGCTGCAACAGTCGATAACCATTTCGACTGTTTGGCGGTTTTTTAAAATTTGTAAATGTTCAAACCAAATTACAGATGAATATAGTAAAAGAAAACATCGACGAATTAAATGCCTTACTAAAAGTTCAGATAACCGAAGAGGATTACGCTGATAAGGTAGATAATGTATTGAAAGACTATCGTAAAAAGGCAAGGATTGACGGATTCAGACCAGGAAAAGTTCCTGCAGGACTCATAAAAAAAATGTACGGAAAAGCTATTTTAGTTGAAGAGGTCAATAAGCTTATATCCGAATCAATTACCAATTATATCCGCGAAGAAAAATTAAATATTCTTGGCGAACCATTACCCAATAAAGATCAAAAAACCATTGACTTTGATGAGGATAATGAATTTGAATTTGTTTTTGATATAGGACTGGCTCCCGAAGTAGATGTAAAGCTCTCGAAAAAAGATAAAGTACCTTATTATGATGTTAAGGTGGACAAAAAATTACTCGAAGCACATACCGACAACTATCAACGCCGGTTTGGCGAATTTGTGGATGTTGAAAAAACCACTGACCATGAGATGTTAACCGGTAATTTTACACAGCTTGATGAAAATGGAAATCCCCTTGAAGACGGAATTCAAACCGAAGATGTAAAAATATCTATTGAGTACATAAAGGATGAAGATATCAAAGCAACGTTTGCCGATAAAAAAGTAGGCGACATCGTAAAATTTGATGTACGAAAAGCATATCCAAGCGACTCGGAAGTTGCTTCGATGCTAAGAATCGACAAAGAAGAAGCAAAGGATATAACCGGTGACTTTGAATTTCAAATCAATCAAATTCAAAAATTTGAGAAAGCGGAAGTAAACCAGGAACTTTTCGATAAAGCTTTTGGCGAAGGAGTTATTCAATCGGAAAAAGAATTTAACAACAAGCTAACCGAAGAAATAAAAGAAAACTTTAAAAAAGAAGCCGATTACCGTTTTTTAATCGATGCCAAAGAAAAACTGGTAAACAAACTAAAACCCGAATTACCCGTTGAGTTTTTAAAACGATGGTTAGTTGCTATTAACGAAGGTAAATTTACTCCCGAACAAATCGAGGAAGAATTTCCAAAGTTTGAAGAAGATTTAAAGTGGCAGATTATTCGCGACCAAATTATAAAAGATAACGAGATTAAAGTTACCGAAGAAGAAGTGCTTGAGGTAGCCAAAGAAGTAACCGCAGCACAATTTATGCAGTACGGGTTGAACAATTTGCCTGATGAGCAGTTAGAAATGTATGCTAAAGAGATTCTAAAAAAGGATAGCGAAAAACGAAATCTTTACGAACGAAAATTCGAAGACAAAGTGCTGGAACATATCAAAGAATCGGTAAAACTGGACGAAAAAGAAGTTACTACCGAAGAGTTCCAGAAGCTTTTTGAGGACGAGCAAAAGAAAAATAAATAATTTCGCCGAACCGTAAAATTCGTTACCTTTATAAACCAAATATTAAACAGGTATAATTATGATTCCAAAAGACGAATTTAAAAAATATGCTACCAAACACCTTGGTATTAGTAGCTTATCGATGGAAAAGTATGCATCGACTTATAACAGTTATATTTCACCCACCATTATCGAAGAACGCCAGATGAACGTTGCTCAAATGGATGTTTTCTCGCGATTAATGATGGACCGTATTATTTTTCTGGGCGTTCCTATTGACGATTATGTAGCCAATATTATCCAGGCACAATTGTTATTTCTTGAATCTACCGATCCTGCCAAAGATATTCAGATTTATATGAATTCTCCGGGCGGAGTTGTTCATGCAGGGTTAGGGATATATGACACGATGCAGTATATTTCTCCCGACATTGCAACCATTTGTACCGGAATGGCCGCTTCAATGGGAGCTGTATTACTGGCAGCAGGAACTCCGGGTAAACGTTCTGCATTAACTCATGCAAGAGTAATGATTCACCAGCCCATGGGTGGTGCCCAGGGACAGGCTGCCGATATTGAAATTACAGCTCGTGAAATCCTTAAATTAAAAAAGGAACTATACGACATCCTGGCAAAGCATTCGGGGAACACATTTAAAAAAATCGAAAAAGATTCGGACCGTGATTACTGGATGACTGCCGAAGAAGCTAAAAAATACGGTATGATTGATGAAGTGTTAATCAGAAATGAAAAGAAAGAATAGAAAAATATAATCTCACACTTTATTAAACCGCATATCAAAAATGCGGTTTTTTTATTCTAATTATTACCGTAAATTTGCAAAATATATTAAAAAGAATTCATGATGGATAAATGTTCGTTTTGTGGGAGAGATAAAAAAGATACCAATCTTTTAATTGCCGGATTGTCAGGACATATTTGTGATCGATGCATTGAGCAGGCGCATGACATTGTTCAGGAAGAACTGCGCAAGAAAGGAGATTTTGATGTTAATCAAATCGAGCTGCTTAAACCTAAAGAAATTAAAGTATTTCTTGACCAGTATGTAATTGGACAGGAAGAAGCAAAAAAATATCTTTCGGTAGCTGTTTATAACCACTACAAAAGGTTAATGCAGGAAAACCAAAAAGACGAAGAGGAAATTGAAATCGAAAAATCAAATATCGTACTGGTAGGCGAAACAGGAACGGGAAAAACACTGCTGGCAAGAACCAT
>JBNJFS010000302.1:0-3287 GCA_051747085.1 Bacteroidota bacterium
ATTTTCTGAATAAACTCTTCTTTGTCTTCTGCTGTCGTTTTTTTCGGCGTTTGTTGCAGGTTAATGGTTTGGATTTTTTGTCCGTCAGGATTATAAACGGATAACTTATCCTGTACGTTATGGCCAACAATTAAATTTCCTTCGGGTGTCCTTTCAATAATCGTTCTGTCTCTTACCCCGGTAGGACTAAAGCTAAACAATGTTCCATCTTTGAGTTTAATTCTTACCGCTTTTAGGTTGGTTAAGCTGTTAAAATAGCTGTCTACAATGATCTCTTTATTTGTTTCGATATCTTTAATGGAAACAATATATTTTACATCTCCCTTATATGCAACATGCCCCCATATAGCAATTTTATTATCTTTTAAAGCAACAATTTGCAAGGGCATATAATCTATCTTAACCATTTTATAAAAATTCCCGACCAGATCGTAAAATTGAATTCTTCCCTGGTGGTCACTTGCAAAAACATATTTATTATCCAAAATGCCATGCAGGGTAGGCCTGTATAAAAATTCACCCGGGTTACCTCCTTTTTTACCAAATTGCTTGATAAAATCACCTTGTTTATCCAATTTGTAAATATTGTATTTGCTATAGTTCCCCACAAAAACTTCCCCTTCTTTTGAAACAACAATGCTTTTCATTTTTCCTACAGGATTCCCGTATACAACTTTATCTTTGTCATCAAATAAGTCGTTCCAATTCGTATGGCTTCCGTAACTTTTGTCAGGGGTTAGTTTTATCATTCCTTTTTGATAAACATCTAATAAGGTTTGTGATTTTGTGAAGGGAATGAAACACAAAATAAACATTGATATCATAATCGTTTTTCTCATAATCTTATTTTTTAGTTTGTAATGTTTTAATCTTCAATAATTTGATGATTGACTGGCTGGCCATTCTTGTCATAAATAGTTACAGATACACTGTTTTGTTTCCAGGCATCATTCAAATCAGGAATATATTCAAAATGTTCATAATCATTAACCGGTTTTTGATTATAAGTGTATCTTTTTATGATTAATGTTGAAAAGGCGAGGATAAGACAAATTCCTGCAGCCCAGCTCAATATTGTGCTAAATTCAATTTTCTTTTTATTTGGCTGTTTATTATTTATAAATTTTAAGGGTGTTATACGTTCAGTAGCAGGATTTAGACTCCTGAGAGATTCCTTAACTAATGAAATATTATCTTCAATAGTCTGTAACCTTTTTTGACAATCATTACAATTAACCAAATGGTTCTTTATTTCTGACATTCTATCATTTTCAAGAGAATCATTATAGTAATCAAACAATTCTTCTTTCTTTACACAATTCTTCATAGCTTGATGATTTTATATGTGTGGTTAATTTTTCGATAACTCTTGATAAGGTTTTTCCTACAGATGTAAGTTTGATTTCTAAAATTTCACTTATTTCTTTATAGGAAAACTCATCATTATAAAGATTAACCAGTACCTGTTCCTTGGGTGTTAATTTCGATAAAGCAGTGGCTATTGCTTTCTTTTGTTCATTTTGGATAATATCTGTTTCAATGGTGTTTAAGAAATCTTTCTCATAACGGTTGATGTTATCGGTTAATTGAACATTTTTTTTCTTCTTGTTGATATTAATATATTTATTGAGTGCACACCTGTAAAGCCAGGCTTTAGTGTTCAGGGGGTGCTTATTTTTCTCTATTTCGTTGTGCAAGCTTAAAAAAACTTCCTGGGCAATATCCTCGCTGTCTTGTTCCGAAAAAGAGATTCTGTAAATAAACTGAAAGATTTTTATATAGTATAAATGGTATATCTCTTCAAAAGGCATAGGTTGGTGTTTTATTAATAAGACAAATTTGTCGAATTTTTGTGACATTAAATGGATAAAAAAACAGAATTGCCTAAATATGTTGCAAAATATGTTAACAGTTGTAAGTTGTTAAATGGATTAATATTACTGGATTTTGTTGTAATTATTAAATATAAACGTTAATATAGTTACAAATTGTAACCAAAAAAGGCCTTCTTTTTTGTTAAATTTGTAGAAAATATTGAAAAACAAAAAAAACATGATAACAAAACAACTTTTAGACCCCCAAAGCATTGTAGTTGTAGGTGGCTCCGATAATACTCAGAAACCCGGAGGAAAAGTTCTTAAAAATTTAATTGATGGAAATTTTAAAGGAGAACTTTATGTTGCCAACCCGAAAGAAGATGAGGTACAAGGAATAAAAAGTTATAAAAATCCGGATGATTTGCCTCAGGTTGATTTAGCTATTTTGGCTATCGCTGCTAAATTTTGCACCGATACTGTACGGATGTTGGCCGAAGAAAAAAATACCAAAGCATTTATTATTCTCTCAGCTGGATTTAGCGAGGAAAATGAAGAAGGAGCAAAGATAGAGCAGGACATTGTTGATATTGTTAATCAAAATAATGCTTCGCTTATCGGCCCTAATTGTATTGGGGTATTGAATCAAAATTATAATGGAATTTTTACAACCCCAATTCCTTCACTTGATCCCCAAGGGGTCGATTTTATTTCCGGCTCGGGTGCCACGGCGGTGTTTATTATGGAATCGGGTGTGCCGAAAGGACTTAAGTTTTCGAGTGTATTTTCTGTTGGTAACAGTGCTCAGTCAGGAGTAGAGGAAGTGTTAAAACATATGGATGAAACCTTTGATCCGGAAACCAGTTCTAAAGTTAAGTTGTTGTATGTAGAAAGTATTGATAAGCCTGATATGCTGCTTAAGCATGCTTCTTCATTAATCCGGAAAGGATGTAAAATTGCTGCCGTAAAATCGGGAGGTTCTGAGGCTGGCAGTCGTGCTGCTTCTTCTCATACCGGAGCATTAGCCAGTTCAGATGTTGCTGTGGATGCTTTATTCCGGAAAGCCGGTATTGTCCGTTGTCATGGACGTGAAGAATTAACTACGGTTGCATCCATTTTTATGCACCCCGAACTAAAAGGCAAAAATATTGCCATTATTACCCATGCAGGGGGGCCTGCCGTGATGTTAACCGATGCCTTATCGAATAATAAGCTTCAAATTCCACCCATCGAAGGGCCAAAAGCAGATGCTTTACTGGAAAAACTTTATCCGGGCTCTTCAGTTGCTAATCCTATCGACTTTTTAGCAACAGGAAATGCAGAACAATTAGGCCATATTATTGATGCCTGCGAAAATGATTTCGATCATATTGACGCGATGGCCGTTATATTTGGAAGCCCAGGGTTATTCCCTGTTTACGATGTATATGATTTGCTCGATGAAAAGATGAAATCCTGCAAAAAACCAATATA
>JBNJFS010000303.1:0-3284 GCA_051747085.1 Bacteroidota bacterium
GATTTTCTATTTTGTATTTATAATGTTTTTTTTATTTGGTTGTAACAAATCACGTACACCTGATTATGTCATTCCTCCCGATGAGATGGTTTCTGTTCTGGTAGATATTCATCTTGCCGACGGGATGCTTACTTCACATAAAGTTAATTCTGAACTGCAAATTAATGATTCAGTGAATATTTACAACATCCTTTTGTACAACCATGGTTACAGCCGAAAAGATTTTGATACTTCATTATATTATTATGGAAAGAATATAGCTCTTTACGATAAAATATATCACGAGGTGCTGAATCAACTTCATGAAATGGAAACTCAGCTAAGAGAGCAGAGTCCTGAAGACGATCAACCCGATCCAAACGATGAGCGCTGATGCGACGAATTGCTGCAAATTATATTTTTCCGGTATTATCTGAACCCCTTAAAAATGGGATTATTGAGTTGGATGAACAGGATCGGATATTAGGTATCATTGATTCCAAAGGCGAATTATCCGAAAGCCGGAATCTTGAATTTTATAATGGAGTGATCGTTCCCGGATTTGTTAATACGCATTGTCACCTCGAACTGTCAGAACTCAAAAACCGATTGGCGAAAAAAAGAGGATTGCCTTTTTTTATTCGGCAGATGATTGAATACAGAAAACAAAACCCAACAGATTTTACCTTTCAGGCAATAAAAGAAGCCGATGAGCGGATGGTTCAAAACGGGATCGTGGCGGCCGGAGATATTGCAAATACAGGGACCTCTATTGACGTAAAGAAAAAGAGCCAAATTTTTTACCATACTTTTGTGGAAGTTTCCGGGTTAGGAGCCGATTACCGGGAACGGTATGATGCTGCAAGGAAGCTTAGCCGTGCGTTTCAACAGCAAAACCTTTCTTCCTCTGTAGTACCTCATGCTCCCTATTCTGTTTCAGTCGATCTGTTTCGATTAATCCAACATTCGGCCCGCAAGGATGATTCCATCTTATCGATTCATAATCAGGAAAGTAAAGAAGAGAATGAAATGTTTATGCAGGGTTCAGGAAAACTTTTCAAAGCCCTTAAAGCAGCAGGAGTTAATTTATCCCGTTGGGAAAAGAGTGAAAGAAGTTCGCTCCGGTCCATCATGGATTTTTTACCCCTGAAAAATCATATTTTATTTGTGCACAACCTCTATTCAACAGCCCCTGAAATTAAGCAGGTAAGCGAACAATTTCCAAACAGCTACTGGGTTCTTTGTCCTTCATCGAACAGGTATATCGAAAATAAGTTGCCTGATTTTAACGCTTTTCTCCCTTTTTCGGATAAGGTAACCCTTGGAACAGACAGCTTAGCCTCCAATCAAACATTATCTGTATTGGATGAAATGAAAACGATTAACCGGCACTTTCCCGGGATAGCATTTCAAAAAATGTTGCAATGGGCTACGCTAAATGGAGCCAGAGCCTTAAAAATTGAAGGTCGGTATGGAAGTCTGGAAAAAGGAAAGTCTCCCGGACTGAATCTTATTTCCGGTTTTGATTTTGAAAAGATGCAAATTACTGAAGATAGCACTGTAAAGCGAATCGCTTAGTTTACCCCTTTGTTTTTGAGAAAAGCAACAGCCTCTTTGTCAAATTTAAGAATGTGGTCATCAAACCATTGTTCAAGGTAATGGTAGATTTCCAAACACAAATCAGGCTTATCATTTTCCATGTCTTTTTGAAATTTTATAATCCGGTTAATGAATTCATTATGGTCTGATTTATGTTTATCGAAATTGGGGTACTGACAATCCTTAAAATAGATTTCTTCCTGAATAAAGTAGTGATCAATTAAATAGGCCAGTTGATAAAAGATATCGGAAACAGAATCTTTACATCCATCCTGGTTGATAACGACTTTTAGCTGATTGATTATCTCAAGAAACTTTTTATGTTGTTCGTCAATAATGCTTATATCAACGTTATATTCGTCTTTCCACTGATAGGGTTCCGGACTTATCTTATTTTTCATCTTCCTCTGGTTAAAGTTTGTAGAAAAAACACAATCGTTAATTGTAAAGCATTTTTTCTGATTTCATTTTAAAAATATGAAATTTATTATCTACAAATTTACCAGTCTTATGATTAAATAAAATGATAATTGTCATTATATCAGCAAAGTAAAGATGCTTAGGGGCTTTAATTTTTTTTTTGTCAATTTCGCATTACCTTTGGTAAGAATCGTTTACCTATGGATTCAAAGATCGTTTTAGTAGCTCCTTTAAATTGGGGGCTGGGACATGCCACAAGAGTGATACCCTTGATTGATAGTTTATATAAACATCATTTTTCGGTTATTATTGCCGCTGACGGGAAGGCTTTGCAATTGTTAAAACAGGAGTTTCCGGAAACTCCGTGCTTTCGGCTACCGGATATCGAGGTTTATTATTCCAAAAAACATGTTTTTTTAAAGATATTCTTACAAATTCCTAAAATCTTTATTAAAAGCATTGTTGAACATTTTAAGCTAAAAAAGATTGTAAAAAAATACCCGGTTGATATGATTATCTCCGATAACCGGTATGGAGTATGGAATAAGAAAACCTATAATATTTTTATTTCCCATCAGTTAAAATTAAGGCTGCCGAAAAGTATTTCTTTTTTGTCATTTATTTACCCGTTAATGCTTAAGCTAAGCTTAAAACCTTACGATGAGTGCTGGGTACCAGATTTGGAACCGGGCAAAGATTTCTCGGGTGGGCTGTCACATCATCTTTCCGGCTTCTCTTCTGTTAAATATGTGGGTGTCTTGTCCCGTTTTAATCGATACCTGAATGGTAAAGCAATGGGAAAAAAATATGATGTCCTGGTTATTCTTTCAGGACCCGAACCGCAGCGAACTATTTTTGAAAATATTATTTTTCAGCAGGCAGATGATAAAAATATAAAGGTTGCGATTGTTCGGGGGGTGGAGCAGAGGGAAGAGATAAAAAGGAGTACAGATGTTTTTGGGATGGTACATTCAGAGCCGTTATTTCATCTCATTAAACAATCCGGAATAGTTGTCTGCAGAGCCGGATATTCTTCCATTATGGACTTATATGTTGCCGGGGCACAGGCTGTTCTTGTTCCTACTCCCGGACAAACCGAACAGGAATACTTAGCTGCCTATTTAAAACAAAAAGGATATTTTTACTCCGCTACTCAGCAGAATTTTAATCTGGATAACGCGTTAACCGAGGCAAAGAGTTATGCTCCTCCCCGGTATGAACAAAAAGATAACGAAAGACTGGAGAAAGAGGTTAGTAACTTAAAATTAAAACTCCCGTAAGCACTA
>JBNJFS010000304.1:0-3276 GCA_051747085.1 Bacteroidota bacterium
TTTTTATTCTAATTATCGTTAGCATTGCTCTTTATTCATGGATTAGGTCCGGTTATACCAACCCGGAAAAAGCATCAGCAATGAATAATCGTAGTATTCCCGAAGTCAGGGAGCAGTACCTTAACTACTGTGCCGGTTGCCATGGCGAAAATCTGGAAAGATTTGACCAAAGTGAATGGATGGATGCCCGTACGGATGATGCTGCTTTCAAAAGCATTAAGTTTGGGCTGGAAGAAATGGGAATGCCGGCTTTTCAGGATGCTTTTACCGATGAAGAGATACGTGCACTTGCAAAATATATCCGGTCTGAAGTTCCTAAAGATCACACTAAACGAAAACCTGCATTTTCGACCAAACGAGTTGTACAATCAGAAAAGCAAAAATTTATTATCGATACCATCGTAGATGGCCTGAATGTTCCATGGGGAATGGAGTTTTTACCTGACGGTGATATGTTAATTTCCGAGCGGTCGGGTATTTTATACCGGTTTAGTAATGGTAAACTCACAAAAATGGAAGGGTTACCCGATATTTTAGCTGTAAATCAGGGTGGATTATTAGATCTCCGCCTGCATCCGCAATATGAACAGAATGGCTGGCTCTATTTTGCATACTCCGAACCTTCCAAAGAAAATAAAAAGGCAGGTAACACATCCATTATGCGTGCACGGATATCAGGTAATACGCTGGTAGATCAGGAGCAGATTTTTGATGGCAAACCGGATTCTCGAAAGACATATCACTGGGGCTGTAAATTACAATTTGATAAAGATGGATATTTGTGGTTTGGCATTGGCGACCGCGGCGAAAGGGACGTGAACCCGCAAACGCTTGAAAATCATAACGGCAAAATACATCGTATCCATGATGACGGTTCTATTCCTGACGACAATCCATTTGTTGATACCGAAGGAGCTATGCCTTCGATATATTCATACGGCCACAGAAATCCGCAAGGAACCTCCATGCACCCCGAAACAGGAGAAATATGGATTACCGAACATGGCCCAAAAGGGGGCGATGAACTAAACCTGATAAAGGCTGGAGTAAATTATGGCTGGCCTGTAATTTCTTACGGAATTAATTACAATGGCACCACTTTAACCGACATTACCCACAAAAAAGGTATGGAGCAACCCGTCATTTACTGGGATCCTTCCATTGCGCCCTGCGGAATGACATTTGTTGACAGCGATCGTTACCCGGAATGGAAAAATAATATTCTGGTCGGCGCGTTACGTGCAAAATATGTTGAGCGCATTGAACTGGACGGAAATAAAGTTACAGCGCAGGAAAGACTACTCGAAGGCATAGGCAGGGTAAGAAATGTAGAAGTAAGCCCCGATGGCTATATATACGTTGCAGCAGAAAAACCCGGTTTTATTGTTAAATTATTGCCGGTTAATTAATCCATTGCAATAGCTATCCCAATCGTACCTGTAAATATATTTTTCTACATTACGATGGGCTATGCAGGATAAAACAATCCATCGTGCATTAATCAGGATATGGCTTCTACATATTGATCATGAAGACTCAGGTTAAGCGCTTCGGATGTACTATTCCTCATCTCCCTGCAAAGCTCATGATCATCCATTAAAGATTTTCCATATGAGGGAATCATTTCTGAAAGCTTCTCTTTCCACTCTTTTGTATTCATTTTTTGAGAGAAGCTCTTTCCAAGCACATCGAGCATAATGGAAACCGATGTTGATGCTCCCGGAGATGCGCCCAAAAGCGCTGTCAGTGTTCCGTCCGAGGAGCTAATAATTTCGGTACCCAGTTTTAATATGCCCCCGTCTTTTTCATCTTTTTTCATGATCTGTACCCGCTGGCCAGCAGTATATAATTCCCAGTCTTCGAATTTGGCATCCGGGAAATAGGTTTTCAAAATTTTAAACCGCGCCCGGCGTGTCATTACCGCTTGTTTTACCAGGTATTTTATCAATCCTAAATTATTTTTAGCTACGGCCATCATTGGCTTTATATTATGCCCTTTAACCGACCCGATTAAATCAAGATAAGAACCGCTTTTCAGGAATTTAGTTGAGAATCCGGCATAAGGGCCAAAAAGCAAAGATTCTTGCCCGTCAATTCTTCGTTTATCCATATGCGGCATCGACATGGGTGGTGAACCTTCTGCTGCCTTTCCATAGACCTTGGCATGATGTTGTTTGATAATATTGGGGTTTTTACATCGTAAAAACATACCGCTAACCGGAAATCCTCCATATCCTTTACTTTCTTGTATGCCTGATTTTTGTAGTAATGGCAATGCTCCTCCTCCAGCACCTATAAAAACAAATTTACTGTAGCTGGTTTTATTTTTTCCGGTACTATGATCTTTAATTTCAACCTTCCAGCTGCCATCGGTTTGTTGGGTTAAATTCTTTACCTCATGTTGCAAATGGATATTCACATCGCTCGTGCCATTCAGGTAATGGATCATTCCTTTGGTTAGAACATCAAAATTTACATCTGTTCCAATCTTCATCCGGGTAGCGCCAATTCTTTCGTTTCTTTTCCTGCTCTTCATCATAAGCGGTGCCCACGATGCAATCTCATCAAAATCTTCTGAAAATTCCATATCTTCAAACAGTGCATATTTTGTTAGCCGCTCAATTCTTTTCTGTAAAAAAGCAATATTATCATCACCCCAAACAAAACTCATGTGCGGAACTGCTTTAATAAAAGTATGATGGTCGCCCAAATCATTCTGTTTTTTAAGATATGCCCAAAACTGTTTCGAAACTTCAAAAGCAGAAGCAATATCAAGTGCCTTTTCAATTTTTATTGAACCGTCGGGTTGCTCGGGAGTATAATTCAATTCACAAAAAGCAGAATGTCCGGTTCCTGCATTATTCCACGAATAAGTACTTTCGCCGGCAATCCGGTTTAACTTTTCGTAAAGTGTAATTTTTGCCCCGGGCATTAATTTTTTAATGAGTATTCCTAATGTGGCACTCATAATTCCTGATCCAATTAATGTAACGTCGGTTAGATTTTTTTCTTTCATAAGTCGTTAGCGTTAATAATGAACCCTTGTTTAATATAATTACCAGCGTGTTTGTGTTTTTATTATGGTAACCTTTTTGAGCAAACTTTTAATTATTATTTGCCGGCAGCAAGTTATTAAAAATATCCTATTAACATATATAAATATGTTTATTTTATCAACAAACAAAATTTTTATTGACTGACAAACATTTCATTTCTTGTTTCAAATGAATTTTGCTGATGTTTTAGGAAAAACTGCTTGAAGAAAATAAAAAAATA
>JBNJFS010000305.1:0-3270 GCA_051747085.1 Bacteroidota bacterium
TTTTTTTATTAAAAATCAAATTATTTGTTAGAATTTTGTGATACAATTAAAAAGTTAAATCGTTTACTGTATGGATAATTTGGATTACGGAGTTATTGGGAATTGCAAGAGTGCAGCTTTGGTATCTAAGTATGGTTCTATGGATTGGTGCTGTTTGCCTGAGTTTGACTCTAGCTCGGTATTTGCCAAAATCTTAGATAAAGATATTGGTGGCAGTTTTGAGATTGTGGTTGATGATGACTATGAAATCACTCAATCCTATATTTATAAAACCAATATTCTGGTTACAAAATTTCAGCGGGGAAACGACTGTTTCGAGGTGGTAGATTTTATGCCTCGTTACCAAAGTGAGGAAAACGGTTATTATGCTCCACCCGATATTGTTCGGTTTATCAAATACATTTCGGGGAAGCCGGTATTTAAGGTAAAATACGATCCTAAGCTGGAGTATGCTAAATATACTACCCAAACCATCTTCAATAAAAAATATATCAAAAGCTATACGAAAAAAGGGAATTATAACTCGGTGTATCTGTATTCAAGTTTTGATTTTGAAACGATTATAAATCAGCAGGAGATAACCCTTACTGATGATGGTTATTTTTTGTTAAGTTATAACCAGAAAATTCTGGATCAAAATGTTGAACGGGCTTATTTAAAACTGGAGCGAACCAAAGTTTATTGGATGAACTGGTCGGAACGCACCAAAAGGTATAAAAAATATAATGATGAGATATTACGAAGTGCCCTTGTTTTAAAAATGCTAAGTTACAATAAAACAGGCGCTGTTTTAGCGGCGGTTACCACTTCGTTGCCTGAAACACTGGGTGAAATCAGAAACTGGGACTACCGTTTTTGCTGGATTCGCGATGCGTCCATGGTAATAAAAGTAATGACCAGTTTGGGACATTATAATGTAGCACGCAGGTATCTCGATTTTGTGATTGATATTATTCCCGATAAGGATGAGAAAATCCAGATTATGTATGGCATCAACCGGGAAAAGAAATTAACGGAAACTATTCTGGATCATTTAGCAGGGTACGAACATTCGGCACCTGTACGAGTGGGGAATGATGCATACCGTCAAAAGCAGAACGATATTTACGGTATTTTGGTAGATGTTATTTACCAGCATTTTAGTATTTACGATACATCGATGCAAAATAGTGAAGAGCTATGGACTATCATACGGAGTATCGTTAAAATTGTAAAAGATAACTGGGAAAAACCCGACCGTGGTATTTGGGAGATACGAACCGAGCACCGGCATTTTACTTTTTCAAAAGTGCTTTGCTGGGTGGCGGTTGACCGTGCCATAAAAATAGCACGTTTGATAAATATGAAGGAATATGTGGATGAATGGCGTGAACTAAGCGATGAGATTAAAAATAATATTCTTGAAAACGCCTGGAATGAAGAGATTGGTGCTTTTACCCAGTCATACGAATCTACCGATCTGGATGCTTCAACGCTGCTCATGGAACCCTATGGTTTTATCGATGCTAAAGATCCAAAATATGTGAGCACCGTGAAAGTTTCCCGTAAAAAGTTATGTCGCAACGGATTGATGTATCGGTATAAGAATAAAGATGATTTTGGGAAGCCTTCATCATCATTTACCATTTGTACTTTCTGGCTGATTAATAGTTTGCATAAAATTGGCGAAAAGGAAGAAGCAGAAAAACTTTTTAAACAACTGCTTTCGTACAGCAATCATTTGGGACTGTTTAGCGAGGATATTGATTTTGAAACCAAGCGTTTGCTGGGTAACTTTCCCCAGGCATATTCGCACCTGGCATTAATCGAAACGGCCGAAAATATATCCGGAGGTTCCGTTACGAAAGAGGAAAAAATTATCGAAGCGATGCGCTATACCGGTTAACCAAAGGGTGTTACGGGGTAACCGGTTTTTCTTTTCTTGCTGTTCTGCGAATTAGTAAGCGGTCATATAAAAACAGTAAGAACGAAGCGCCGATACCAATACCAAGCAATACAATCCAGATTTTGTTTGGCTGGTAATTTTCCCATAAAAATTGAGTGAGCTCATAATGATTCATGTTCATTAAATCAGCGGCACGATTATAATAATCCGTTTGTGAAAAGGTATCAGAAATTTCAGGAATATCAAGATTTCTTTTAGCAACCTCTTGTTGTAGTAAGTTTATCTTATCAGACATCTTACCATAAACGCCACCTGAGATATATCCGGCCAGAAAGTTCCCCAGGGTAACCGGTAAAAAAGATGTTCCCATATATAAGGCTACCTTGTCTCTTGGGGCAATTTTTCCAATATACTCGGTAACCTTGGGCGAACCAGCCATTTCGCCAACGCCAAAAATGAATATGGCGCCAATGATAAAAAACGGGTCGTTGGTTAACAGGGTGAGTGACATGCCAATACCACAAACCAAAAATCCCGAGATCATTGAGCTTAGCGGCTTCCATTTCATAATCAGCGTAGATACCACAATTTGAAAGATAATAATATACAGCGCATCAATATTGGTAATATATTCCGCCTTAATAGTTCCTCCTTCGGAACCTATTTTCTCAGCCAGCCATGGCCATACATCCTGAATAAAATTAAATAAAATACGTGTATCAACCCACTGGTCGATGAAAACGGGCAAGGTGTAAAATAATTGGTAGTACATGGACCAAAATCCGGCAACAATAATCAGAAACAAAACCAACTTATAATCTTTTAGGGCAACCCATATGTTATAAAAAATTATTTTTAATGATTGACCAAAAGGGATATCGGATTTTTCTCTTCCCGGCTCTTTGAAAAAATAAAGAATAGGGAAGTTTACGGCAATAAATATAGCACTTAGATAAAATACCTGGTCGTAAGAAACTTTACTAAAATGTAGAGCAAACAGAGGGCCCACAAAAGCACCGATATTTACCATCATGTAAAATATACCAAAGCCTATGGAGGATGTTTCATCATCGGTGGTTTTGGAAACGGTAGCGGAAATTATCGGTTTAAATAATGAGCCGCCTATGGCTACATAAAGAAAAATAGCAAAAAATGATGCAAAAGAACGACAATGCGGCATGGCTATAAAACCGGTAATGTAAATGAGAAAGGCAATAAACAGAACTTTTTTGTATCCATATCGGTCGGCAATAGCCCCTGTAATTAAAGGAAGAAAATATAAGACGGCTGTTCCAACACCCATAATCAGTCCTTTTTCCGATTGGCTTAATCCCAGGGCTCCAATATCCGTTGATTTGGTAAGGTAGTTGGCTAAGAGCATGTAA
>JBNJFS010000306.1:0-3240 GCA_051747085.1 Bacteroidota bacterium
AAAATTTTCCCGCTACAATTAATTTTATCAATTTTACATTTTATTACCTGTCCTTTGTTAAGTTGATAATGTTTATAATGATTAGCTTTTAAAAGATGTTTACCCCCAAAGGGGTTTTTTAGAATATAATAGGACTCATCAGTACCTGGAATCTCGGTAAAGCCTGTGATAGTGAATAGGTGCTTTTCTCCTTCGGTAAACTTATATTGATTTTTGTTGTTATCCATACAAACGCAAAAATACTATTTTAAATCATCTTTATGATATTTGACAGGATGAAGATGATAGGTAAAGAGATGATATTTTATTACTTTTGTTGTGTTAAAAAATATTAATAAAGAGAAGGGAATGACAGTAGCTAAAGTGGTTTCGGTTAATATATCCGAAAAAAAGGGAGTCATTAAAAAGCCGGTAACAGAAATTTTGATTAATGACCAGGGTGTTGAAAAAGATGCCCATGCTGGCGATTGGCACAGACAGGTAAGCTTGCTTGCCAAAGAAAGTATTGATAAGTTCGAAGAGGTGTTAGGGCGAAAACTTGATTTTGGCGAATTTGCCGAAAATATTACTACCGAAGGGATTACATTGTTCACGATGAAACCCGGCGACAGGTTAAAAATTGCTGATGTTGAAATGGAGGTTACCCAGATTGGTAAGAAATGCCATGGTGATGGTTGTGCAATTTTCACCCAGGTAGGGAAATGCGTTATGCCTAAAGAAGGGATTTTTGCTAAAGTAATTCATCCGGGAAAAATTAAACCGGGTGATGAAATTATTCATATTCCAACAACATAAAATATGACTAAAGGAAAAGTACTATCTGTAAATTTATCGGCTGAACGGGGAGTAAAAAAACCTGTTTCAGAATTAATACTTACCGAAAAGGGAATACAGGGTGATGTTCATGCCGGACATTGGAACCGACAGGTTAGTATTATTGATCAATCGCATATCCATCGTTTTAAAAATATTACCGAAGCCCGGGATACTCAATTTGGTGAGTTTGCCGAAAATATTACGGCAGAAGGATTACACGATATCGATTTTCAAACATTTGACCTGCTAAAAATCGGCGACGCAATTTTAGAAGTTACCCAGGTTGGAAAACCTTTTCACGACCAGTTTCGCGAACTGGGAAATTATGTAATGCCTCATGTTGGAGTATTTTGCAGAGTAAAAAAAACAGGAAGCATAAGATCCAATGATACGATTGAGGTTCTTCCGAAAGTATATCATGCGCTGGTAATTACATTAAGTGATCGTGCAAGTGCCGGAGAGTATGAAGACCGAAGCGGACCCAAAGTTATTGAATTTCTAAATTCCTATTTTAACAAAAAGGGTGTAAGATATCAGACCGAAAGAATGGTAATTCCTGACAGCAGCAAAGAACTTTCACAAATCTTAACAAAAGCAAAGAAAGACAATATTGACCTAATAATTACTACCGGCGGAACAGGGATCGGAAAACGAGACATTACAGTAGACACAGTTCAGCCGATGCTGGATAAGGAAATTTCGGGGGTAATGGAAATGATACGAATGAAATATGGTGTGGAGAAACCAAACGCATTATTAAGTCGTGGAATTGCAGGAGTTATGGGAAATAGTTTGGTTTATACCTTGCCTGGTAGCGTAAAAGCGGTAAATGAATATATGACAGAGATTTTAAAAACATTACACCATCTTTTTTATATGTTGCATGGAATTGATGCACATTAATGAAATTACCTAAACCTAAAAAAACTTACACTTTATGGATCGAGATCAAGCAGAAAAATTACTAAGAAAGTATGTACGAAACGAGAAAATGCTTTACCATTGTTTTGCTTCCGAAGCCGTTATGAGAGCATTAGCAAAGAGGCTTGGACGTGATGAAGAAAAATGGGGTATAACCGGTTTATTGCATGATATTGATACAGAAATAACGAATGCAGATCCTAAAAAACATGGATTGGTTGCTTATGAGTTATTAAAAGATGAAGGGCTGGAAGAAGATGTTATTGATGCTATAAAAATGCATAACGAAGAAGCTACCGGATTGAAGCGCGAAACGGAATTTCACCATGCGCTGGCCGCCGGAGAAACAATTACCGGGCTTATTTATGCAACCGCGTTGGTTTATCCCGATAAAAGAATAAAGGATGTAAAACCAAAATCGGTAACCAAGCGCATGAAACAAAGTGCATTTGCTGCTTCTGTAAGCAGAGAAATTATCATGGAGTGCGAGGAGATTGGAATCCCTTTGAATGAGTTTGTTGAGATCTCATTAAATGCCATGAAAGAAATTTCCGATGAGATCGGATTGTAAACGAATCTTTTATACGACTGAATAACAATTGTTTAATTTGTTGTCTCGAAAATATTGGTTTGTTATATATTGATTTGTAGTTAAATATGCATTAAAACACCGTTATTCTTATTTAGACTTAAAATAAAATAGAAAGGAAAAATGTGTCTAATTGATTCATATTTAACAAAAAACAACAGTATAAATGTTGGAGAAATTAAATTCACAAGGTTTGTTTAATTTTTTTTTAAATTTGGTTGCAGAGTTTATCTGTTAAACTCAACCTAATCTCTTACAATTTGCTTATTAAGTGTAATAAGTAGTTCATTTAATTAACAATTGTTTGACTAAAAACAAGCGTTATGACAATTAAAAAGGAACAACACAATGTATCGGCGGTAATTTTAGCTGGTGGTGCCAACAAACGTTTTCAAGGGAAAACCAAAGCGAATATTCAAATAAGCGGGGTACGGATTATTACACGTACTATTAAAATTTTACACGAAATATTCGACGATATTATTATTGTTACCAATACCCCTGAGCAGTTTAAAGGATTTAGTCACTATACGTTGGTTCCCGATGAAATTAAAAATGTTGGTCCCCTGGGGGGAATACATGCAGCCATGAAAGTCGCTAAAAATGATTCGGTGTTTGTATTTGCAAGCGATATGCCATGCATTTCAAGTAAACTGGTTAAAAGTCATATCCAATTTTATCACAAACGTCGTTGTGATGCAGCTATTCCTCGCATTAATGATTTTAAGGAACCGTTACATTCTATTTACAATACCAGAGTACTTAACCCATTAGATAAATATTTAAAAACTGCACATGATTACTCTATCGAAAGCTTTATAAGCGGGTTAAATATTCGATATCATAATTTAGAAGACACTGAAGAAAACCGAAAATCATTCTTTAATATTAATACTCCTCAAGATTTATCATGC
>JBNJFS010000307.1:0-3214 GCA_051747085.1 Bacteroidota bacterium
GAAATTTCTTACCAACATGGAATTAGCGATGTAAACAGATTGGAACTGGATTTAAGTTTTGGTACCAGATCACATCAACACAGAATGTTTATGGCTGGTATTTATAACAGAATGTTTCTTGCTGTTATTTATCATTGGAACTGGAATATTGTTGGAGGGTTAAATTGGTATATTGGACCAGGTGCAAGTTACTACAATTCTGAGGATTATATCAATGTTGGCATAGGAGGCCAGACTGGTTTGGAATATGATTTTAACCAATTGGACCTTCCCATTCTGATAAGTATAGATGCCCGGCCTATGTGGGGTGTATTTGGTAATGAGTCAAGTTTGGGTTTGGTAGCATCATTAGGTGTACGTTATACTTGGTAAGGATCTATTTGACTACCCCCATCTTGCAGCCACTTACAATGAAAAAATAACTCACATATAATATACAATAAAACCTGGCAGAAAAGATTTTACCTCCATATTGAATATACGGAAATAGCCAAAACCATGGGTTTGAAAATTCAGTCGTTAAGAAACGTGGTTCATGAGGCCATAAAAACATTGAGAGAAAAGACTACTTAATTTTCTTTCAAATAGATATTTACGGAAAAATACTTCCCGTATTTTTTATGAATAAGAGGCACTCTAAAAATTTAACTCTAGATTGTTTAGCCAAGGATATTTTGTTCCGCTGAAAGTGTTATTATTGTCCCTAAAAAGAGTGGAAAGACTTAACAAAGTTTAGACCCTCTCTTTTATACGATCTGAAATAATATCAATATGGCTCCAAGAACATAAGCAACGGTTCTGGCAGTTTTGGTTTGCCCCTGTAAGGTTACTGTAACTGCAATATAAATAAGGTATACTCCATAAAGGCTGACTGCCAGGCTAATGATCGCTCCAAGGAAATAGCTGATGCCACCGAAAAATCCCAGAAATGCATTGATGGGGAAAAGAACCATGGTTGCAGCAGCAACCCGCAGATTGGGTTCAAAATCAGTATTACCATTGCATATGGCAGATATGATCAGAATGATCACTCCCCCAATGAAAACACCGATTACAGCACTAATAATGGCACCAAAAAATCCTGCAATACCTGCACCACCTAAAAAGCCCGTTGAAACCCCGGTTAAATTAAATATATTCCAGATAAGAACAAAAATGCCAGCTATCACACCATACATTAATGCTTTAATGATGGGTTCGCCTAACCCACCCTGAGTCTTCATAGATGCAAAATACTCTTCCGGATGTAAAAGAGTTTTCTTTGAGTTTTCATAAAGTTTGAAAATATTAAATCTTTCGTCACTCATATACAGTAATTTTAAAGTTTAATATTGGCTAATATACAGAAAAAACATTTCTGTCCAAAATAATTTAATAAAAGTTTCCCAATATCCTGTGCCCATGCACCCGGATTGAGTATTGGCTGCATAGAACACGGGACTTATATCGGTCTGATTGGCAATGGTATTCTATATGGATCCTACCTGAACTTGAGAGATTTGCCTCTACATTAGACAACCTTTAAAATCTACCCCTTTTTACTGCATAGCTCAAGCATATCTCCCATTCCGGCGACCGGAGTGGAATAGTTTTTATAATTTCCTGTTTCATCCTCTATAGGTTCCCATCCCGATCCATCAGCAAAATCGTTTAAATCGATATCTGCTACCTGTTTGTAGTGTTTATCCGGCCATTCTCTTACGTTGTTCAAATCTTCTGCCGTTTCAATTAAAAAGGGGTCGCTTATCGTTCCGCTTCCTTCTTCAAAATCTGGATCTACTGAATCATCTGTTTCACATCCTACAACAAAAATTAACAGTAAAATTGCGGCTAAGTGAAGCCCGGGTTTATGTCTGCTTTTCGTGTTCATACTATATAATTAATTAATTTTATGTAGGATACAAGATAATAAAAGTTAAAAATTTTTGCAATACCCACAGTATTTTTAATTGAACTTTCTTTCCTTCAGCATATAGCATTATTAGTTGATAAAAGCTAACTGTCCCAATGGTTGGGTCAGGCCTTTAAAAATTAACTGTCAGCTGCCTTAAAATCATGCCGCCTGGTTGATTCCCCGCTCGATGGTGATTGTGCTACATCCGAACATTCTCGTTGGAATTCAGACGAAAATGATCCTGGAATAGATAAGTTCAGCTTCAATGTGCTTCCGGCTGGTGACCGCCCTACTTATGGAGGGTTTGTTAACCTTGGCCACATGTGGACAGCCTGGGCTGCAACGCCTAAAGATGCCGAAAGCGCCTATAGGGTTCGCCTACGCAATAATAGTGGTTTTTTCATCGGCTATTTTAATGATAAAAATATTGGCTTTTCTGTCAGATGTGTGAAGGAATAGGTGTACACAGAGAAGCAAATACAACAATCAGAAGTTAGTAAAGGCAGGAGAAGAAGCCTATTAAAAAATACGAATTCATTGAAGGTCAAGATTATGTCACGTTCAATAAAATTATTGAGCGTGGGAATGGCCGATCTGGTGCGGCAAGAAGGATTGAATACGGTTTAACCATTGACACAGCCAAGGAAATTTTCATGGTTGAAAACAATGAAAGTACAGGCAGGTCAGAGAATATTTTATTAAGGTAGAAGGGAAGTATTTTCGGGGAAAATCAAGTACGGGTAATAATTGATGAAGATAATAACCCATGGTTTGTTGCAAGTGATGTTTGTAATATTTTAGAGTTAGGAAATCCGAGATCATCAATAGTATTATTGGACGATGATGAAAAGGGCGTCCATAGTATGGACACCCCCGGAGGAAAACAACAAATGAGTGTTGTAAACGAACCCGGCCTTTATTCGCTTGTGCTACGGAGTAGGAAGCCAGAATCTAAAAAAGTTTAAACGGTGGGTTACTTATGAAGTATTACCTTCCATCCGCAAAACTGGAATGAATCTAATTCCAAAAACATAACAATCAGAAGCTTAATGCAAGAGAATTGCATCGTGCGTTGGGGAGTGAGCAACGGTTTGGTAATTGGATAATAAACCGTATCAAGCAACATGATTTTGTTGAGGGAGAGGATTATATTGTAAAGTATTATGACGTTCACGGTAACTGTCTGGTCTACAGTCGTAATAAAATTATTACGCCTGATAGTCAGGTTATCAGCCGTCTCCCTTACAGCTTTTTCAAACAGGTCTTTATCGTTTTGAAGCGTCATAGGATTTGCCATTTTTCTTTGTTTTCGATTAATTC
>JBNJFS010000308.1:0-3207 GCA_051747085.1 Bacteroidota bacterium
GTTTGGTGGAATGAGGTATCGAAAACAACGACCTGGGGCACTTCAGGCAACAGTTTTTCCATAGCCAGAATCCCTTTTAAATTTGCCGGGTTATGTAATGGTGCCAGTTCAATACACTCTTCAATTCTTTCTTTCACTTCTTCCGTCACTAAGGCACTTTCGCTAAAATACTGCCCTCCGTGTGCTACTCTGTGTCCGACAGCTTTAATCTCATCTACAGACTGAATAACACCATGTTCCAATGACAGCAAAGCTTCTAAAATAATATCAATCCCTCTGGTATGATCAGGAATATCGGCCGTCATATTTAACTTCTTATCATCATGGGTTTTATGTTTCAGTTCACCATTTTCGATACCAATTCGTTCTACAATTCCTTTAGCCAACAAATCTCCGCTTTCGTTGTTGGTCATTTTTAACAATTGATACTTTATGGATGAACTTCCACAGTTTAAAACTAATATTTTCATTTTTTAATCGCGTTTTATATTTTGATACAAAAATTAATTTCCTGCAGCCTGATTTGCTGTAATAGCAACTAAGTTAACAATATCACTTACTGAACATCCCCGGGATAAATCATTGATAGGTGCAGCCATTCCTTGTAATACCGGTCCAACCGCTTCGGCATGAGCTAAACGTTGTACCAGTTTATAGGTAATATTTCCGGTTTCGAGTGTTGGAAATACCAATACGTTTGCTTTTCCTGCAATTTCACTTTCGGGAGCTTTCTTCTTTCCTATCGCTTCGATGATAGCAGCATCTGCTTGTAATTCGCCATCAATTTTTAGCGATGGATCCATTTCTTTGGCTATTTTTGTTGCATTTACCACTTTATCAACCATTTCGTGTTTTGCACTACCTTTGGTTGAAAAGCTTAGCATGGCAATTCGAGGTTCGAAACCGGCAATAGCTCTTGTTGTTTCTCCTGTTGCTACGGCAATCTCTGCTAACTCCTTATCGGTTGGATTGGGATGTACAGCACAATCGGCAAAAACAAGTAACCCGTCTTCTCCAAATTCTTTATCTTTTAAAATCATTAAAAAGGCTCCTGAAACAACACTAATTCCCGGTTTTGTTTTAACAACCTGAAATGCGGGGCGTAATACATCTCCTGTAGCATTCTCTGCTCCGGCAACCTCTCCGTCGGCATCGCCGCTTTTAATCATTAATGTGGCCAGATATAACGGATCTTCAACAAGCTTAGCGGCTTCTTCGCGGGTTAACCCTTTTTTCTTACGTAACTCAACCAATAAATCAATATATTGCTCCTTTTTTTCATGATTTTTTGGGTCAATAATAGTTGCTTTATCAAGATTCTTCAGTTGAAACTTTTCCGCCTCGGCTTTTATTTGCTCCGGATTTCCGGTTAGAATTACCTGAGCAATCTTTTCTTCAAGAATAATATCTGCAGCTTTCAATGTTCTTTCTTCTAATGATTCGGGAAGAACAATACGTTTTTGGTGCTTTTGTGCACTTTCTTTAATTTTTTCTAATAAATTCATTGTATATCAGTATTTTACGTTATTAATTTTCTGCATCTAAAGTTACACAAAATTGTCTTTCTACCCGTAAAAAACCTATGAATAATGTCATATAAAAATGTGTTACATAGCAATTTTTCAGTTCAGTAGAAAAATGCATCAAAAATTATTATTCCAGATTTTCCATGAATATTCAGCTTGAATCTGTAACATTTCCAATCCGTTCTTTATTTGACATCCATTTTTTTCACCCTCCTTAAGAAACATTGTTTTGTCGGGATTATAAATTAAATCGTATAATAAATGCTGAGGGGTTAAAAATGAATAATCAATATCCGGTTTTTGTTCAACATCAGGAAACATTCCCAAGGGAGTAGTATTAATTATAATTTTATATTCATTCAATATCTCTTTGGAAAGCATTGAATAATTCATTTGATTTTCATTTTGAGGATTTCTCGAAACCATTAGAAAATCAATATTTAACTGTTTAAGTCCAAATTGTACAGCTTTTGAACTCCCACCTGTACCTAAAACCAATGCTTTAATATGATCTGATTTTAAATGCGGTTTTATCGATTCAGTAAATCCCAAATAATCGGTATTATAACCAATCAATTGTAAACCAGTACCTGAAGATTCGATTTTTATGGTATTTACGGCCCCAATTTCTTTTGCCGCATGAGAAAGACTATCTAATAAAGGAATAATATCTGTTTTATAAGGAATGGTTACATTTAATCCAGCAATATCCGGATTATTTTTTATCAGTAAATGAAATTCATGAATATTATCTAATGGATATAATTGGTATTTTGCATCATTTATTTTTTCATTGCTAAATTTTTGCCGAAAATATTGTGGAGAAAAAGAGTGAGCAAGTTTTTTACCAATTAGACCGAAAGTTCTCATGGTATTATTTTTTTACTTGTGCAAATTTCTCGATTAAAGCAATAGACAATATCCCGATAATCATGAAACCAACAGCTGTTATCACCTCTGCATTAAGGGATTCCGGTATATAAGGAACATATCGTTGAATAATTTTTTCTCCATTATTCAAGATAAAATCTCCGGCTTGGTTAACCCTGTAAATTTCATTTTTCCAGGGCCATAATATACTCAGTGAACCCATTATAAACCCTGTTAAAAGGGCTATGGTTTGATTTTTAAATTTTTTATAAATCCATGATAAGATATGTGAAAAAGCAACCAGTCCAAACACTGCGCCTAATATAACCGGGAAAAGTATATTCAGGTTCATCTCATTTACTGCAGTAATCATTACCAGTTCGTAATTTCCCATCAAAATCAAAATAAACGATCCTGATAATCCGGGTAAAATCATACTGCAAATAGCAACTACTCCGCAAATAACCAGATAAAAAAATGAATCATTTTGTGTCGCCGGAGTTAAAAATGTTACGGAGAATGCAACAGCAGTACCTAAAATAAATGTAACAACTACACTCATATTCCATCGATTGATGGTTTTACCTACATAATAGACAGAAGCAAGGATAAGACCAAAAAAGAAAGCCCAAATATAAATTGGATAATTCGCAAACAAAAAAGCCAAAAGTTTTGCCAAAGTAACTACACTTACAACCATCCCCACAAATACCGAAAGTAAAAAATATAAATCGGTATACCGGATAAATTCTTTAATCTTTCCTTTCAATAACAACCGGAAAGCTTTTCCATTAAAAGATTTAATTCCATC
>JBNJFS010000309.1:0-3206 GCA_051747085.1 Bacteroidota bacterium
CCAATCATTTTATTAAAATCAAATGATGCCATATAGCTATGACTGGTTTCTTGTTTTAAATCAGGATCATTGACATGAATTACTTTTCTGAAACCAGAGGTTTCAATGTGTAAATCTTCATCAAAAACCTGAGGTGCCCGATAACCTTGTGAGTAACTTGCCCGTGCCTGAAGATAGTTGAAAATATCATATTTTAGAGTAATTCGCGGACTAATAACATTCCCGGACGAAGAAGTTCCATCCACTTTGTTTTCAATGGCATAATGGTCAAACCGTGCGCCTACAGAAGCATTTAACTTACCAAAACGATGATCGTATTGAGAAAATACTCCGTAAATATTTGATATTTGATCAGCAACAATCGTATTCCCCTTATGAGGAACAACCAACTCGCCACTAACGAACTCTGCATTTTCATAATCTGCATAGCCAAGTTTCTGGTCATCCAATGTTTCTCCACGATACTCAATCCCGGAAATCAGACTTGAATTTTCAAATTTAGCATCGTATTGGGTGCCCATATTATACGTAAATCCTTTGGTGGCGCCATAATCTTTCAAAGAGGAGTCTGCTCCATAATAAGAATCCCGATATACCAACTGTCCCGATAGGTATAAAGATAATTTATCCTCCTCACGCATAAACTGATCGAAGGTTATCGCTCCCGAAGTTATTTGATGTTCAACCGCTTCAGTTATTTGAGATACATGATAAGGTTTTCCAAATCCATCACCCCCTCTTCGGTCTTCATTGATGGTAAAAAAATCAACATATAATTTATTTTTATATCCCAAACGGTGGAACAAGCGTGTTCCAAGGGTAATATTATTTAATTCTGACAATTCAGAAAAACCGTCGTCATTGGCATCAAAATGTTCTTTATCCCGATGAAATCCGTAGAGCGTCATTCCTGTTTTACCATCCGAAGACACTAATGATGTATTTAAGTTTACGCTATAATCTAATGCAGGGCCTCCCGATCCATTTAAACCAACACCGGTATATCCGGACTGGGCTGAAGCTTCATAAGAATTATTCACCGGATCTTTTAGAATTAAATTTATCGTTCCGGCAATGGCATTACTTCCATATAAAGCTGACCCCCCACCTCGAACTACTTCAATTCTTTCCACAATAGATGATGGGATAAGCTCTAAACCGTAAACTCCGGCTAATCCGCTAAAGATAGGACGGTTGTTAATCAAAATCTGAGAATAAGGTCCTTCCATTCCATTCATTCGCACTTGTGTAAATCCACAGTTCTGACAATTATTTTCCATTCTTAATCCGGGACAGTAATTGAGCCCGTCGCTTAATGTAATGGTTTGTGCAACATCAAAAACTTTGGGTGTTATGGTGTTTACAATAACTGATGCATCTTTTCGTCGTTTCCCGTTTCGGTCAGCAGTTACCACAACCTGTTCCAGGCCCATTACATCTTTTTGTAAAATAAATTTTAATTCAATGGTTTCTCCTTCAAGTAATTCAACTTCTTTCTCCTTTTCCTTATACCCAATAGATGAAGCATTTACTTTATATTTTCCAACCGGCATATTGATAAGCTGAAAATGTCCGGTTTCATCAGTGGCTGTTCCGATGGTTGTATTTTTAAGAATTACCGTTGCAAACGGAATGTGCTCGCCGTCGGTATCAACAACATGGCCTACGATGTTAGCATCGGTACGCTGAGCATATGTGGATGATAATAAAATGAAAAATATTCCTATGGTTAGTATTGATTGATAAACTGTTTTCATTATTAAGATGGTTGTTTAATCGTTTTTTGGTTGTTTTATTTCGGAATTTGCTCGTAGCAAAGTTTTTGTTGTAAAAACTTATTACAACGGTGAAGAATTTAATATCCTCTTTAACAGGTTGTAATTAAAAATCGTTTGTCTAAAAAAATATTAAATAAAAAAGGGAGGAGCTCTGTAGTTCTTAAGATTGTTTAAATGGGATGATTTTATAAAACATTCCGGAATATTATATTTGGAAATAAGAAAAAATGTTGACTTTAAGTCATTCACATTACTATCAGCAAAGACAAAATAATCTAACGACTGAATTACCTGTAATTCAATCTTCGTGTGTTGATGTTGTTTATCTGGATCTTTAGCTTCACTGGTCTTGTTAAAGGGATGTGCATGAAAGACAACCTGACCACAAGCTGAACGGTGCGTATGAATAAAAAAAGTTGCATTAACAACAATCCCTCCCATAATGCTTAAAAACAGGAAGGAAACAATTAGCTTTTTTATATATTTGATTCTTATCTTCATTACCTGCGGCAAAAATAGGGTAAATCATTTTACCAGCCAATACCAATATTTGGGTATTTTTTAGTTTTGTTTAACTTCTGTTTTTATTCATCCCCATTAAACAAATCCTTAAATTCTGCTTTTTTGACTGCTCTAACTTAAAACAGTTTAAAACTGAACAAAAAAAGCTGATTCCCGAATTCGGGAATCAGCTCAATAATTAACTCATTATAATCAAGACTATTGTAAATCCTTAATTACTTCAATCAATTCGGGAAGGTCCATACCTAATTCTTTAAGATGCTCAATCTTAGGTACACCGTTATTATTCCAACCACGACGCTTATATACAGCATCCAATAATTGTTCATATCTGTCTTCTCTGTATTTTCGGGTTATGGCCATTTTTTCTTCGGTGGTTTTTCCTTCCGGGTCTACCCCGATAATCTCTTTCATCTGTTTATCATAACGTTCAGCTCTTGACTCGTACTCTTGAACAGTAACAGGTCCTGCTGCACGATATGGTTGGGCATCGTGTTTACGTAAACCATAACCTCTGCGGATATTAAAGATACGCTGGAAGTTATATACCCGTTCACTCTGACGAATTAGCTCATCTTTATCGAAAGGTTTTCCTGTTACGCCTTCGTATATAGCTACATAGTTGTCTACGTGTTCAGGAATTTTATGAGGCTCGTCTGCTTCGGCGTTACTTTCAGGAACTACATCATTCCAGCAAAGTTTACAAAGTCCCTGTAATCCGAACCAGGTTCTGAACATAGGCATATAATGAAGCGCTTCGGCTTTATCTTCGAAAGTAGGAATCTGATTGTTCACCATATCCATAAAAATAAGCCAGGCTTCATCGTGCTGTGGCCCTTTGTTGGTCATAGCATAACCACCTTGCTGGGCTAACGACTCTTTAGAAACGTACTGTGAGTATTCAAG
>JBNJFS010000310.1:0-3183 GCA_051747085.1 Bacteroidota bacterium
GGCTGGGATGAGGCACTGGATTTAATCGCCCAAAAATTAACCGGGATAAAGGAAAAATATGGAAACGATGCATTGGCAGGATATTCATCTGCCAAATGTACCAATGAAGATAATTATCTGTTTCAGAAATTTATACGGATGGTTTTTGGCACCAATAATATCGATTATTGTACCCGTTTGTGCCATGCATCTACAGTTACTGCCATGCTTAAATCCATTGGCGATGGAGCCGGAAGTAACTCTATTCAGGATTTTGCGACTACCGATTGTTTGTTTGTTACCGGAAATAATATGATTGAAACACATCCGGTAACGGCAACTTATGTGAAAAACGGAATATATGCCGGGAAGAAACTTATTGTTTGCGATCCGAAATGGACACCTTTGGTGAAATATGCAGATATCTGGCTACAGCCCCGTTTAGGAACCGATATTGCCTTGTTGAATGGCATGATTCGGGTGATTATTAAGGAAGATTTAATAGACGAAGAATTTATTAAAAAGAGAGTAGATGGCGGAATGGATGCTTTTAATGAGTTAAAACAACTGGTTGAAAAGTATACGCCCGAAAAAACCGAAGAGATAACCTCTGTTCCTAAAGAAAAGATGACGGCTGCTGCACGTATGTATGCAACCTCCGAAACATCTATGATTGCTACCGGAATGGGAATGAGTCAGCAGGTTACGGGCACAAACAATGTATTCTCGCTAATTAATATGATGTTGATTACCGGACAGATTGGAAAAGAAAGAGCCGGAATCGATCCCCCTCGGGGACAAAATAATGTACAGGGCGCTACCGATGTAGGATGTTCTCCAATTATTTATCCCGGTTATATTCCGGTTACGGATGAAGGTAACAGGAAACGTATGGCTAAATTGTGGAATGTGCATTATAAAGATTTATCAGCAAAGCCGGGTTTAACAACCGTAGAGATAATGCATGCTGCTTACGATGATAAAATAAAAGGGATGTTTATCATGGGAGAGAATCCGATGGTTACCGATCCTGACCTGAATCATACGGAACAAGCCTTAAAAAAACTGGACTTTTTAGTGGTTCAGGATATTTTTCATACTGAAACGACTCCTTTTGCTGATGTTATATTACCTGCTTCTTCGTTTGCTGAAAAGGATGGGACCTTTGTAAATAGCGACCGGAGAGTTTTACGCGTACGTAAGGCCGTTGAAATGCCCGGAGAAGCCGAAGAAGACTGGAAAATTATTGTTAAAATCGCTGAGCGAATGGGATACGACATTGGGAACTATCAAAATGCTTCGGATATTTTTGACGAAATTGCACAGGCAGCACCTATGATGGCAGGGATATCCTATGACAGAATTGAACATGAAGGGATACAATGGCCCTGTCCGGAGAAAGATCATCCGGGAACCGACACCCTGTTCCTGGATAAGTTTAATACTCCCAACGGAAAAGCAATATTAAATCCGGTAGAGCATGTACCCCAAACTGAAAAGACCAGTAAAGCGTTTCCCTTTATTATGAATAGCGGGCGTATTCTTTATCATTATCATACTGCTACCATGTCTAGAAGGAGCAAGGCATTGACCGATTTTGCCAATGAATCGTATGTTTTAATGAATCCGGGCGATGTGGTTAAATTTGATTTTAAAGATGGACAAAAAGTAAAGGTAACCTCTAAACAGGGAGCTTTGGAAACAGTATTAAAAGCAAGTGACCATGTAGCCGAGGGTGAATTGTTTATGCCCTGGCACTATTCAGAATCGTCGGTAAATAGATTAACACGCAGCGATTTGGACCCTTTTTCTAAAATAGCTGCATTTAAATTAACCGCTTGTAAAGTAGAGAAGATTTGATGGTTTATTTTTTTTATTATCTAGTTATGGTATTGGGAGGAAAGTAGATTAATAAGTAACATTGAAAGATCAATTTTACGTATTAATTTATAAAGATACTTAATCAATCCTTTTGCATTCAACTCTTTCTTTATGTATCTTTAGCAAAAATCATTAAAAATATGATTTTCTCATTTGTTGAAAAAGATTAAAAAAATATATATTTTTTGGAGAATTCAGATAAACCTATACCAACCTATTTTAAAGACGAACTGGGACGAATTTTTATGATCAGTTTTGGAGTATTTTTCTTTGTGCTCTTTTTTCAGCCATTTCCGTTAGAAACACTCGATTACAATAACCGGCTGCTTTATGTTGCAGGTTTTGGAGGAATTACCTTTTTTGTTTCGGTTTTAATATTAGTGGGCTTACCTTTGGTTCTACCCAGGTGGTTTAGATCAAGCGAGTGGGAGAGTGGCCCTCCCTTTATACTTTCTGCTTTATTGCTTCTTTTAACTGCTACCGCTTTTGCCTTTTATATCCGGTTTGTTGGGAAAAACACTCTTTCATTATATATTCTTTTTAAAATGACTTTAGTCTGCCTTATTCCTGTAATTATCCTCGTTATCTTATATAAAAATAAATCCCAGGAACGGATGATTGCCTTATTGAAAGAGCAAAACGACACCTATTATTCAAAATTAAATGAATTTGAGCAAAGCAGAGAAGAAAAAGAAATCGGGATTTTGTCATCAAACAAAACGGATAAATTAGTTTTACAGCCTATAAATATTGTTATCATTCAATCTGCTGATAATTATATTGAAATTTACCATTATAAAGATGATGCACTTGAAAAATCAATGATCAGAAATACCTTAAAGGATGTTGAATCACAACTTGATTCATATAAACATATTATCCGTTGTCATCGTACATGTCTGGTTAATGTGAATTATATTGATAAGATAACCCGGAACTACAGTGGTTATAGTTTGAAAATCAAAGAATTAGATAAGAAGGTTCCTGTTTCAAGGCAATATGTTATTCCACTGAAAAAAGCTTTTTTAACGCTAAAATAGACCTGTAATTCGCCACAAGATATAGTTGGTTCGCCACAAATACATCCGATTAATACCATTTATAGTACTATACAACCCATTTGTTTTTTTTCGGTGTATTTCGTCCTTAACTTGCCATTAAATAAAAATATAAAGCCATGAAAAATTTTGTAGAAAAGTATTGTGAATTTCCAACCACCTTACGAAGGCCCATGTGGCGTATTTGGCATAAACTAATGATTCGTTTTGATAAAGATATTAGCGCCAACTTTATGAATTACGGTTATGCAAGCCTTAATGGAGA
>JBNJFS010000311.1:0-3182 GCA_051747085.1 Bacteroidota bacterium
AACTTTTTGCCCTTGAAAAGCCACTAATTCGTTCCCGGATTATTTTCCGGTACGATTGGGAAGGCCGGCAGAAAGGGAGTAAGTCAGAAGACCTGCCAGAAACCATTTGCATTTGTAGCTTTCGGATAAAGAGCGAAGGTGTATTAAACCACACCAACAAAAATTCCCTTTATATCCTGTTAGTTATAAATGATTAAATCGATAAACCTGATTTAATTATTTGTACTAATGAAATTTTTTAAACTGATAGTATGCTGTTTTCTTGCATTTTCCTTACAGGGATTTGCCGAAGAGCCTGATGAAGATATACCTGCAGACACGATAGCCCTTAAAGAAGTGCAAGTTTCGGCACAACGGATAAATCATTTTTCTACAGGGCTTAAGGTATCTTCCATAGAAAAAGTGTTGATGGATGAATATAAAACCCAATCGTTAGCTGAATTATTGGCCATGCACAGTCAGATTTTCATCAAAAGCTATAGCAACGGAGGGGTAACAAGCCCTTCGACTCGTGGTAGCGGAGCCAATCATACGGCCGTTTTATGGAATGGGTTTAATCTTCAGGATCCGATGAACGGAATGACAAACCTTTCGCACATTCCTATAAGTTTTATTGATGAAATTGCCATTCAACAAGGAGGTTCGGGAGCATTATACGGAAGCGGTGCATTAGGCGGTGCGATCCATCTTAACTCAAACACTCCCTACAACAAAGGGTTAGAAATCAATACCAATCATAAATACGGAAGCTTTCAAAATATTTTTAATGCCATCAATATCAATTACAGCAATAGCAAGTTTAGCAGTTCTACCCGTTTTTTCAAACATACCTCAAAAAATGATTATGAATATAAAAACATGGCTACCATCAATCGGCAAACCGAGAACCTGGCCAATGCAAGCTACCAGAGGTTTGGTCTTTTGCAATCGTTAAAATACAGAATCAACCACCGTCAAGAGGTATCCTTTAATGGATGGTATCAAAAATCATTTAACGAGCTACCCTCTCCCTTGCTTAATGTAAATCCCGGGGAGGAAGAACAAAAAGATGAACTCATAAGACTTACAGCCGGATGGAGAAGGCTTGGCGAACAATCAACAACCACTGTCAGAACAGCATATTTAACCGGCAAAAACAGATATACAAATCCTACGTTTAACGATACCACAAACAACCATACAAACTCACTTATTGCTGAGATTGAACAAAAATTTCAACTGGGAAATAATCATTTAATTAATTTAGGAGTAAATGAGACTTACGAAACAGCTTCCTCGGAAAACTACGGAGGAGATAAATACAGAAACAGGATTTCTTTTTTTACTTCTTACAAAATTTTTAACCTTAAAAACACCTTTTCGTCAACGCTTAGTTTTCGAAACGAAATTATCGATAACTCTGCTACTCCCATCACATACTCATTAGGAATTAAAGCCAAAATTTTTGATTGGATGACCGTAACATCCAATTTTGCCAAAAATTACCGGATTCCCACTTTTAACGAACTCTACTGGGGAAACTGGGGCAATCCTGATCTGGAACCTGAAAAAGGTTTTAGCGAAGATATCGGACTAACATTACAACAGAAATTTTCTGTAAATCATTTCCGGTTAAATATTACAGCTTTTAACAGTAATATTGATAACTGGATTATCTGGGTCCCCGATCACTCTGTATGGACTCCCAAAAACGTTCAAGAAGTATGGTCGCGAGGTGTGGAAAGTTCATTCGTTTATCAAATCACGATGAACAAACTCAATATGCGCTTTACTGCCAGTTACAATTATACCCGAACAACCAATGAAACAAACAATACACTAAATAACAAACAGCTGATTTATGTCCCCTTACATCAATACCATTGGGGAATTTCAGCTAGCTATAAAATATTTGACTTAAAATATAACGAATCCTATACCGGAAGGAGATATACATCAGAAAATAATCAACAATATGTAGATGCTTTTACTGTGGGAAACGTACATCTGGGAATAAAAATCAACACACCCATCATTAAGGGAAAATTAACCTTTTCCGTGAATAATCTTTGGAATAAAACATATCAGGTTATGGCCTGGTATCCAATGCCATTAAGAAATTATGCAATTCAATTATCCTTAAACTTTAACCATAAATAAAAAATTATGAAAAAATTAAATTTAATCGGATGGGCTTTATTAAGCCTGACAATGACAGTAGCACTTTCTTCATGCGAAAAAGATGATAATCCTCCTCCTTCAGGAGATTATTCCGACGGAGTTTTTATTGTTAACGAAGGAAATTCTACTTCGGGAGGATCCATTAGTTATTATTCTTATCAGGGAGATACCGTTTCCAATAATATTTTCCAGACCGTAAACGAGAGACCTCTGGGAACCATTGTTCAATCTTTAACAAAAATAGATGACAAAGCGTACATTGTTGTTAATGGCTCCAACAAAATAGAAGTAGTTGACAGACACAGCTTTAAAGAACTGTCTACCATTACCGGATTAGAGTCACCCAGGTATATAACAGCCGTGACCAATGACAAAGCGTATGTGACACAATGGGGAAATGGAGGCCAGATTAAAGTGATTGATTTAAATAACAATCAAATCGTAAAAACAATTGACGCAGGTACCGGCCCTGAGAAAATGTATACCTACTACAATAAGATATTTGTAGCCAATGGCGGGGGGTTAAGTTTAGACTCTACCGTATTTGTTATCGACGCTTCCAGAGACCTGGTGGTTGATACTATTGAAGTGGGGTATAACCCGAAAGATATGGTTATTGATTTTGATGGTAACCTCTGGGTATTATGTTATGGATATGTGCAATACGATGAAAACTGGAACGTTACTGCTGAATCGCCATCAGAGCTATACAAAATTAATAGTATCAATCATACCATTATTGATTCATACACCATAAGCAATAACACACATCCCGAACATCTGGAAATCAGTCCCGACGGCTTATCCATTTATTATGGCGGGGGATTCTTGTTTGGAAATATTTACAAGATGAATATTCATGATGCAGAATTACCTGCGAATCCGTTTAATGACAACTATTTTTACGGGTTTAATGTAGATTGGACTGACGGAACCTTATTTGCACTGGAAGCTCCTAATTTTACTTCCAATGGAACGTTATACCGGATTAATGCCGGAGGTACCGTTTTAGGCAATTATGA
>JBNJFS010000312.1:0-3180 GCA_051747085.1 Bacteroidota bacterium
GTTCCTGCAAGTAGCTGGTTCTTTTGGTTTGTAATTAACCAATTCACTTTACTTCCATGGAATTCAGGTTCCAGTTCAATGGTGCGTTCTACTATTAAGCTATCGTTGGTATATTTTAAAAAGTGAATATCGCCGGTTAGCGTGCCTACAATAATCCGGTTTTGAATATCTGAGCAAATGGCGCTGAAATTAAGGTTTATATGATTTTTCAGGTACGGAAAAAATTGCAAGTGGTCATTTTTATACAGTGAAATACCATCTGTATCGTTGATTATCCATAGGTTATTGTCAATAATATGATGTTTCCCTTTACTTGCATAAGTAGTATTTTTCCTAAAATTTAAGTCTTTTTGTATATTCCCTGTTTCTATATTTTGATTACGAATAAAATAGAAAACAATAAATGCAACAGATTTTGATGATGGAAAGAAAAATTCAGAATTAGTGATAAAATATCTAAAATCATAAAGATATTTTATGTGTTTTAAATCGGGGGTAAACTGAAATATCCCGACATCCGAACCTACCCAAATGTTACCTTCGGGGTCTTCGTTTAATTGATGTAATTTGCCCTTAAAATAATTTAAATATTCGTTATACACTTTAGGGGAATAATTCTGTTTTTTAGTTCGAATATGCTTTTGATAGGCAGCTTTAAATTGATGGGCAGATAAATTTTCTTGGGGATTAAAATTTTTAATTACCTGGCCGCCTGCAGTAACCCAAACATTTTTTTTCGAATCTATAAACAAATCTTTAATTACCGGCTCATCAGCATTTAGCTCTTCGGCATGGGTATAGCTTATGCCGTCCATTGGAAATAGATAAATACCTTTATCAAGGGTTCCTATCCAGAGCAGATTCTCCGTATCATCATAATGCAGGCACCAGCACTGTTCGGTTTCAATCCCTAGTTTATCATTAAAATATTCTTCCTTATTGTTAAAGTATTTGTAAATACCACCTTTATCATCTTTTAGTTTGATATCATAATTGTTCCATGAAGCCAGCCATAGATTTTCATTTTTATCTTCAGCAGCATCAAATATTTGTCCTACATGATCATTAAAGAGCATGGTATCTTTTTTATATATTTTTATTCCATAATAACAGCATCCCATTATGGTGTCTTTTTGTTGGGTAATGTATGAAAAGGTAGTTTCAGGATTTAAAGCATGAAAACGATGATCCTTTTTAAGATATTTAAAACTTTCTTTATAAGGGTTAAATGCAATATACTGTTCATTATCACGATACGTTAACAGGCAAATTGTACTGTCGTCAGTTTCCAGAAACGAGGTAACCTGCAAAAGATTCCTTTCGGTTTGTGTGCTATCTGTAAATGAAATAAAGGCAGAATCTTTGTAAAAGGAAAATCCAAATATGGTTCCAATCAATAACCCTTTGTGTTTATCGGAGTACTGAACAATTCGTACATTATTGTTAATTAAACCATCTTTGGTGGTATAATTGGTAAATTGTTTACCGTCAAACATGGAAATTCCGTTTCCATAGTTTGCTAACCATAAATTTCCCAGCGTATCTTCTGTAATGGACCATATACGATTGCCTAAAAGCCCGTCCCGGGTGGTGTAGGTTGTAAATTCGCTTCCATCGTATTTTACCAGCCCGGCTTCTGTTCCTATCCATATCAATCCGCGGGAGTCTTTATAAATATCGCGTATGGTATTCGAAGGCAGGCCATCTTCCATGGTTATATTCCGGGTAAAATAATTTTGCCCTTGTGCCAATGGAGAAAGTAATAGAAAATATAACAGGAAAAGTATTATTCTCACATGTATGCGGTTAGGTTAAACATATATTTAAATTCTTTCATTTGGCTTAGGCTCCTGGTAATATTCTCCGGTAAATTTCTTTTCATAACATTTTTACTTTGTGTATCATCTTGCTAACCAGAGAGTTTACGCAACAAACTATCTGCTCTGCGGGTGGCCACATCTACTTTTTGATTATTTTCCAGCACTACTTTCATCTCTTTCCGGTCAAATGATGTTATATAATTTAAGTTTACCAAATGCGATTTGTGGGTACGGAAGAATATTTTTTCCGGCAATAAATCTTCCAGGTATTTTAAGGTTGCCGTTATTAAATAAGGTTCTTTATGTAAGGTATAAAGGTAAGCATAGTTAACTTCGGCTTTACAATAAAGGATATTGTTTATTTTTTCTACATGATAGCCGTTTTGTGTTGGAAATAAAACCTTTTTGTTTATTTCCATATCATTTTCCAGGTTATTAATAAACGTGTTAATTTTTAGTTTTGTTAGTGTTCGGTTTCGTTTTTTAAAACGGTCAATAGCAGTTGCCAGGTCGTTGGGTTTAATGGGTTTTAGCAAATAATCCAGTGCAGCACTTTTTATGGCTTTTAAAGCATAATGTTGATGCGCTGTGGTGAATATGATTTCAAAATCGTAATCGTCAAAATATTCTAACAAAGAAAACCCATTTTCACCCGGCATTTCAATATCCAGGAAAACCAGTTCGGGATGATGCGTATTAATCGCTTTTATCGCTTCTTTTACCGAAGCGGTAGTTTGTTTCACTTCAATTTCTTCGGCAAAATACTGTTTAATCATTAATCCAAGAGATTGTCTTGCATCGGCTTCGTCATCAACAATAATGGCACTTATTTTCATGGGTTTATTTCATAAAAATTTATTAAAACAGTTATATGAAGATAAAACTTTGTTTTGATTCAAAAAAATAAAAATACCTAATTCAGCAGAATATCATGTTTTTATTTCCGATGCTTTGCAAGCGTTTTTCATCCAGATGAAAACGTTAAATAAACAATACCATACGTTCATCATCGGAAATGGGTGTTTTAAATAATTTTGGTCACAAAATGTTTTTAAATACGTACATTCAAGAACATAGATGAAAGGATTTACGTACATTGAATCAACGAAAAGCTTAAGATTATGAGATTTTATATATTTTTCAAAAAGAAGCTTACTTTAAGTACTCTTTTTATTTTTTTTTCATTTAGTCTTTTTTCCCAGACGTATATTCTAAACGAAGATTTCTCTTCAGCATCTGTTACCAGTCCGCCAACGGGGTGGACTAATACAACTGTTTCAGGAGAAGCAGAAGACCTGTGGCATTTTGATAATCCGGGTGATCGAATGGTGAACTATCCAATGATTGGAACTTTTGCTAT
>JBNJFS010000313.1:0-3177 GCA_051747085.1 Bacteroidota bacterium
GCTCGCCATGAGTTTAATTTGTTGACTTTGTGTAATCTAATTAGATTTGCAATAATCATGCGGGTGTGTGTTAAAAAAATATATCATGGCTCGGTTCATCTAATTTATCCTCCGTTAAATTGGGGTTGATTAAACCCTTGCGTATTAATTTTGTTGATTACTATCTGTATAATTGGTTGTTTTTTTTTAAACGCATCCTCACTGGTCATTGCGAACTATTTTGTTTATTTAAATAAATATTGTTCCGCATTATTGGTTTCCCTGATATGAATTATCGCATCAAAAGAGTCCATATTATTATGTTCGTAATAAAATTGCTCCCTCTGTTTTGATGAATAAAGAGCACCAATCAATAAAAAAGGTTTCTTGCGGTTATACCATTGATAAAGGTAACTATTTTCAGGAATATCTGTATGCATTAATATAAAATTTCCGGGTTTAACCCACCGATAAATATAATTATACGATGATTTTAACGGCAGGGATTGGATGGTAAAATTAGTCAGCTGAGAAGCAACATTGTTTTCGAAATCATATTTAATGGCTTGAAATGAGCCATAATTAAAAGAAAACCCAACAGCTTTGTAGTTTGTTCGTAATTTCTTCGATAAAAAATATCCCTGTGAACCACTTGTCGAATAATCAGGTTTTTTTGCTATATGCCCATTGTGAGCCCATAATACAACCCCGGTGGGTTCTTCTAACAAAGAAGTAAGCCACAAGGCATTTTCAGCCATATAGTAATCTCTGGAATAATCATCAAAATTAACATTAACAACCTGCCTGGTTTGTTCAGCAAGCCTGGCGATAAGCTCATACTCAAACCTGCCCGAACCATTTATCAATCGTTGTTTATTTAGCTTAAAATAATCCTTTAAAGAATCACACTTTATCTTAATTTCATCCAGAGAGGTTTTTTCAGGGATTTTCTTGTTTTTATCAATTTTAGTAACCTCAGCTAAAATTCGACTGATATACCCAGGGTAGTTCTTATCATACGTTTTAAGATATTCATCTATCAACTTTTTATTGTAAGTAACAAACTGACAATCTGTGCCGATAAAATGAATCCATTGGGTTGCATCTTTATCCTTGTTATACTCTTTCAACCACAAGATTAGATTTTTTACCTCTTCGGTTCTCCAGGTCCAGAAATGCATTTTTTTCATCACCTCATCAATGGTTCCTATTCCTTTTGTGATAAACCGATTGATATATATGGTTTCGCCCATATCAGCCTCGAAGCCCAAAATCCGAAAATCGTGGTTTTCAACAAAATATTTTATAAGGCGGTGTTTAAGTTCAAAAAACTCTTTGGTTCCATGCGTAGCTTCCCCAAGGCCTATGACAGATGCATCGCCAAACCGGTTAAAAACATCAATATCCGTATACTCATCCAAAGGAGACAATCCTTTTAATCGTGTAACAATGTTATTTAACGCTTTAACTATTTGTTTCTCTTCTTTTGTTAAATTTCTTTGACAAGCAAAAAAAGATACAGAAAGAAAAAATACAAGTGCAAGAACGAGGCCTGTTTTAAAAAGATATTTTTCCATCTTTATTAATTGGCATTTGATGTTAATTATTTTTGATTTTACCTTTCATTTTTAAACACAAATAAGTTCATACCCCGCAAATTAACTTTCCTGGTCATAACAAAGAATTTCATTCATAAACGGATCTTCATTCTCCGGCAAATGGTTAATTGTTAAATCAATCATTTTATCCGGATAAAATGAATCAGAATTTTCATCACTCACCTTAAAATATTTTGTTGAGTAGGAGATCAACAGGTTTGAGTTGGGTAATTTCAACTTTCGGATATCCCCAAAATGGTTAGGTTTTCCTTCTGTAGGCTCTCCATAAAACAATGCATTGGTTTTTTTTCGTAAATCAACCGCATATAATATCCCCGAAGAAAAAGTATTTCGTCCGACAATTACAAACAGTTTCCCTTTTTTATTGAGCTCGTGATGCGATACAACATTTTTAATGAGCCGGTTATTGGGGAAGTACGATCCTCCTTTGTTGTGTCTTAGATCAATAACAAGTCTACCGGGCTTTTTCCGTTCTATCTCTTCAAACAAATCACGAATAACGGGATCCCGTAACCGGGAACGATTCATTTTAAAATACATCATATTCTCATCAGAAATATACTTGTACCAATTAGTACCAGCGATCCCGGGTTGAAAAATGGTATCCTTTTTAAAATTGTTTCGCTGATTTCGTTTCACCGGCTGAGCATGAACATCCACCTGATTTTCATTTTTATCTACCAGCGTAAAATGGATCTTTTGCTTTCCGGTTATATATTGAAGAACCCTTACATCCGTTAATAAGTTGGGTATATTTGCCCTTAAACCATACACGTTGTTGTGCGGAATAAGTGTTGCAACCTTTTGCTCAATATCCTGAATGTCAATATTATTTATCTCCTTTAACCTACTACCTGTCAGATGTTTATATTGAGTCGAAGTATTAATAATATAATATCCATCCGATAACCAAAACCATTGGAAGGGATAGCATAAATCGTGGCCATCGATAAAATTTTTTAACCGGGTGTGCGGATCTCCTGCTTTGGCTATAATTTCCATAAGCCTCAACTGTACTTCATGATCTTCCAGTTCCGGAATATCACTTAGTAAATCATCAATCATGGTGTCAAAATGATTTTTACTCAGCTCGAAAAAAAAGTTATCGTGTTTTTTTACCATTTGATCCTTAAAGAAGTTGATATCTTCGGTCCATTCTTCGGCGGATAATTGGGTGTTTTTTACGGAGACTGACACAAACGGGGAAATCAGAAAATACAATAAACCCGCCAGGATAACGATTAAAAGAAGACCTTTTTTTTTCATTACATGTTTATAAATTTTTTGTTTTCTTTTCTTTCAAATTTAATTCTCTTGCAAGAAAAACAAACATATTAAATCACTACCTAATATTTTTTATGATTGGGATAACTCCTGTTTTACGCTTTCCATCTTCTGGTTTCGGGTAAAGGAAAACGTCATGTTCGACCTTTCAAGGTACTCATACATCATTAATGCCCGTTTTAACAACTCTTCTTTTTTTGAAGGATGATGCTCCGCCACTTCCACCAAAACATCGGCCAGGGTTTCAATATTCACATCATTTAATAATTGATTTTCTTTTATGGTATCGATAAAA
>JBNJFS010000314.1:0-3155 GCA_051747085.1 Bacteroidota bacterium
CCTGATGTTATTGCCGATTTTACTTACGACGAATCAGGTTGTAGTCCTTTTGTTTCTTCCTTCATAAATGAATCTACCGATCCGGCAAGGTATTTTTACTGGAATTTTGATGACGGAAATACCTCGAACCAGGAAAATCCGGTACACCGTTTTGTGAATACCTGGAATGTAGACCGAACCTATAATGTATTATTAAAGGCCTCCTCGGAATACAATTGCTGGGATACCATCACCAAACAGGTAACAGCTTATGCTCAACCCATTGTAGCGTTTGATGCCAGTCCGGTTGTACAGAAGTTTCCTGAGAACAGAGTTTTCTTAGATAATTTTACCAATGACGGGCCTTTTGATTATCTGTGGGAGTTTGGCGATTTGGATGAAACGACCTCAACGGAAGTGGAACCCAATTACTTTGATTATGGACATTGGGGTGAAAAAGACATAACCCTTACGGTTACCAGTCAAACCAGCACTTGTAATGATACATTAACCCGTACAGTAACCATATTGCCTCCGGATGTTAATGCAGATTTTACCACCAATATTGATGGTGGCTGTCTGGATGAAGGACTGGATGTTGATTTTATAGCGGCAGCTTCAATATATTCCGAAGTATATGAATATTCCTGGGATTTTGGCGACGGAGAAACTGCCCAGGGAGCAGAAGTAACCCATACTTATACTGAACCGGGTGTTTATAATGTGAAATTAACAGCTACCGGTGAGGGAGGAGAAGATTATGAATATAAAAAGATAAGCGTTTATTCGAATCCTGTTGCTAACTTTGAGTTGTTGCCTCCGGTATCCATGCTGGATGCCGAAACACTAACAGCACGTGTAGAATTTTATAATCAGTCCGAATGTAACGATACTTCCGGCTGTTCTTATCTGTGGGATTTTGGTGATGGATCAACTTCTATAGCCACGAATGTTACGCATTATTATGAAAAGCCTCCGGATGATGAAATTCCTAAGGAGTATGATGTGAAATTAGTCGTTACCAACAGCCAGGGCTGTGTTGATTCGTTGATAAAAGAAAGAGCCGTAAAAGTAATCGGCGAAGGTGAGATAGCCTTCCCTAATGCCTTTACGCCTAATGAAGATGGAATCAATGATATCTTTAAACCGGTTTCCAAGGGAGTGGATGAATATGAATTGCTTATTTATAACCGTTGGGGGGAATTAATTTTCAGAACCAATGATCTGGAAATGGGCTGGAATGGAGAAGTAGGAGGAAAAGAAGCTAAATCGGATGTTTACGTCTGGAAAGCAGAAGGGACGTTCACGAATGGAAGACCCTTTGAACTTGCCGGAGATGTGACTTTAATCCGGTAATTAACATCCTGTATTTTTATTTGATTGGATGGTGTTTATAACTAAAATATTATAAGATTTTAATTTTTTTTATTTTTATGATTTGAAAAGCCGGAAATAAGGCTTATTAAGAAAGCATATTTAAAAGGAAGCAAACAACTGTGACAAGGAAGGTCTATATATTTTTATTTATTATTATAGCACAAGTTAAGGTTGTAGCCCAGGATTCTCAGTTTTCGCAATTTTATGCCAGCTCCTTATATTTAGCACCCTCTTTTGCAGGGTCGACAGATGGTGACAGGATTGCGACAAATTACAGAAATCAGTGGCCTTCAATAACCAGGGCTTTTCAAACGTATTCCCTTTCGTATGATCATTTTTTCCCGCATTTGAATAGTGGTGTAGGTATATTGATGTATCGCGAACAGGCAGGAACCAGTAACCTGGCCACTACGAATGTTGGCGTAGCCTATTCTTACAAATTTAAGCTTAACTCCGGATGGAGGATAAGCCCCGGGTTAAGTTTTTTCTATACCCAGCGCAGCATTGCCTTTGACGATCTTGTTTTTGGTGATGAATTGGAAAATCCTGAAACAGAAGGGACTGCAGAAATTCCTATTTTACAACGGAAATCGGATATTGATGCTTCTTTCTCGGTATTAGCATTTAATAATAATTTTTGGCTAGGCTTTACATGGGACAGGATGCTAAAACCTAACCGATCGTTAACAGGAGATATAAAACAGGACCCCTTTAAGTTTACCCTGTACGGGGGAAGCAAATTTACAATTATGGACCGTTATAGCTGGTCGAGTGGACAAAGTTTATCGCCATCATTTCTATTTAAAATGCAAGACCAATACAGTCAGCTCGATTTAGGATTATACTGGTACCAGATGCCTTTGGTAATCGGTGTATGGTACAGAGGTATTCCTGTATTTAAGGATCTTACCAGTAACGATGCATTGGCATTTTTGGTCGGATTTAAAGTTGACCAGTTTCAAATAGGGTACAGCTATGACTTAACCATTTCTAAACTGTCAGGATTTACCGGCGGCTCGCATGAAATATCGGTGGTTTTCCTCTTCAACCAGGGGGTTACTGATCGTGAAAAGCGTAAAATGATACCCTGTCCGACAATATAATCAAAGGACAGCGTATATTCCTTTGCGTTGAATTTTTATGACTGGTTGTCGCGGATAGCCATCGGGACCGATGAACCAACGATGTTAAGTACAACAAACAAGACTACCTGTAATTCCAATACTAATTATATTTATGCCCCATCAAATAATTTTGCACATAATCCTTTACCCCTTCTTCCAGTGAAGTAAAAGGTTTATCATAACCTATTGACCTTAGTTTGTTCATGTTTGCTTCGGTAAAATACTGGTATTTATCGCGAATATCTTCAGGCGTATCCACAAATTCAATATTCTCTTCAACGCCCATGGCTTTAAAGGTGTTTTTGGTCAGGTCAAGAAATGAGCGGGCTATTCCTGTCCCCAGGTTATAGATACCTGAATCTTTACGATGATTCATCAGAAAAAATATTACGTCTACCACATCTTTCACATAAATAAAATCACGTAGTTGTTCACCATCTTTAAAATCGGGCCGGTGCGAACGGAAAAGTTTCATTTTACCGGTGTCAGAGATTTGATTATACGCATGAAAAATTACGGATGCCATGCGTCCTTTATGATATTCATTGGGGCCGTAAACATTAAAAAATTTTAACCCGGCCCAGAAATAAGGCTTGTGTTCCTGCTGCAGGGCCCATTTATCAAATTCATTTTTCGATTCTCCGTATGGGTTTAGCGGTTTCAGTTTCTCAATCA
>JBNJFS010000315.1:0-3154 GCA_051747085.1 Bacteroidota bacterium
TCGCGTAGTTTTTCGAGTGAGGCGGGCGTAGCCTTGAATTTCTTTGCGTACTTTCTTGTTTCAAGACAAGAAAGTATGTGGGGTCTGGGGCAAAGCCCCGGAAATAGGAAGTTGGTAAATAGTAAATAAAATCAAGGCTACAGAATGTATTCAATATTTTTATCGGACAACAGTGGGTGTAAATAAAAGAAGTTATTAAGATGGGGAGAAACAATATTTATTATTTATGGTTATAATAGGTTGTACTATAGAATAATTTATTAATTATTCGGGTTTAATTTTTACATTTGTATAAATGTGTTTTTATTAATAAATAAGCATGAAACAGATATTTAACTTTTTAAAAGAGCATTATAAAATAATTTTCAGGGTATTTTTATTTTTGCTGACTATCGCGGTAATTGTTTATATTTTCCCCCGTGAAGGGAAATTCAGATATGAATTTCAAAAAGGACGGCCGTGGATGCATACGAATTTAATTGCACCCTTTGATTTCCCGATTTATAAAAGTGATAAACAATTACAGGAAGAAAGGGATAGTATTTTAAACAATTATAACCCCTATTTTACTTATGATAGTAGCATATTGCAAGTGCAAAAGAACAAATTCTCTATCCATTTTGATGCCAAAAGGAGTGAATTTTTAACTTCCGGTGCATTGAAAGAGGAATCTAATTATCAAAAACAGTTATTTATCACGAATGCAAATAACTTTAAATCATTTGCCCTGGAAATGTTCAATCAGATTTATTGGACAGGGATTATCGAATCGAATGAAGTGACGGAGGGATTGAATGAAAATGATCAGATTATTATTTTAAATAATAAACTGGCCGACACCTATGAATATGAAGAGGTTTATACCGAGAAAAAAGCTTACGAAAGAGTGATTAATCACGTCGATCAATATTTAGAAAGTCAAAAGCAAAAAATTAAACACCCCGATTTTTATAAGTCCATTAATCTTTATGAATTTATTGAACCGAACGTTTTTTATGATCAAAAAACTTCGGAAAATGTGAAGAATGAGATGCTTGCTAATATATCGAAAACCAGGGGGATGGTGCAGGCTGGTGAGAAAATAATCTCTCAGGGGGAAATAATTGATAATCATCTGTATAGAATACTGGAATCGCTTAAACACGATTCAGAAAACAGGCTTGGATCCGGTTATTTTTATCAGATTATTCTAATTGGCCAGTTCATCTTTGTTTTTGCATGTATTGCTGTTTTGTTTTTGTTTTTATGGAACTTTCGAAGAGAGATATTGGAGCATACCTTAAAAACGATTTTTATTTTAATGTTAGTTTTGATTATTGTACTCGTTTCGAGATTTACAACCCAGATTCTTTATATTGTTCCTTTTGCTTTGGTCCCTATTATTATTAAAACTTTTTACGATGCAAGACTGGCATTATTTATCCATATTATTACCGTTTTAATTGTAGGTTTTTTTGCCCCTAATGGATTTGAGTTTATCTTTTTAAATTTTATTGCCGGAATTGTGGCTATTTTTAGTCTTACCAATATTTATCGTCGCGGTAAGTTGTTTTTATCGGCAGTATTGGTTTTTTCAACTTACAGCTTTGTATATTTTGGTTTAGCGATTACTCAGGAAGGAAATTTTTCGAATATTGAGCTTAATAATTTTGTTTATTTTGCCTTTAACGGAGGGTTTGTTTTGTTAGCCTATCCGTTAATATATATTTTTGAAAAGGCATTTGGATTTTTATCGGATTTAACCCTTATGGAGCTTTCCGATACCAACTCAAAGTTATTACGATTACTGGCTGAAAAAGCACCCGGTACTTTCCAGCATTCAATGCAGGTAGCTAACCTGGCCGAAGAAGCAACCTTTAAAATAGGAGGCAATTCATTATTAGTTCGTACAGGAGCTTTGTATCACGATATTGGCAAAATGGTTAATCCCGCCTATTTTATCGAGAATCAACGAGCAGGCTTTAATCCACACGATATGCATGAGTTTGATGAAAGTGCGAATATTATTATCAGTCATGTGAAAGATGGAGTTGAACTGGCCAAAAAACATTCGTTACCCGAACCTTTAATCGACTTTATACGGACTCATCACGGAACAACCAAAGTGCAATATTTTTATCGCTCATACATAAATAAGTTTCCGGATAAAGAGGTAGATATTAAAAATTTTACTTATCCCGGGCCAAAACCTTATTCAAAAGAAACAGCTACGCTAATGATGGCTGATTCTGTAGAAGCTGCTTCAAGAAGTCTTTCGGATATTAGCGAGGAAAAAATTAATAACTTGGTTGAATCAATCATTGAAGATCAAATGAAACAGGGACAGTTTGATAATGCCAACATCACCTTTAAAGATATTGCAACGATAAAAAGCATTCTTAAGAAAAAATTAGCGAATATTTATCATGCGAGGATTGAGTATCCCGAAGAGAACAAGAAGTAAAAGAAACGAATGAAAAAGGCCTTTATTCAGGGCCTTTTTTATTACCATCGCATATCAATAATTTCTGCCTTTGGATAATCGGAAGTATCGAAGGTAAAATAAGCCTCATCGAGGTCGAGGTTGGTTTTGTAATTATAAAAACGAATCATATAATGTGAGCCGTCTTTTCCATATATGCTAACCGATTGCAATTGATAATCGGACGTATTGATTTCTAATCGTAATCTTGAATAATCCTCATCCATATCATAAGGATATAAATCAATAATAGCTTTTGAATCTCCATCTTCGTTATATTGATCAATCAGTTGGTATTTAAAATCCCTGTTGTATATGGTAAATATTTTTTGTGGATTGTTAAAGATATCTTTCTCGTTTTGATCGGGTTCGGAAATATTAACTTCGTTGACCTCCTCCAGGTAACTCCATAATGTTTTACCGTTAAAAAACGACTGTACTCCCATAAAATTGAGCCTGTATTTTTCTCCCTGAATCGTAATGCTTCCTTTGGATGAGTTTTGGCTATTATCTTTTATGTTTTTATACTCAATGGTAAAATCGGATTGTATGTTTTTATAGGATTTATTTTTTTCAGAAAGTTTATCCAGAATAACTTTTGCATTGGGATCTTGTTGTGCAAAAATAAGTGTTGATAGTAATAATATACCTGTTAAAAGAAATAAATTTTTCATGTTCATCGATGATTTAGTT
>JBNJFS010000316.1:0-3147 GCA_051747085.1 Bacteroidota bacterium
GATTTAGATTTATTTATTGGATAATAGTTTAATCAGGATATTATTAATACGCCAAAAACAACATCTAGTAAACACTCAAACTTTAAACTTTTTCCCTGCATTCACTTCATTCACGAAGACAGCCATTGTTCATTTCTCATTGCCCATTGCCTTCCGCTACTTCCTTACATTTATTCAGACAATACATCTACAATTTCCTGGTACTTTTTCTTTCTCTTTTCGTCAAATGCCTTCATATTAACTTTATCCCCGGCATAATCAAGGGCTGTTTTCCCTGCCTTATCTTTCACCTCCAGATCCGCTCCATATTCCTTTAACAACTTCACTGATTTCAGATCTACGTTATAAACAGCATAATGAATGGGATATTTCATTTCCTTCGAATGCTTGTTGGGATCGGCTCCGTTTTTCAATACAAGCTCAAGCATATCTGCGCGATTGTGTATAGCAGCTTTCAGCGCTGTTGAATTCCCTTCCTTTTCAGGATCCAATTCAGCGCCATACTCTATCAATATTTTTGCAATCTTTAAAGATTCCGTTTCATCTCCCGATCTACGGATTGCAAAATGAATGGGCATTGCTCCATTGGGACCCTTTGCGTTCACTTTAGCTCCATGATCCAGTAAAATCCGGATCACTTCAGCAGGAACCGAGGACTTAAAAATAGCATATTGTAAAGGAGTCATTCCTTTTCCTTCTTCTGTGCGTTCATTTACACCAACGCCTGCTTTCAAAATTAACTGAACCATTTCAGGCGAACCCGATTGACAAGCTACATGTAAAGCATTCTTTCCGTTGAACTGATAACCTGGATCTGTACCTTCTGCGATCATCTTCTGCACTTTTTCCACCTCTTTATTTTTGATGGCAGTGTGAAGATTATACGCTTCCATTACTTCTTCTGACTGAGATAATGAAACGAATGGAGCCAAAAGGAGGAAAAACACTGAAATACAACGTAAATGTCTCATAATATAAATTTAAATGAATAAATAAATTATTGACCCTCGTGAGATTGGGTCACTTCGACTAAAAAAATGTTATAAACTATCGTAAGATACAAAAAATCAGAATACAATGAAAGCAAATCAATATAACCGGGTATTTCTAATCCTGTAATAAAAAAACACACAAGGAGAATAATTCTAAAAATAATTTATGCTTTTGTTAAATTTTAAAGTGTCATGTCAATCCTCAGATGTCGAACTACAATTTGCCTTCGCTCACCCTTTTTTCCCTAAAGGGATCATCCCGCGCGGAAATGAATTCCCCTTAAGGGGTAGGGGTAGGGGCAGCGCTGGCAATCGATAATTCATACTTGACATGACATTAGTATGTCAATTTTACAGTTTCTGAAATAAAAATTTAAATGGCACGGAAAATGTTATGCAGGTATATAGATAACTAAATGTATTGTAAAATGGATTTTAAATCAATTGAATCTAATACTGAATTACAACAAGCTTTAAATAATACCGAAAAAAGCTATTTGTTAATTTATAAATCGGGAGCTGAACAAAGTGAATGTGCTTTTGCTAATTTGCAAAAAGTAGAAACAAACATCTCATCGATACATTTTTTGGTGGTTGATGTAACCAAAACCCGTGATATACATCAACAATATGGTGTAACTACTGCTCCGGTGTTGCTTGAATTTGAAGGAGATAAACCTGAGAAAATAGTTAAAGGGTGTCACGAACCGGGATTTTTTAAATCATTAGTTGAAAATGCGTTGTATTCTGCTTCACAGAACAACGGAGAGAAAAAAATAAAGCGTGTAGTTGTTTATTCAACCCCAACCTGCCCACATTGTAATACCTTGAAAAATTATTTAAAAGAACAAAAAATCCCTTTTCGGGACATTGATGTTTCTCGCGACCAGAAGATGGCGCAAGAGATGGTGAAGAAGAGTGGGCAGCAGGGAGTGCCTCAAATTGACATCAACGGGCGACTGATTGTTGGTTTTAATAAACCTAAAATAGATGAATTGTTAGAATTAAAATAATGTTTAACCTGTTTGCTTTTGCAAACCATAAAATTAATTAAAAATGAAAGAGTTACAACCATTAAACGAGCATGTTTTATTGGACATTACCGAGGAGAAGGAAGAACAAAAAACAGCATCGGGAATAATCATTCCTGACTCGGTAAAGGAGAAAAAGAAAATAGCCAAAGTAGTGGCTATTAGCACTATTGAGAATTCAGCGGTTAATGTTGGCGATAGTGTGCTTTATAAAGAATTTTCAGGAACCGAGGCCGAAATTGAGGGGAAAAAGTTTTTACTAATTCCTTATGCCGATATTCTGGCAAAAGTAGTTGAAACAGACTCGATTTAAAATATTGTTTACTTATTACTTATTTTCTGACATCAAAAAAGGGCGCTCAAATACGGGCGCCCTTTCAATTTATCTTCCATCAACATGTAATATCCTGGTTTTTTTCTTCAGTGTTCTTAAGATAATAAATAGTAAAAAAGTAATGATTAATGTATATAACCAAAAGTCGCTTATCATCAACTCTTGATTTTTGATGTAGTTTTTTAAAATATTTAAATAAGCGAAAGAAATACCTATAGCAAAAAGTCCGTTGTATTCTCTTTTTAAAACATTGCGGAACGAAAATTCAAGGTCTGCTTTTTTCCATCCTCTTAATTTTGGGAAAAAGGGAGGGGCTGTTAACGACCATTTTAAGTATTGTTCACCAAATTTTCCTTTAAGAAACTGCTCTTCGGCAAACATTATTCTTTCATAATAGAGCCAAAAGAGTAAGGTACAAACAATAGCAAACCATATGTTATTTACATAAAGAATAATACCAAACCACATTAAAAAATTACCTAAATAAAGCGGATGTCTTACTACCGAGTAAATACCTCTGGTATTAAGTTTTTCGGCAACCTGCACTGCGGTATTTCTTCCGGAAGTACCTTTGGGAGTAAACCCTATTACCAGAATACGTATTAAGAGTCCAAATAATGAGATACTTAAACATATAATGGACCAGGTTAGTTCCGGTAGTTTGATATCTTGCTTAAAATTTAATAATAATACTAATGTTGCCAGGGGGTATAAAATGACAGGCAAATAACTTCGGTATTTAAAAAACCAGTTTCCGGTTTTATCAAATTCTTCAACTAATGACATATTT
>JBNJFS010000317.1:0-3123 GCA_051747085.1 Bacteroidota bacterium
AAGAAAGCAATAATTGGAATCGCTGCAGGTTTGTTTGCTGTGGCTACTGTTTTTAATATGAATATGTTGAATGATAAATCCGGCAGTGATGTTTCACTGGATGCTGTTGCTGCAATGGCAGAGGCACAAAGTGAAAGTGGCGGAGGTCAAGCTGCTTTATGTAATCCAATTTGGATTGTCACTTACAAAGGAAGTGTGGGAACGGATACTTCAGCAAAAGTTGAATGCACAACTGGCGGTGCGTATATATGTCCCCTTTGTTTTTGGAAAAGCTAACATAATTTAAATACAAAGCCGTCCCAAAATATACCTAAAAGAATTTGGGACGGCTTTTAACAAAAACCGATGTATTATGAAAAAAACAATAATAGTTATAATAATATTTCTGACAGCATGTATCCAGAAAAAAGACAAATCAAATATTATCAATTTAGGACAAACAGATCAAATTGAAATTGATCTTGATTCAGAAAAAATAACAAATTTAAAAAACAGCCCAAGAATAGTTGGAGAAATCAGTTCAATTGACATGATTCATGATTCAGCATTGGTTATTTCAACAGCTGAACCCCCTAATGTCATAATATTTAATAAAAAAGGAAATCAAATTAAGAAAATAGATAAATATGGAAAAGGAGCAAATGAATATTTAAAACCGAACATTGTAAGACATTATCAAAATCATGTATATATTTATTGCGGAGATCAAAACAGATTGATAAAATTTAATTTAAATGGTGAGCCAGAAAAGCAGTATAATATAAAAAAACGTATAAAAGATTTTGAAATATACAAAGATTATGCATGTTTATATACAACAGGTAGCATAGACAACTCAATAATTTCAATTTTTGATCTTTCACAAGAAAAAATACTGAAACAAAAATATGGAAAACCATCTAAAGAACATAAAATTCTCAACATGAAAGAAAACACAGGAGCAATTGCAATTGATGACAGTTTATTATATTTTTCTTTAGTCAGTAAGCCTAAAATTACACTTGTGAATTTATCCACTCTTAAAAAATTAAAGGAGTTTCATATAAAAGATCCTGAATTTACAACAAAAAAAGTTTCTACAGATATTAATAGCTTTTTAAGAAAACGGGATCAAAGCATTCAATATATGTTTGGATCAGATGTAGTGACAGAGATATTTACATCGGATTCAAATATCATTGTTAAATCTGAAATAGGGGAATTAAAAATGGATGGTTTCAAATTCAAGGATGCTTCAGAAAGGAAAATAAAACTCTACATCTTTGATAAAAACATGAATTTCCAGGCAATTCATCTTCAGAAAGCAGAAAATGTAACTCACCAAATACATGCATCATCAAAATCAAAAATATATTCCGTCCGGCTCACAAAAAACCTGGAAAATTATATTTGGGAAAGATTATCCTGGGATTAATATATAATGGCTATGTCCAATGTTTATGAATATGTTGAATGAGAAAAACAGCAGTGATGTTTCGCTGGATGGTATTGCTGTTATGGCAGAGGCGGGAGGTGAAGGATGGCCTGATCCCCAAAATCTTAGATATCAAAAGGATATAGAAAGATGCGTTATAACATCCTCCTTCCGCAGTTACTGCCCTTTATATGCATGCAAATATAATTTTTAATTAAATCATTTTTCTGCATGAGGTTATTTTAAAAGAATTCACATTGAAAGACAATCTTTTTAATAAATAACTTCATGCTCCCTACTAATAAAAAAATAGAAATGAAACAATTAATTCTACCAATACTGGTTTGTGTAATAATTTCCTGCCAACAAAAAACATCGAAGGAAACTGTTAAATTAGTAAAAAAGGATACGCTAACTCTGCACATTGGCCCCAAAATGAGTCCTAAAACCAATTGTATGCAATATGTCCGGAACAACGACAAGAAGCTTTTGGCTTACATGCATAGAGGTGCTATTACGTTCTATGATTTAGAAACAAAAAATCAATACCATCAGATCCAATATGAAAGTAAAGGCCCTAATGGGATAGAAGGGCTTAGAGGATTTCATTTCCAAAGCTTTGATTCGATTTATACTTTTTCTGGTATTCCCTGGACTGTTTATCACACAGATTCTGCTGGATTACTAAAAAATAAAATAGAATTGCAAGAATTGCAGGATAATAATAAGGAGTACCCTCCCTCAATAGTTCAGGATATTTTACACATAAAGAATGGAATCATTTCTTCAAATAACAAATTATATTTCTCTACTTACCTGCTTGACCTAAATCACGTTGACAATATCACAGAAGTATCTGTCGGCATTGTACTTGATCAAAAAACGGGCGATTTAAAAAAAATGCCGCATCGATACCCTCGATTGCAGCCACAAAAGACAAACGCCTATTCCAGGGATTATGGCAATGGAAAATGGGTATATTCTTTCCCTTTTGTAAATGACATCTATCAATTATATGAAAACGGGAGTTTTAAAACCTACCCTTGTCAAAGCAAATATGCAGGGGAAAAACTAATAAATTCCCCTCAAGAAACGAAATTGGAAAAATCCCTAAAAAACATCATCCGGGATTCAAGATATTACAGTATAATTTACGATCCCTGGCAAAATGTTTTTTATCGAATTTTTTATCCCGGAATAGAAATTTCCAAGGATGAAAATCCACAAAATTTGAAGGGCATGGTTAAAAATAAAAAGAGATTTTCAGTTATGATTTTGAATGAAAATCTTGAAGTCATTGGAGAAACACTGATGCCCGATGATTCATATGATCCGCAAATGTATTTTATCAATGAAGACGGGCTACATTTTGCCTATCACATCAATCATCCGGAATATGATCCTGATTATCTCAAATTCGCCCGATTCAACGTTGAAGAATCAAATCATGAGAACAAATGAAACATTCACTGCTATTCATAATCATATTACTCGGGGTTGTCTCAACCAATTGCAATAACCTTTCTCCAAGAGAAAAACAATTACGTGAAATCATGGATGAGCCACTCAAACTTGAAAACTTTGAAACGGTACAAAAAGCAAATAACATATTGCCTTTTGAGGATTTAAAACAAGACCACGAGTATTTCTCCGTGGTTTACCTCCAGAACAGTTGCTCTCCCTGCTATCCAAAATTCATTGAATGGCAA
>JBNJFS010000318.1:0-3106 GCA_051747085.1 Bacteroidota bacterium
TGTTGCTACATGATAGATACCCAATTTATTTTTAGGCATATCTTCTTTTTTGGTTTTTGCCAGTTTTAACTGGCGGATGGTATCTTCGGAAGGGACAATAGTAAAAATCACATATTCCGAATCGTTGGTCATTTTTGCATCTGTAGCACAAGGCAACGTGGATACTTCATTCCCATCTTTTTCTGCAATTTTCAACGTTGGATCGCCTTTCCATGGTTCTGATTTGTAAACAATGGTATTTCCATCGTTCGCAATGATGGTTTCGGTAATCCGGTTCCATTGCAAAATATCATCGAACGTTAAAGGCTTCTTGTTTTGCTGGGCAAATAGGCCCAGACTAAAAATCATGAGTAAAGTTAAAATTGACAATTTTTTCATCATTATTGAATTATGGTTTTTATATATTTTACTTTTTTAGATAGCATAACCAGGAATTCGTTTAATTATTTAAAATAATTTACGAATCAAAACTTATTTCTTTTTCCGTACCTGGAAAATATCAATCGCTTTCCGTTTTCCTTTGAGTTTTATGTTTCCCACATTTTTAAACGTATATTTCTTTTTATCTTTAATGCGTTCGAATAAATCGCCGGATATAAGCACTTCCTGGCGGTATTCATTACACATCGATTCGATTCGGGCAGCGGTATTTAAGGTATCGCCATTGTATGAAATATCCCTGCGGATTTGCCCCACCTGCAACACCATTACTTTACCGGCATGTATTCCGGCTTTAAATTTAGGGATAATATCGTATTTTCGATGGTAATATCTGCGTCGCTTATGAATTACGCGGGTAAAAGCAAAATAGGCACGAAGGAAATTACTCTTTTTTAATCCTTTTTTCAGGCTCCAGGAAATAATTGCTCCATCGCCCAGGTACTGGTAAATTTCGCCATGATAATTGTCTACTACCGATAAATCATTAAAAACATCCTGCACCAGATGACTAAATTTCTTATGTCCCAGTTTCTCCGCAATGGATGTAGAGGCTTTCATATCCAAAAACATGAATATACGCTCATTTTCACGCGGTTTGTTCATAAAACCAAATATCCAGCTGCGCATATTTCCTCGGCCAATTTTTTTTATCGTTCCGCGGATCAAATGATTAAAAAAACCAAAAACATAAAAAAATAACAAAAAGCGATAAAACAAAATATCCATTTCGGGGAGCAGCTTAAATATCTCCCTATAATTTTCTTTGGTGTAGATAGTTAATGGAGAACGGGCAGCGACCAGAATCAATAAAAATACCGAAGCAAAATACAATACCGAACGCAAAAATAAGGTCATCTGTATCGGAAAAAACCGCATCATACGATCGCTAAAAATCATATCAATAAAAGAAAACCATACCGCAATACCAAGACTTAAAAAAAACAAAACAATATAAATATTCTCAACCTGTAATAAATTCAGGTAGGTATTAAATAATTCATGCTCGCCGGTAATAAAAGAAAAAAATAAAAGACTTAAGAACCAAAACACCCAATGAAAAAAGAACATCCGGAAGTATTTGTTATGCTTAATAATAATTTTATCGGCTGTAATCATGGGTGTAACGATCAAAAAGTTAATTAAAATTAACAATAACCTCGATAATCTCTGAGCGGCTGCCGGTTTTTACCTGCGGCCCCCACCCTTGCGCTCCACAAGTAACAAAAAAATGGGTATTATTCAATTTTCTATATCCCCAGCTTAATTCATAAATCATTTCGGTGATATAATTTAACGGGAATAGCTGGCCATGGTGAGTATGACCAGAAAACTGAACATCAATTCCATTTTGATATGCATTTTCCAGATGGTAAGGTTGGTGGTCGAGCAAAAACACAGGCAACGTATCCGATGCATTTTTTAGTAACTCCACAACTGTTTTCCTGTTTCTATGGTGGCGGTCTCTCCTCCCAATCACCTGAAAAGAATTGTCGATAGTAATTACGGTATCTTGTAACAGATTAATATGTGCATTTTGGATAAAATCAAAACTATGGTTCCGCCGATAGATATCATGATTTCCTTCTACGGCATACACTCCGTATTTCGAATTAATTTTTCGTATCTGATTTTCGAAATATCTCATTTTAGCACTGGATTGGTCGGATTCTACAATATCTCCCACAAGAAATACTACATCGGGCTCCAACGCATTCATTTTCTCAATAAACTGATGCATAAAATATTTATGTGTAACATCACTTAAATGAAAATCGGCAGCCATAGCAATTTTTAACCGGCTGATATCGCTGCTCTTCTTTTCTGTTTCAATGGTGTATTGACGGATGGCCGTATGATTAAAATTATAAATTCCTTTGATCATAATGATAGTTACAAGCAACATAACAGTACCAAACTGAACCATTTTAAATTTGGGAGTCTCCTGCAGTTTCAGCGATATTATTTTCAGTTTTTTGAGGATAAAAAGCCCTAAATCAATCAAAAGATAAAACAAAGAAAGATAGAGCATCACCGGAAGATAATATTCAATTACCATCACTAAGTAATTAAAAAAGTGACCGTCGACATACCGATGGATCATATTAGCCAAAGGATACAACGCTACCCAGGCAATAAAAACACTTTTGAACAGAACACGGCTTCGCTTTTTTACAATAACCTGCTTTAGTCGATGATACAGATAAATATTTGGCAACGCGTAAATTACAAAAACCATGAACCGAAAGGTACCTGAAAACATAAAGTAAGCCGTTATAATCAATCCCAAAAGGAAAAAAGGGAGTACAGCAGAAAAAGAATAATTCTTTTCAGGCTGCCGGGAAGTATCCTTTAATAAATTTTTATTGATTTGCTTAATCTTAAAAGAGAATAAGAGTGTAACAACCGATTGTAAAGCAACAATAAACAAAAATGCACCTCCTACACCCAACCATATGTTAACTTGGAAATGATTGTAACGAGCGATAATTTTATTATCCAGGAAAATAAAACCAATATATATTAAAAGGGCTACAACGTAACCTAAAAAATTGACTAAACGGGCTGCCCCATTTTTATTGTGTTTAAATAAATTTTTTGCCAACAGGTACGATGCAGGCATGGGGCCGGCTATAGATGAGGTAAAAAGAATTTGTGAAGTGGAAAA
>JBNJFS010000319.1:0-3064 GCA_051747085.1 Bacteroidota bacterium
TACAGGTTATGTTGTTCTGGCATCAGTTGTGGAAAATGTTTCAGGAATGCCGTTTGCGGATTTTTTAGGCCAAAATATTTTCCAGCCATTAAACATGAATAATTCTTTTGTGCATAGCAGTTCATATGAAACGAATAACAATGATTTTCTAACTGGTTTTTATTATCGCAGCCGCAGATACCGTATGATTCCTTCAACGATAAACGATGGTGCTGTAGGTGACAAAGGTGTTTATTCAACTGTCGACGATTTATACAAATGGGATCAGGCTTTATATAAAAATACATTAGTTTCGGAAGAAACCATGAATGAAGCGATAACTCCTTTTAAATTATATGGGAAATATACCATTCCTTACGGATTTGGATTTCGTATTCGTGAGCGGAATGATAAGAAAGTAGTTTATCACCATGGACGATGGAATGGTTTTAGAACCAGTCTGTTCCGGTTTGTTGAAGATAATAACACGATTATCGTATTGAATCATACATCATCATCTTTAAATAATTCTATTATACGCGATATTCAGCAGGTATTGGATGATTCAATAAGTGCTGATTATACGCATGAAATGGTTACTACGGTATTGGACGAAGGAATTGATCAAGCCTATGAAAAATACCTGGATTTAAAACAAAGGGTTAATTTTAGTCTGGATACCGTAAAAATGACCATTGCCAGTCAGATACTTACCGATTTACAAAATTATGAGAGTGCTGAGAATATACATCTGTTTAAAAAGATGTACGTTAGTGGTAAATTGGATGAAAAAGTGCATATTGTAGATAATCGTTCTCATGAAAAAGAAACACTATCTACCTCCGGATGGGCAAAAGAAAACAAAGAAAATAATGTTACCCTAGCTCACTAACTTTTTCCAGGGTCTTAAGGTCTGCTATCTTAATCTTTCTACCATCTAAAGCAATAATTTTTTCACTGGCAAATGTTGAAAGTGTACGTATTGCATTTGAGGTAGTCATGTTTGAAAGGTTTGCAATATCTTCGCGCGACAGATATACTTTTATGGTTGCACCATCTTCTTCAAATCCGTAGGTATCTTTTAAAAATAGTAGAGATTCAGCTAATCGGCCACGAATATGTTTTTGGGTAAGGGTAACCGTTCGGTTGTTGGAAAAGCCTAATTCTGAGGCTAACGAACGGATAATATTGAAAGATAAGTCGGAATTTGAACGTAAAACTTTATAGAGTGTTTCTTTTTCGATGGTGCAGATTACACTGTCCTCAATAGCTTCTGCCGATGCCAGGTAATTTTGTTCGGCAAATAATGCTCTGTATCCAATAAATCCAACCGGTTTTGCCATACGGACAATTTGCTCTCTTCCGCCAACACCTTCTTTAAAGATTTTAACTTTTCCTTTGGATAAACAGATTAGTCCATTGGGTTTATCACCCTCTTTGTATATAATATCCCCTTTTTTATAATAAGTACATGTACTGTTCTTTTTGAGTTGCTCTTTCTCTTCTTTACTTAGCACGCTAAAAACTGACATTTGATTGTCAATAATATTGTGGCATTCGGCATTCATCAATTTATTCATCATTTACAAGATATGTTGGAAAACATACAAATGTATATATTTAGTCTAAAATTATAAAATTTTTTCAACAAAATCGGTCGTTTTTAAAAACTCCGGTTATCGTATTTCTGATAAAGAAAGAGATAAAAGGTTTAATTATTTATGTCTTATTCATCTTTATATTTGGCTGCCAGAGGCATCCTGCGTCCGGCACCAAAAGCTTTTGACGATATTCTTAAAATAGGAGGCGACTGATAACGTTTATATTCACTGCTATCTACAAGTTTCAAGATGCTTTCAATCATATTTTTCTCGTATCCGTTTTCGAGTATATCTTCCAAAGGCTTCTGTAATTCAATATACTCAAATAATATTTTATCCAATATATCATAATCGGGTAAGGAGTCACTATCTTTTTGATCGGGTCTTAACTCAGCAGATGGTGGTTTTGAAATGGTGTTTTCAGGAATAATTTCTTTTTCGCGATTTATGAATTGAGCCAGTTTGTATACATCCGTTTTGTATACATCTCCTAATATCGACAACCCACCGTTCATGTCTCCATAAAGTGTTCCATATCCTACAGCTGCCTCGCTTTTGTTGGATGTGTTTAATAAAATATTACCGAATTTATTGGAAAGGGCCATTAAAATAGTTCCTCTTATTCTGGCTTGTATATTTTCTTCGGTTACATCAGATTTTAGTCCTTTAAAAATAGCTTCTAATGATTCATCAATCGTATCTACAATATGCTGTATGTTGATAATATCATATTGTACACCCAGATTTTCTGCCAATTGTATAGCATCAATAATAGAATGTTCGGATGAGAATTTTGAGGGGAGCAACAGCACACGGATATTATCTGCTCCTAATGCACGAGTAGCTAAAACAAGCGATACGGCTGAGTCGATTCCTCCAGACAGTCCTAAGGTAGCCGTAGTGAAATTTAATTTCCTGAAATAATCTTTTATCCCTAATACTAAGGCATCATAAATTTTAGCTATAACATTGGGCTCTTCATTCACCGAACTTTTTCTTTTGCAATGCTCTATTTCTTCCAGTTCGTAAATTCTGTAATCTTCTTCGAAAAGTTCCAGTTCATCGGCAATGGTTCCGTCAGGATTGATTACTAATGAACCACCATCGAAAATCAGTTCGGTTTGTGCACCCACCTGGTTTACATTAAAAACCGGAAGATTGTATTTTTTTGCATTACGGATAAAAATATTTTTTTTACCCCAGATTTTAGTATATGAAAACGGCGATGCAGCAATATTCACAATAAAATCAGGCTTATATTCTATTAATTTCTCCATGGGGGTTACCCTGTAAAGCTGGCTTTTACCAAAAGGATTATGGGTTGGTTGATCGTCCCATAAATCTTCGCAGATAGTCAGGGCAATTTTTTTGCCCTTATATTCTACTACATTAAATTTATCGTTAGGCTCAAAATACCGGTATTCATCAAAAATATCGTAGGTGGGAAGTAATGTTTTGTTTTGTACAAATTGAATCTCCCCATC
>JBNJFS010000320.1:0-3058 GCA_051747085.1 Bacteroidota bacterium
AACTACCAGTTTGAACAGTTCGATTCCATAGTACATACCATCATCCCGGTTTTTGAGGCCCATAATGAAACCGAGCTGCTGGCCGACTGCTACAACAACCTGGGGACAAGTCAATTTTATAGAGGAAATCTAGTAAAAGCAGAAGAATATTTTCACCAGGCCCTGGAACTTTATGATCCCGATTCATGGCTCTGGGCATCTACCCGGCTGAATACGGTATTTCTTATGCAATCACAGGGCCGTAATTCAGAAGCGTTGCCTGTATTATTACAACTGACCAAAAAATTTAAAGCGCTGGGAGATGAATACAATTATGCGCAGTGCCTGGTTACGCTGGCCTCTGTTTATGAAAACCAGGGTGATTTTGAAAAATCAAGAGAATATAATTTACAATACATTGAAAAATGTAAAGTTATAGGTTATGAAGAGGGTATTGCCGGAGGATACCATAATCTGGCGAATCTGGCTTCCAAACAGGGAGAAAACGATCAGGCCCTTGAATATGCGCTTAAGGCCGTAGAAGGGTTCAATAAGCCGCAAGCCGTATGGAGCAAAACATCATCCATGTTAACACTGGGTATTATCTACCATCAGTTAGGGCAATTGGATAAAGCCCTGCAAACCAATGAAGAAATCCTGGACATCTGCCGTGAAAAAGGAATTAACAGCTTTCTTTCGGAAGTGTATAATAATAACAGCAATATTTACCTGGAGAAGGGGGACTATAAAACGGCTATGGAGTGGGCCAAAAAATCCCTGCAGGAAGCTGAAAAAAACCGGGAGATTGACATGATCCGGGATGCCAGCTATAACCTTTACGAAGCCAGCAAAGCATTGGGAAGAACCGAAGATGCCCTGGCTTATCATGAGCTGCACCATCACTATAAAGACAGCCTGATGAATGAGCAGAACAGCAAAGCCATCACAGATTTGAAGAAAAACTTTGAAGTCACTATCAAAGAATATGAAAACCAGCAACTGAAGAAGGACAACCAGCTTAACGAGTTGGAAATACAACAGCAGCAAACGAAATTATGGGTGGCAGCCATTATTCTTATCCTGGTAAGTCTCGTTGTACTGATACTTATCCTGCTTAACCGTAAGTTGCATGCAAAAAACCAGGTTATTTCAGCGCAGCGGGGTGAGCTGGAGAAAGCCAACCGGTTAAAAGACAATATGTTTTCCATCATTGCCCACGATTTACGCGGACCGGTGGGTACGCTTAAGGGGTTGCTTGAATTCCTGGATGTGGATACTGCCCGCGAAGATAAAGAAAGCTACGAGGAGGTCCTCGAATCGGTAAAAGATTCAGCCTCTTCCACCTTTGCATTACTGGAAAACCTGCTTACCTGGGCCCGCCAGCAAAAAGATGAAATCAGCTTCGAGCCAAAATCAGCCAACCTTACCGAGCTGGTGGACGAGATTATGCAATTAAAACAACCTGCTGCCGAAAGTAAAAAGATACAACTAAACCACACCCTTACGAAGGAGTTGGTAGGTACATTCGATAAAAATATGATCCGCCTGGTCATCCGTAATCTGGTGGACAATGCCATTAAATTTACACCCGAAGGAGGGAAAGTGGATATCGTGGGTGAAATAAAAGAGGAAAAAGTGCAGATTGCTGTTGCCGATTCCGGTTTAGGTATTAGCGAAGAGGTGAGAACAAAGCTGTTTGACAAATACCAGCTTTACAGTTCAAAAGGAACCAAAAACGAGCGCGGCTCCGGTCTGGGACTCAAGCTGTGCCATGAATTTGTTCAAAAACACTCGGGTAATATTCGCGTAGAAAGCGAAACAGGGAAAGGCAGTAAATTTATCTTTACGCTACCCCGCAATTAAAAGGTTTTTTTATTAGTGAGGGCTTCGTTTAAAGCGAAACCCTCACTTTTCTTTTAGCATGGTGTTCCTCTGTGGTTAAAAAAGTTGAGTAACGAATAACCGGGCAGATGGGAAAAAACCAATCTTCTTTCTTATCAACTTGTAATCAATTACAACTTAATTTATTTTTTGTTGTATTAAATTACAAAATAATTTGTATTTTTGTGTAAAACATTACAGTTTTAGCCATGGAATCTCTTTTTGAATATAGTCAGCAACGCATAAATCGCACAAAAACGGATTTTTTCCGAAGCATGTATACAACCATCGACTGGAGTTGCCGGTTAATAGAAATAAGGGGAGCCAGAGGGGTTGGAAAAACAACGTTAATGTTGCAAAAAGCTCTCCAATTGAGCAATAAAGATATGTCGAAGGTTTTATATACATCCCTCGACGATCCTTTCTTTTATAACCATACAATTATAGATGTTGCCGATTATTTTATCAAATATGGGGGATTATATTTGTTTTTAGATGAAGTACATAAATATCCCTCCAAATTTCCTTCAAATGATTGGTCTGCCGAAATTAAAGTAATATATGACAGGTATCCCGATCTGCAGGTTATCTATTCGGGCTCTTCGGTACTACAACTATTTAAAGGCCATGGAGATTTGAGTCGCCGAAAATGCAGTTATGATCTCCCGGGGTTATCCTTTCGTGAATATGCAAACTGGACAAATAAAAAAGAGTGGCCTGTTTATGCATTGTCTCAATTGATAGAAAAGCATTCCGAAATTGCGAAGGAAATAACCAATGAGATAAAAATCATTCCATTATTTGTTGATTATCTCAAACACGGATATTATCCGTATTACGAAGAGGCTCCCGGACAGTTTTGCCATCGCTTAAAAGATACCATTAATGTTATCCTTGAGCAGGATTTGCCGGCCGTTGCTTCCTTTTCGCACGAAAATCATGTAAAACTAAAAAAATTGCTTGCCGTACTTTCTGAGTCTGTTCCCTTTACTCCCAATCTCACAAACCTGCGGTCAGAATTATTTATTGCCGACCAGCGCACTTTATTAAATTACCTGGATGCACTTGAGAAGGCAGAGCTGCTGTGTACTTTGGATAAAGCCACGAAAGGAATGAAAAAGATGCAAAAACCATCTAAAATTTACTTAAATAATACCAATCTGTTAAATTGCTTATTTTTTGATAAACCAAATATTGG
>JBNJFS010000321.1:0-3031 GCA_051747085.1 Bacteroidota bacterium
GCAATAAAATTATCCAAAAAGTTAAAAACCGGAATTACAACAAAACGATTAATCCATCCAAATATACCCCATCCCAGTGGAATAATATGCTCAAATCCTAAATCTTGCTTTTTCAGGGTTGTATAATGATTGGGTCCGAAATAAAACTGTAAAGGCACTGTTGATTCTCTTTCATAGTTAAAAGGTATGCCTATGGTAGATTGAAAATGTTTTAAATATTTTGATGAGTTGGGTAAATCATTAAACTCAACCACCGCATTAGAAAAAAAGTCTTCGGCTACTAATATAGATGAAAAGAATTGTTGCTGGAACGAAATCCATTTAACTCTTGTATTCAACTCCTCACTATTTTCATCTTTACTTCGTGAAGTTAATGTATTAACATCATCCTGGTAGTATTTATAGCCAATGGTGGTATACATATTTTCATTGTCGGCTCCTTTTTCCTGTTGCGGTGAGTACATCGACCATTTTAAATCGATAACATTTAAATTGCTGGCAATAACTTCATTTATACCCACAAAATTGATATCAAAATCCATCTTATAAGTACCCGGATGAACCGTGTAAACATATTCGATATACTGCTCCTCACTGGCGTATAACCGATAGGATATGGATTGTGAATCATTTTCAACCTCATAATGAGAACTTTCATTTTCAAGATTAAAAAATAACTCATTGGTGATGATACTTTTGTTTTGTGAGAAAAAATTTAATCCAAAAACGGTTGAATCACCATCAAACAAAATAAGTGGTTCTTGTGTATAGGTTTTATAATCTTTAAGTTCAACCGAATAAATACGCCCCCCCTTATTACTGAATTTAATTTTCATTAAATCATTTTCTACAACCGCAAACTCCTTTTCTCCTTCAGCTGCACTGGCAAAACTACCATATTTCTTTACCAGTTGTTCTTTTATGTTCGTCTCTTTCACCTTTTCTTCAGGTTCGGCTGTTTGTTCAATTGCTTCTTCGGCTTTTTGTTGTTCGGCAATATTTTGTTGTCTAACCAGCTCTAACGAATCTTTTCTTTGTTTCGCTCTGTCCACTTCTTCTTTCGAAGGTTGATTAATTACACTATAAACAATTAATATGGCAGCAATTAATACAATACCTATAATCGAATTTTTGTCCATTGTCTCTTTTTTCTGTTTCTTTTTTGTTTAAAATAAATTTATTTCTCTGAACTAATTTCACGTATAAAATCTACAAATAACGGATGGGGATTAATTACCGTACTTTTATATTCAGGATGAAACTGAACACCCACAAACCATCTATGATTGGTAATTTCGACAATTTCCACCAATCCGGTATCCGGATTATGGCCAACAGCTTTCATACCGGCATTTTCAAAATCTTCCAGGTAATTATTGTTAAATTCATAACGATGCCTGTGACGCTCAAGGATATTATCTTTACCATAAATCGTATGTGCTTTTGAGTCCTTCTTTATTTCACAAGGATAAGCACCCAACCTCATGGTTCCACCTTTTTCGGTAACTCCTTTTTGTTCCTCCATTAAATCAATAACCGGATGGGTTGTTGTACGGCTCATCTCTGTTGAATCGGCATCAGCATATCCAAGTACATTCCGCGCAAATTCAATTACGGCACATTGCATACCAAGACATATTCCGAGAAAAGGGATATTATTTGTCCGAACATAATGTACAGCACTTATTTTCCCTTCAATACCGCGTTGTCCAAAACCCGGAGCAACGACAACTCCATCAAGACCTTTTAGTTTTTCTTCAACATTTTGATCGTTTATTTTTTCAGAATGTATGCATTTAATATTCACTTTACATTCGTTAACAGCTCCGGCATGAACAAAAGATTCCATGATTGATTTATATGAATCTTGCAGTTCAATATATTTCCCTACCAAACCAATTTGAATCTCTTTTTTGGGCTTCTTCAGCTTATCTACAAACTGAGTCCATTTCTCAAGTTTAGGTTCCTCGTTAAGTGGGAGATTCAATTTTTTAAGTACCGAGATATCCAGCTTTTCCTCTTTCATTAATAAAGGAACCTCGTAAATGGTAGATACATCTTCCGACTGAATGACAGATTCAATTTCTACGTTACAAAATAAGGCTACTTTCTTTTTAATATCAATACCAAGCGGATGTTCTGTTCTTAACACCAACACATCGGGTTGGATACCGTTTTCCAACATTACCTTTACAGAATGCTGCGTTGGTTTAGTTTTTAACTCACCAGCTGCAGATAAATAAGGTACCAGTGTTAAATGAATAAAAACACTGTTTTGGGGTCCTAAATCCCATTTTAGCTGACGAACAGCCTCAATATAGGGTAATGATTCAATATCACCAACGGTTCCACCAATTTCAGTTATAACCACATCGTAATTATATTTTTTCCCCAACAACTTAATGTTGCGTTTAATCTCATCGGTAATATGGGGGATTACCTGAACGGTTTTTCCCAGGTAATCACCTTTTCGCTCTTTATTAATTACGGTCTGGTAAATCCGGCCGGTAGTTACGTTGTTTGCCTGCGAGGTATGCAGGTTAATAAAACGCTCGTAATGGCCCAGGTCAAGGTCAGTTTCGGCACCATCTTCTGTGACATAACACTCGCCATGCTCATAAGGATTTAAAGTACCGGGATCAACATTAATATAAGGGTCCAGTTTCTGAATCGTTACGGAATAACCTCTTGCCTGTAATAATTTTGCCAGCGAGGCAGAAATAATTCCTTTTCCTAAGGAAGAAGTAACTCCTCCTGTTACAAATATGTATTTTGTTGTTGACAAAACGTAAAGTTTAAAAAATTAAATTATAATCTAAGAATCAGTATTATCAATCATTCTGATTTTCTCTTCAAGAATCTCAATATCTTTTTTAGCGCTGGTAATTTTTTCTTTATAATCGTTAATCATCTCTCTGGCTTCAGGAGTGTCTGCATTAAAAAACCCAATATTGTTTTCCCAAAGGGTGATATTACTTTCCAGTTTTTTTATTTTATTAAAAAACTTATCCCGCTCATGCTTCATTTTATT
>JBNJFS010000322.1:0-3022 GCA_051747085.1 Bacteroidota bacterium
TTTAGAATGCTCTTTTCTTACTCGGGGTCATTTTATGTTCGCGACGCATTTCAAAAATATCCGTACTGATAGAATAGTCACCAATTAAATGTTTGCAGAAATAATCGGCTTTTAACCAGAAGAAATACTCTGAATATTCACCAAAGCCATGACGCTGGCCTGGCATTATGAAAAGATCAAAGCGTTTTTTAGCCTTAATTAAAGCATTAGCCATGCGAGTGGTGTTTCCCGGGTGTACATTATTATCAATATCACCATGTACCAGTAAAAGCTTTCCTTTTAAATTTTTGGCCAATTGGGGATTGGTTTCTATTTCGTATAAAAATTTTGATTCTCCTTCTTCATCCATTTTTTCTTCTACGCCATGATGAGTTTCGCTCCACCAGCGGTTATAAATATTATTATCGTGATTACCTGCCGATGAAACAGCTACTTTATAAAAGTCGGGGTATTGACATAATGCAGCGGTTGACATAAATCCGCCTCCGGAGTGCCCGCAAATACCTACTTTTTCAATATCTATAAATTTATGCCGCTGGGCTAATTGCTCGGCTACATATTTTTTATCGGCTAAACCATAATCTCTTAAATCTCCATATCCATAATTATGGTACCATTTTGAGCGATTCGGATGCCCGCCCCGGTTGCCTAAAGTGACTACAATAAACCCTAATTGAGCAAAACGATCCGTTCTATCCATGTGCGCAGAAAATGAACTGTTTACCGCTTCGGTTTGTGGGCCGGGATATACATACTGGATTAACGGATAGCTCTTTGTCGAATCAAAGTTAAAAGGTTTGTAAATAACTCCATAAATATCTGTAATTCCATCGGCAGCTTTTGCTTTAAATATTTCGGGAAATTTGTACCCGGCAGCAAAAAGATTGCTTAAGTCGGCTGTTTCGAGTTGCAAAACAACGTTCCCGTTGTTATCACGGATTTCTGTTTTTGGGGTGGTATTTACACGCGAGAAATTATTTATAAAATAGTTGTATGAATCACTCATTTCACTGCGATGATTGTAATTTCCTTTGTTTAGAAGCTTTAGCCCCGAGCCGTCAAAATTTACACGGTATAGATGACTGTAGTATGGATTTTCATTATTTTCATGTCCGTTTGCAGTAAAGTAAACGACCCTGTTTTTAGCATCTACTTTTTCAATATTGGAAACATGCCATGGGCCGGATGTTAGTTGTTTTTTCATATTACCATTACCATCGTAAAGGTATAGATGTGCCCATCCGTCTCTTTCCGACCAATGGATAAACTCATTGCCATTACCAATCATATGAAGCGTCTTTTGTTCAAGATAGGTATTCATACGTTCCTTAATGATAACGTTAACCTCTCCGGTAGCTAAGTTTAATTCACAGATATCCATTTTATACAAATCACGACTTCTTCTTGTAAAATAAAGTTTATCAGAAGTTTTGGATAACCAGGTGGTAGCTACATAATCTTCGATTTTTTCTTTATTGGTTTTTATTTCACGGTGTATGGTAAGCGACTGGTCATTAAACGCTTTTACATCATACTGTTTTCGCGATGTATCACTCATGGTGAATACCCATAACTCTTCCTGTGTATTATTATCTTCACCGGGCATGGTATATTTATACGATTCCAATTCGGGACGAGGATTGGCTAAAACATCAATAACCCAAAGCGTTTTAACATCTCTTTGGTCGTAACGAATGAGGGCAAATTTTCTGGAATCCTGTGACCAATAAATTCGCGCCGGTCTTCGTTTTTCTTGCTCTTTTTTTATTTTGTCTTCATCATCATTTTCTCCGGGTGTATATCCTCCGCCATAGGCATAATGTTGTTCTCCATCAAACGTTAGCTGATGTTCTACAATCGTAGAATCTTTTTCTCCTTCTTCTTCTTCTTCTTCTTCTTCTTCTTTTGCTTTTTCATAATTTTCTTTATCCATCCAGTACAGGTTGTAATTTCTCGAGAAAATCACATATTCACCATCGGGTGAAATGTTTGCCCATTTTGGATCTTCCTTTTCTTCTTCCCAGTCTTCTATTTCGTAAAGCTCACCGGTGTTTAAGTTATATTCCAGATGAAACACTTTCTTTTCGGCTTTTTTCTTGTTGTTTTTTTTGTTTGCATCCGATTTAGTGCTGTCAGATTGTGTTGTATCTTTTTTTTCTATTTCCTCTTCCTGAGAACTTTTTACATCAAACTGAAAAACGGTGTCCCCTTTTTTAAATTCAGGTTTAATATCAGGTAAATGCTGTCCATCATATGGATCTTTTGTGATTAAAGTCAACATCGCCGCCATATGATCATTATCAAACATCTTCTTTTTGGACTTATTGTTTAGATCAACAATATAATAATTGGTTCCGTTGGATGTTTTGTATGAATACCAGAATTTATCTCCTGTCTTCATCCAGTTGGGGCGAACGGATGTGCTAAAAACCATTTTTTTAACTTTCGTAGGCGAAAATTGTTCGGCTAATCTGTAGTTTGCTTCTGTAATTGGTTCATTTTGCCCCAACAAACTGGTAAATATGAATGTTAAAGCAAGGGTAAAAAAAAGTTTAGATTTCATAGTTTTATAGTTTTCGTATGATTAAATAGATGGGTTTTATTTATTTTTTTTCTTTTTGGTATTCTCTTTTTCTTTGATATAGTATCCTTCCCGGGATAAAAGATAGTCGAGGTTAGCAACACCATAAACAACAATAGCTGTTACGATAGAAGTATGTTTCTGGTATTCTGGGATACTTTTGTTGTATAGATCACGTTCGGTATGCCAGATTTCCCGATAATCAAAGTTATATCCTTTAATATCTTCGATTCCAAAACCAATGGTTGGCACACCAGCAACAGCAAACGGACCGCTATCGGTACCCCAGGGCTCTTTTGGTCTTTGTATGGGGTCTCTTTTTTTCAACGTAAAAGGGAAGTCGGGGTTAATATCATTTAACGGAGCACATATTTTTTCAAAATCGTCCCACATAGCTTCTGTTACACTTATGCTCGTTGGAACTGTCGGGCCTCCATCTCT
>JBNJFS010000323.1:0-3002 GCA_051747085.1 Bacteroidota bacterium
GTCCGGCAAAAGAGGTAGGCTAAATGCTACACTGCCAAGGGCACTAACCTTAACGTGTCTTTTTCTTGGCAATGGGGCTTGTAAATTCCTGCAAGTTTGCTATCTTCGAATGGTAAAAAACCATACAACGTTTAGTGGTGGCTCTAATATGACCATAATGGTAATTGGAGGTGCAGTATAAAATGGAATGCCTGTAAGGATTGATCCGGTATATGTAGTGAGGTTATTTGTGAATTGTTGATTATTTAAAGAGGCAACTATCGTAGATGATTATTTAGCGAAAAGAATTACATTCGTTGTTTAAAAAAACAGAATTTTATGGGGTATAAATATGTTGATTTCATTTCAGATAAACACTTTTTATTTTGCATCGAGAACCTTTTCAATTCGTATATTAAAGCGAAAGAGGTGATTAGTAAAAAGAGATTTTATAGTAATAAGATTGACACTTTTAAACTTACATTTGATGCTAAATTCAATAATATCACTGAAGAAGCAGTGATTGAAAATGAAATCATGCGCCAAATTGATAAGTCAATTAATAATTCGATTGGAACATTTCACGAGCAGATATTAGGAGGTATTAAAGGTTACGAAATGGGTAGTTTAAGTGGTTTTGACATTAAAGCTGCCGACGATACGCTATTTGCCGATATCAAGAATAAGCATAACACCATGAACAGTAGCGCAGCAGAAAGTCTATTTCAGAAATTAGCTCGATACGCGGACACTTACAAAAATGCGAAATGCTACTGGGTTCAGATTTTAGCTAAAAGTAGCTTTTGTGATAGTTGGGTTGGAGATATTAATGGAAAAGAGTATAGTCATAGTAGAGTCTTTAAAATATCAGGAGACCAATTTTATGCCTTATTAACAGGGCAAAGCGATGCTTTTTTTGCTTTATATAAAGCTTTACCAATAGCTATTTCGGACTTTCTGGCAGGTGTGGATAAATTTAAAGAAAGTGAAATAAACTCAGCGCTTTCAGAAATAGAAAAAGCTAGAATAGAATCAGATAGAACAGTGTTAGATCAAATTGCTTTTGAAAACTTTAGTTATTATTTAGGCTTCGATAAACTATAATAATTATTCAAAAATTTAATAATAGAATAACCTAATTCGCATCCAAGATTAACAGGTACCGCATTTCCTATTTGTTTATACTGCTGAGCAATAGAGCCTTCGAACTTCCATTCATCTGGGAAAGTTTGAATTCTGGCGTATTCTCGAATCGTGAATGGACGAGTTTCATCAGGGTGGCATCGCTCAGTTTGTTTTTGTGCCGGACTGCAGGTTAGAGTCAAGCTGGGTTCATCCCAACCAATTCGGCGAGCCATCCCTGTTTTTCCACCACCCAGGTAGAAACTGCCACCCATGTATTTTTTTTGAATCTCAGTGGGTAAATCACGCCAATAGCCTTTTGGTGGAACAAGGTCAAGAACTTCTTTTTTATAATTTGGGTATTTAGCTCCGTCTGATTTGGGAACATTAGTATCGTATAATTCACCCTTTTTTAATGCATCGGAAAGGTTATATATTTTTTTATAAGGTTTGGGATATTCGTACGTGACATTAATATCTTTTCTAATACCAACAAGGATTAATCGTTCTCTTTTTTGTGGGACTTTATAGTTTATAGCTTTTAAAACTTGTACAGGGACAACATTATAACCAATTTCATCAAGTATAGAAATCATGCCTTGTAAGGTTTTCCCTTTTTCATGGCTCAGTAACCCACGAACATTTTCACCAATACAAATTGCAGGAGAAACCTCTTGAACAACTCGAGCAAATTCATAAAATAAAGTTCCTCTAGCATCTTTAAGACCTAATTTTTTCCCTGCATAACTAAATGATTGACATGGGAATCCGCCTGTTACGACATCAATCTGGGTTTTATATTCAGAAAAATTGAAATCCCTAATATCACCTTCAAGTACATTCCATTTAGGGCGGTTTTTTCTTAATGTATTACAAGCCCATTTATCAATTTCATTTAAGGCTACACACTTTAGTCCAGATTTTTCAAGACCGACAGCTAAACCACCAGCACCAGCAAATAACTCAAGGACTGAGTAATTATGGTTAGGTTCTGCATAATTCGAAACTTCTTCTTGCTTAATATCGTCAAATAGATTTCCTAATAAAGCATGAACATCTGATCTCTTGTAAACTCGATAGTTTGAAACAGGTTCTCGAATAGCATTAAGAATTCCTTCATTATCCCATCTTCGGAGGGTTTCTTTGCATTTTCCAACTAGTTCTGCTGCTTCAGAAAGAGACAAGTACTCATCCATAACCACGTTATTAAACATTACACATTGGTTACAAATATATGAAAAAAAGAAACACAAAATAAGGAGAAAATACGAACAACCAACTGTGTATATTCAAAATTTATCGGAAAGTCCTATAATTGAATATAGTACCGTAGAAAATTTTCTTTCTTTTTTTTAAGTAGTAATCTAAATCCCAAAGAAGTCTTGCACATGCGGTAAATGCAATTATGGTACAAACCCAATTCGAATTGGGAAAACGTATTCAAGAACATGAACAATATGGGAAATAGGAATCAAATTATGGAGTGTACCTTATAGAACCCCTTTTAAATAGAAGGTACAACAGAGTTTGATGAGAAATTTTCGACAACCTGGCCTTGTCCAGTTAGTTTATTTACCTGTATAGGCTACAACTTAACAGTTTATTTGAGAAGTTATATTGCTTACTGGGTAAAATTGACTTCTTATCTTTTATTAAAATACACGGTGGGACATAAAGTATTGATTGGTTCTTATTTTCGCAGCCCCGGACACCAATAAATAGAATTCCTAATCGCACACCATTTCCTGAAACCTCTCCGATACAATATTCCACAACCCACACCAGCTTAGCACCTTTCGCTGCAATGCCTGATTTTGTTGATAACCTTCCACAACCAAACTGCCTGCCTTGCGTAAGCGCAAAGAACTTTTGCCTAATTTTGTGGTATGTTTTCAGCAGAA
>JBNJFS010000324.1:0-2996 GCA_051747085.1 Bacteroidota bacterium
GAAAAGGAAATGGGATGGAGTATTCACACGTAAAATTTAAACGATATGGATTATTTATGTATTGGCAGCAACGGGTTTGCCCAGGTTGGTGACCCTGAATATTTTGAAAAAAACAAATCAGAGATGAGGGTATTAATGGAATACCTTCAAAGCAATCACCCGATACCAGATGAATTCTGGCACATGTGCGACTACAGGGTAAAATGGTTTACTCATGATTTTGGAAGGTATTCTGAAATAGTAATGATTTATGACGATTATACATTGAATCAGTGGGATGAAAATGACACTGAGAAATTTGATAGGTTCTGGAATTGGTTTAATGAAATTGAGGCAGTGGATTTGGAAACAGATTCATTAACCATACAAATTAAAACTATATACTTTACATCTATTAAACTAAAGGATACTGGTTAGAATATTATGCTCTTTTTGATTGTGCAGAGTCCATATTTATAATAACCGCAGTATTTATTTTTGTAATACTGTGGTTATTATTTGAAAAATTAAAAATTAATCAAAAGCATCCCTCAGAGCAACGCATAATTTAATTATTTTAATTTTTTAATTTCGACAAACAAAATTAAATTTGAAGGCATGGCTCGCCAACTTGAACGTTTTGTTATTATACCAATTACTAAGGAAGTTCTAAACAACAGTTCCGTTAAAATCCCTATTACATTTAAAGAATGGTATCGTTTCAACAAAAAAAAGTTTAGAAAATTACTTTTCAGACACACCAAATATTTTTGGAAATATATTCACAGTAAAAGATATAACAAGTATATAATAGAAAGCGGTAGTGTATGGAGATCGATTAGAATTGCTAAAGGATTAGGTTATAAGGTACTGCTGTATCCAGAGGAGGTTTCAGATCTTAACAAAACAGAATTTCAGAAACTGCTTCAAATAATATTAAATAAAAAATTAGCAGTTGGAATCCTGGATAATAATAGATTAAATGATTTCAAAAAAGCTATCGTTAAATATGATATCAATCCTCATAATTCTGTATTCTTGTCAAGTGATTATGATTTAATTGAGCATTTATTAAAAACATACACCCCAAGAAATCATTTGTCCGAAGATAATTTATTTTCTAAGCTTCCTTCTGGATTTAAAATTGTTTACCTGAATAAAATTTCTAACAAAAGAAAAACAAATCAACAAATTAGGAGCTACAATAGTATTTCTACTGTAATTTATCGAGAATTGACCAATTATATCTTTTCATCTAATTATTATGCTTCTTTAAGCGATAAAATCATTTACATTGAAAATACATTTAACGCACATGTTAACCAATTTATTCAAAGCAATCTCAATTGGTTACAGGAACAAGCAAAATTAAAAGGGTGTGAATTTGTTTACCTACCAGTATTACTAACAAATTCTTATTCTGATATCAATTATCTTAATGAATTTATCAGGTATTTTTATCCAAATGCAACAAAAACTTTCACTCATAAATATTTATCTGTTTTAAATAGCCTAACTGTTTCTGAAATAACTGAGCTTTTTCTGGAATTATTAAATCTACCTTCTTTTAAAACACCGGCACTTATTCGCAACAGGGATACCATAATTAGTTTTTCATATTCAACATTAGGAGAATATTCCTGTTTTTTTCTGGACGATACTAAAAATTTGAAAGAACAATTTGAATTTTACTTTCAAAAATCTTTGCAAAAAGCATTTGATGATTCTGGAATACGATATAGGAAAATTGATATCCCCGAAGATGGAACAGCCGATGAAAGTTTTTATAGTGAAAGTAATAAAGTAGCCTTCGATGTTTTAAAAAAAATAGAATATCTTAAAAAACATGGAATGAATTCTGTTCTTGCTGAAATTGCTGTACAACTGTTCGAAGGTTCAGAAAAAGAAATTTTGCAAGAAATTAAATCGGTCAAAAGAACTAAAAAAATATCACAAGCACCGCTTGCAATAAGTCGTTTAGAAATTGAATGGACAACAAAGTATTATTTCGAAATAATATTACCGGATTATGGAAATATGATAGTTGAACTGCCCCGCCTGCCAAAAGCTTTATACTATTTTTTCCTGAGACATCCTGACGGTGTGGTATTAAACCAATTACCAGAACACAGAGAAGAGCTGCATTCAATATACTCCCGGATCAGCAACTTATCAGATAAAAAAGTAATTAATGCAAATATTGACAGGTTAATTGACCCCTATGATAATTCCATTAATGTAAATTGTTCCAGAATCAAAAATGCATTCTTAAAATTAATTGATGACCGCTTAGCTCGGAATTACTATATTACGGGATATAGAAATGAACCAAAAAAAATATCACTTCCTCCAGATTTAATAAACATCAAGGAAATTTATTAATTATTGCAAGGTTGCAACAAATTGTCCCTACATATTTGACACACTACATTTGACTTAATTGCATATTACCAGTTAATAAAAATTTTAGCGTGGAACAGAAAAATCATACAAGGCTTTCGTGGCTTGTTACTGGTGATATTGCAACTGTTCCACGCTTTTTAATTAAAACTTATTACTATGAATAAAAAATTAACGATTCTGAGTTTATTGCTGCTTTTGTTTGTTACAAACCAGGCAGCAGATGTAATTACCCTGAACAATCAAATGAGTTTCTCAGGGAAAGTAAAAAAAATCAAAGACTGTCAGGTTAAGTTTAAAACAGCCGGAGAAGTCTTTTTTATCCCAGCAGAAGACATACATTCCGTAGTCTTTGAAAACCCCAACAACAGAGTTTTTAGAGCTTATCAAGAGCTTAGTGATTCAGAAAAATGTATGAAGGCCCGTAGTGATGCGGACTTGTATCATGGGAAAACAGGATTTCATGTTGCAATGGGGGTTTTGTTTGGCCCTTTTGCAATAATTGGAGCAGCTGTTGCTAATCCTACTCCTGAAAAAGGGAATGACACCTATGTCATGTCGAAAAACAGGGAAAACTTTTCAGATGCCACCTATTTGTCGTGCTACAAAAAAAAGGC
>JBNJFS010000325.1:0-2970 GCA_051747085.1 Bacteroidota bacterium
AGAGGGGACTTCTCTTTTACCGCGTACTTTTAAAACTACGTAAACCGTAAAATTGGCGGTTGCTAACCGCCGTGTTCAGCCTGCCCCGGCACTTTTCGATGGAATACGGTGGGCATTCCTTTATTTCATTCCGGCAGCAACTGTTAATGTTATTATAACAGCAATGTTGGTTCTAAAAAATAATGAATGACAATATATTTTAAAAGCGCTGTATATTACAGCTCCTGATGTTTTTCTCCTTTTAGTATTTTGTAAGATTCTTTCCACCGAATTCCGCAATATTTACACATTTTATGGTCTTCGTAATTATCGTACAGGGAAGTATCTTTTGTTTTTACTTTTTGGTAGCGGTGGGTTGTTTTGTAATAATAGGTTTTTGTGTTTGTATTTATGCTGTCACTCACTCCCGTTTGTTTGGTATCACTCCCTACATATTTATTCCTCGAGCCATACTGAACCGACACCGATTGTCCGAGAAAATCAGTTTTTTCGGTAATTTCGCCATGCCAATTACCGCAATTATAACATTTTTTGTTAAGATGCCCTAAAAAGCCTATAAAATTGGCAAATGCAGCAATAAAGAAAATGATAAACCCAATGATGTGAAATTTATCCTGCAAAAGGGTAAAGGCTGCCATATAAAGCAAAACAAGCAACAGAAGCCATGTTACAATTTTGTAAGCGAGTCTGTAAGATACACGTTCCAGATGACTGACTATAATTCCAATGGCTATTACCGGTAAAAATAGAACAGAAACTTTCAGGATAAACCAAAGAATCTTTAAAACAATCACAATAATCCATGTAACCGCCCTTAAACTCCAGTGCGATGAACGCAGTTTTTGCCACCAGCCAATGTTTAATTCTCTGTCCGTTTGTTTATAATGCAGATCGATTTTGCCGTAAAAAGGCTCCAATGAAGCTATCATTCGCCAAACAGGGTAAAAACTCATTGCTCCAAAAAGTTCCTCTTGCTTTCCAAACTTTACCGTTTCTATAATTCCTTCCTGATTTACCTGAGCAATTACCCCTTGATAAGCAACCGTATCGCCAATTATGCGAATATTATTCCAATAGCCTTTATTATCTATATAGGAAGAAACAGGCCCGTAACGCTCTTCAACTGCAGCTATTGTTTGTCCTTTCCATTCCTCCGCTTTGGTGGATGCTACCGGTAAAACATAGTCAGAATTCAACTTTGGTATGGAGTCGTCGAAATGATATTTTATATGATTATCAAAGATGTAACCGATTCTACCATTCGATGTTCTTACTTTCAGTTGTCGGTTATTTTCTTCATCCGGTTTAGGAACTCCAATAATTTTCGGTATATCGTTTTCAATGGTGCCAATTGTTTTCTTTCTGTTGCTTACCGAATAAAGCTGCGTTCCGTTAACAATTTCGCTATTTCTGTTTACTCCTGAAAAAGCTGCTACATGAATAAATCCAATTTCTCCGGACGGTAGTTCTACTTTTATATGTTTTTGTTCCCCTCTTCCTAAGGGAATAACAGCAGTACCTTTTGCTACATTTTTTCGTGAAAGCTCTGTATGGGGTTTTCTTGCGCTTGAATTTACAATCTCTGTTGGTACAGTTACCACCCAATCTTGTGGTGTAAAGTTACTTTCTACAGGCGGATAAGCATACCATAAATAAAAAAAGACAGCACTTAACACAATGGTTAGGGGCAATATCATTTTCAGCCGGTTATTGGGCAGTTCTTTTTTGATTGTTGCAGTTAATTCCTTTTGGGCTTCATACTCATCAATTACTGTTTGATGAGTTAATTGGTTATAGTCTATGCTTTTTAAGACTTTTTTTGTTGCCCTGATTTCTTTTCGGTTACAGGGCCAAACAGTATCTTCTTTCTCATCATGACCGGACCAATTTAAACGATTTTCATTGAGTAATTGCCAAGCTTTGTCATCATAATTTCCATTGCTAATGTCTGAGTTCATTTTTTCTTTAGATTAGTTTCATAAAAAGGGTAGAATTCTAAGAGTATTTATGATAATTTGTTATTGGTTTTATTGCATTGGTGCTTACAGCCGACGGTATAAAATTCTTGCACATTTCGAAGCACAAACTTTTCAGACCGCTAAGCCGTTGATTAAATATTATTTCGTTCAAAAACAGCACTGTCCGCATAAGGTTTTATTAGGGTGTTGGCAACCTTTTAATTTTTAGTGTCCATAGTTATCAAATATAAGTATATTTTAGTAAGCATATTGATTAAAAAATTGTTCTGTATCCCTTATGTCTTGTAAACCTAAAATCCAACAAACTTCGGCAAGATCTGAGAAGTCCAGTCCTCCTGCCGCAATTGCTGAATTATTGTAACGTCCCTCTTTCCCATTATATTCGTTGGATATTTCAATGGCAAGCTGCCATATATCAATCAATTCAGGATTCGCTATTTTATTCTTCAATAGGGTATAATCTGAGGAACGAAATCCCGGTGTTCCGTTTCCTACTGCGTTACCATCAGGTATCTTATGATAATCAGCATTTTCCTTTACAAATTTCAAGTTTTCCGGAGCCGTAACTTCTTCATTCCAATCAGCATGTTGAACTACATGAATACGCTGCGAAGTAATTATTTCAGGTAAATCAGACTGAACAGCTTTTATCAGGCCGGCGGTAAAATCTGATTGGCCTGCATCTGCAATCCAAACATCACCCTGGTTAGCGAGCGTGGCTTTTATTATTACCGTAACCTGTTTTACAGCGTTATCGTAGTTTTCATGTGCATCGGTCCAGTTTTCTCCAAAGGCAAGCTGAAATAAAGGGTTTGGCGGAACATACAGCCCCTCCTGAATGCCATAAGCACCGGCAACGGCATGATAATGTATGGTTGAAAATTCAGGGTCAGACAATAAAGTAGCCATTGCTGCAACAGAATGAAGGTCATCTACATCCGTTTTACAATCAAATTGTACTAATAACAGGTCTTTTTCTATATTGAAGTTT
>JBNJFS010000326.1:0-2969 GCA_051747085.1 Bacteroidota bacterium
GTTGGTTTGCAGATGTATTCCCATCTTTTCAAACTCCTCCACCAACGCTTTGATGCGGTCGGTTTCTTTTATCGACAGGTTATCCAATCCGTTCAGCCGAAACGGAATGCCTTTGGCTACCAGGGTAACTGTAAGCGTTTGAGCTAAATCGGGGCAATCAGTAAAATCATATTCAAAATAGCTGCATTTTGCCGGAACATTTTTTATAGATAGTCCATCGTTATTAAATGTTGATTGGACACCTAAGTCTTTAAAAATTTCCGGTAAGACCGAATCACCCTGCAAGCTGCTTTTTAATAACCCCGGCAATTGTATCTCTGCGTTTTTTATGAGAGAAACCATTGCGAACCAATATGAAGCAGCCGACCAGTCGGGTTCAACATTTGTTACTTTTGAAAGATAATGTCCTCTTGTTATCTTAATGGTGTTTTTCTCCCATTGAAAATCAATGCCATGGTTTTGCATTATCTTCAGGGTCATGTGAATATAATCTTTCGACAGAATTTTATCTTTGATATTGATTGTTAACCCATTTTCCAGCAGTGGTGCTATCATCAGCAATGCACTGATATACTGGCTGCTGATATTCCCTTTTATGTTTATTGATTTTGATTTTAGGGAGGAACCCTTGATATTTAAAGGAGGGAAATCTTCTTTTTCCAGGTATTCTATTTGTGCACCCAGATCTCTCAAAATATCAACCAGAATTTTTATCGGGCGTTGTTTCATTCGCTCGCTGCCTGTTAATATCCTTTCGCCCGGAGTTATGGATAAAAAAGCAGTCAGAAAGCGCATAGCCGTTCCGGCAGCACCAATATCAATCACCGGCTGGGATAAATGGTTAAGTGCATTAACCATTACTTTGGTATCATTACTTGTTGAAAGATTGTGTATCTTAAAATGTTCTTCACAAAGCGCTCTGATAATCAATAATCTGTTCGAAATGCTTTTCGATGCAGGTAAGCGAATCGTTTGATGGGTTTGTTTATCGGGTGCTTTAATTTTTATTTTCATCTTTAAAGGGTGTTATACCATTGTAATGTTTCCAGCATCTGGTTTTTGCTGCAATGCTGATTAATTTTTATTTTACCAAAATCTTCGAGCAAAGTAAAATTAAGGTCTGTTCCTTTATTTTTTTTATCATGTCCGATAAGTTCTAAAATTGTTTCTTTGTTCTCTTCGGGAATGTTAGGTTTTGAAAATGTATTCAGAATATAGCGGACAATCTGATTCATTTTATTTGCCGGGAAATTACATAATCTGCTGGAAAGATAAATTTCACACAACATCCCTAAAGCCACTGCTTCGCCATGCAGCAGGCTGTTTTTTTTATCCATAAAGAAACTTTCAAAAGCATGCCCAAAGGTGTGCCCGAAATTTAATGCTTTTCGCATACCTTTTTCCTGTGGGTCTGATTCAACATAATGATTTTTTATTTGAACCGACCGGGCTATGAGTTGGTTTAGTGTATTGAAATTAATGGTTGTGATGTTGTGTTGTATTAAATGCTCAAAGTCCTGCCGGTTAAAAATTAAAGTATGTTTAATCATTTCAGCCCACCCCGAAAGAATATTTCGTTTATCCAGTGTTTTTAAAAAACGGCTGTCTATAAATACATACTTCGGGTGATTAAAAACGCCAATTTCATTTTTCAGGGTTAAAAAATTGATTCCTGTTTTTCCTCCTACCGAAGCATCCACTTGCGATAATAAGGTGGTAGGGATATTTACAAAATCCATTCCCCGCTTAAAGGTAGATGCCGCAAAACCACCCATATCACCAATAATTCCACCTCCCAAATTAATAAGTACAGCATTTCTGTCGGCATTATGGCGGGTTAAGAATTCCCAGATTTTGATTACGGTTTCTATTGATTTGTTTAACTCCCCGCTTTTGATTTCGATAATTTTTGCATTGTCAAAAAGATGATTTGTTTGTAAATAAGGCAGACAGTGTTTTTTGGTGTTTTCATCGACCAAAACGAAAATTTTACTAAAATCCGACTCGTCAAGGAATCGTTTGATAACCGAATGGATAGTCGTTGATATAATGATGGTTGAAAAGGATGTTTCAATTTTCATGGCACATATTTTAGCTGATAAAAATAAGAAAAACTATTGGCTTTATGTTTTTTTAGTTAATCATCCTATATTTTAATTATGTATCATATAGAAAGTTCCTTATCTTTGAATAATAACTAATAAAATCAAATCATGCAATTCGATAATAAAAATAAAGTATTAAAATTAAATATGCGACGGTATATTGTTCTTTTATTCTTTACGATGATTATCGGATTACTGGTTTTTACCCGTTTGCTGATTAATCCTGTTTGGGGTATTGATAAAACCACAGCAATATTAATTACTATAGTCGCCTATCTAATTTATATAATGATAACTTACATGAAGAATTATCTTTATATTTTATATTCGGATCAAGGCGATAGAATTACCCTTAAATTTGTTTCGTTAAGACCTTTTGATAATAAACGAAATGCGATTGAGATACCTAAAAAGGATTATCATGGTTATAAGACAGAAAAATCTTTTTTTAATTTAAAAGAAGAGATTACGTTACTCATTAATTCTCCGAAAGGTGTTGCTAAATATCCTCCAATAAGTATTACAGCACTTAGTTCAAAACAGAAAAAAATGCTGTTTCATTCATTAAATCAGCTATAATTTTCTTTGAATAAAGCCTTTCTAAAATGTGTTTAATATCATATCTGCAGATGATGTTTTTATTGGCTTATTTCAATATTAAAACCTACATTTGTCCAAAATTAAAATGCATGAAAATCATGCAAGTTTGATGTTCAACATTAAAACTATACAAAAAAAATGAATGTAGATAAATTAATGATCCAGCTAGAGCAAAAACATCCGGGCGAATCGGAGTATTTGCAAGCTGTACGCGAAGTATTAGAATCGATTGAGGAAATATATAACCAAAACCCTCAATTCGAA
>JBNJFS010000327.1:0-2957 GCA_051747085.1 Bacteroidota bacterium
AAGTAGATATTTTTTCATAAGCAGTTATAATTTCTTTTGTATATTACAAAATAACAAATATTATACCTAATAATACGAAAACGAATTGTTAAAGTTTATTAATTAAATTTAAAAAAAACAATACCTTTATCAAAATAGTAATTTAAAAACAACGTTATGAAGCAATTTATTCTTTTGATAAGTATTATATCGCTTACCTTATCCTCGCTGTCTGCACAAACTTTTGGCGGGGGATTCCTGGGTGGTGCATCGCTTTCTCAACTTGACGGGGATAGTCATAACGGGTATCATAAAGTTGGACTAACAGCGGGAGCATACACATTTACCCAACTCAATAAATATGTGAAAGCTCAACTGGAAGTACGATATACCGAGAAAGGAAGCAAGACAGGCAGCGAAGATCCTTCGGTTTATTATCAATTCAGACTTAATTATATTGAAGTTCCTTTGTTACTTAAATATTCATTTTTACAAAAATTTCAGGCGGATGTTGGTTTAACAGCAGGCTACTTAGTTAAGGGAACCAAAGATGACGGGTATGGAGAACTTGAGGCAGACCCGCCTTTTGAACCGTACGAATTTTCTTTTTTAGTTGGCGTGCAATACCAAATACTGGAAAAGTTACATTTTAATATTCGTTTTAACTATTCTATTCTTCCCGTCGGTGACCATCCGGGAGGGCAAACTTTTCTATTTAACCGGGGGCAATACAACAATGTGCTTACCTTTGCTGTTTACTATCAATTGGCAAATTTTGAAAGATAATGAACAAACAAAAACTAATTATTGCTGTAACCGGAGCCAGTGGTTCCATCTATGCAAAAACACTGTTGGATAAACTGCTTACGCTAAATGAACAGATTGAAGCGGTTGGGTTGATATTTTCTAAAAATGCAGAGGAGATTTGGCAATACGAATTAGAAGATAAATCCTATCAGGATTATCCTTTTAAGAAATATTCCGTTACCGATTTTTATGCTCCCTTTGCCAGTGGTTCGTCACGGTATGATACGATGATTGTTTGTCCCTGTTCCATGGGAATCTTAGGGAGAATAGCACACGGAACATCTGATGATTTAATTACCCGTGCGGCGGATGTAATGTTAAAAGAAAAAAGAAAATTAATTTTAGTTCCCAGAGAAACTCCCTATAACCTTATTCATATTAAGAATATGGAGTTGGTAACCCTGGCCGGGGGTGTTATTTGCCCTGCTACTCCTTCGTTTTATTCCAAACCAGAATCTATTCAGGAAATTGCAGGTACTGTAATCGACCGGGTGATTGATCTTGCCGGACTTCAAAACAAAACCTCCCGTTGGGGAAGCTAGCATTTAAAATGGTGTTATAACAAAACCACCCCTTTTCAGAGGTGGTTTATAGAATTACTTAAAGGCTATTGTAAGTACAATCATTCACCCACTTCAAACTTTTTAGTGCTGTTATCTTTTTGTGTGGCAAGAGATACTATAACCAGCGTTAAAATGGCCAGTGTAAACGAAATAATGGCCGGATTATCCAGTTTATGCATAGCCATGTCAGGGTCCAGCCCATAGCGAGCCCACATTGTTGGGGAAGTTAAAATAATAGCCAGCGCAGATACTATACCTACAACTATTGAACTGGCTATTCCTTTGGCAGTAGTTTTTTTCCAGAACAATAACATTAAAATGGCAGGTAAATTTGCTGAAGCTGCTACGGCAAAAGCCCAACCAACTAGAAATGAAACGTTCATCCCTTTAAAAGCAATACCAAGAATAATAGCTATAATACCTACTCCAAATGCGGCAATTTTACCAGCCAGCACTTTATTTTTTTCGCTTAAATTTTTCTTAAGAAAAATATCAATAAAATCGTGCGCAATAGCACCTGAAGATGCTACAATTAATCCGCTAACTGTACCAAGAATCGTTGCAAAAGCTACGGCAGATATAATAGAAAATAAACCGACTCCAAATGCTTTGGCTAACAACGGAGCCGACATGTTACTACTTTGTACATCCAGCACGCCGTTCACTGCAGCACCAAAACCCATAAACATGGTAAGGATATAAAAAGTACCTATTGCGGTTATGGCTACAATGGTCGATTTTCTGGCAGCTTTCTGACTCGGAACAGTATAATATCTTATCAAAATATGAGGTAAAGCAGAGGTTCCCAAAAAAAGAGCAAGCATTAACGAAACAAAGTTTAATTTCGTTACCGGTGTTGCATTTTTACCGATAGTAAATTTTAACCCCGGTTTCATCATATCACTCCCCGGGGTTTTATTTTGATACCAAACAGTTATTACATCTTCGCCATCAGTAAATTTTGATTGGCTAAAACGTACAATTTCACTTTTTTCAATTGTTGATAAAAACTTAAATGGACCTAACGGGCCGGTTCTTTCTACTTCTTTCCCATCCACAATAATTTTGCTCATATGCCCCACCTGGTAGAACTTTGCGTTTTCTTTTGGTTCTCCGTTATAAAGTTTATCGCCATTACTGAGTTCTGTTAACGATATCATTTCATTAAGCTGCACAGTGCCATGCTCATTATCAAGGTTAAACCAACGATAAACACCATCTTTTTCAAGCTTAACAAAAATATTCCCCTTGACATCGCGTTGTCCGACGACATTATAGTCTTTAACACTCAACACTTTTCCATCTTCAATTTCCGGAGATAGTGTAATAAAATCATGGTAATTGATATGTTTGCTGTCTGGATTTAGATTCAAACCGTTGTTAAAAACATAAACAGAAAGAATCACAGAGAAAATAATTAACAGCCCTCCTTTTATAAATTGCACATACGTTGTAGATGTCATCCCTGCTGTTGCGACAATAAAAATTACAATAGCACCCACAATAATTACACCCCAGTGCCTGGGTATTCCGAGTAATGGTTTAACAAGAGCTCCGGCTCCAACCATTTGTGGAATCAAATAAAACATGGATACAATAAGTGTGCTG
>JBNJFS010000328.1:0-2932 GCA_051747085.1 Bacteroidota bacterium
TTCTCAACCCATTCCTTAACGCTTATTTTGTAACTGTTTAATCCGGCCTGACTTTTAATTGTGGCAAATTCGCCATAATTAAAACCGGGGTTGTTCACCGATTCCCAAACACCAAGAAACTCAACGGTATTTCGGTTTCGCAACCAATCAGAAATAAAAAAATCCCCGTCCTTGGCTTTAAGCATATCCGTTATTGAGATATACTCATCAGGCGAAATTGTAATGTCTTTTCCAAGAACTACGATTTGTTTGCTTTTCTTTTTCATTTGCTAAAACTTTCACTAATAATAATTTCAGGGTTGAATGATTTTGGAATTACAACGGCTTTCTTTGCAACAATATCTTCCTCCTCTTGCTTAAGCGGATAACTTTTAAGTATTGCAATGATACGTTCCAAAATTATTACCGGTTTTAACGGGCTTTTCTTAACGGCTTTTTGTAATTTATTAATATCCCTTTGCAGGTTTTGGAATTTCCCTTTTCTAATTGCTTGTTTCGCCAATATAATTAAATCTCTTTCGGCTTCGTTTGTGAATGGCAGGTTTAACATGGCATCGAGGTAAGAAATTGCGCGTTTTTCGTTGGGCCCCTGGGTAGTATCAACTTTCTTGTCGCGAGCTTTTTCTTCTTCAACTTTTTCGGAAAATACCTGTAATCCTACCTGAACTTGCTGATGGTGTAATTTATGAAGGTCAATTCCCTTCTCATTTTGTAATGCTTCAAAACGCTTAACTGTTTCCAGAAAGGTTAATTCTTCGAATTCAGCATCTTTCTTAACAAAAATGAAGGAATCACGCTTATTATCACGAATAAAACAAATTGTTCCTTTATCAAGCTTTTCATTCTTTCGCCCAACCCTTGCGCGTAGAGGCATATTTTTAATTTCTTTGAAAAAGGTCGGATTTTTTTCCCGTATTTCCCGAATCATCATCAAATATGCCAGTTTTTCGTCTTTTTCTTCTTCCAGTTGCCTGTCAAATAACCCGAAAGTTTCAAACTCTTCATCCGGCGAATAGATTTGACTGTCTTCACCCAAAGCTGCATGAAATGCCTGTAATTTCATGATAGCCTTTTTTTCAAGTTCGATATCGCTATTTACTTTTGAAGTAGGATAAAAATTAAATACATGAACTTCGTTAGCAGTCGAACCAATCCTGTTTACCCGTCCGATTCTTTGCATTAACCGGGTAGAATTCCAGGGTGTATCATAATTCACAATTACATTTGAACGATGCAAATTGACACCTTCAGCAAGTACTTCAGTAGAAATGACAATATCGTAATCATCCTTTTGATCGTTTTTAGGAAGGTTTGCATCAAAATTACTTCTAACCAAAGGCATTTTATCCTTTCTTGATTTGCTGTCAATAGTTAATATTCTGTATGGAATATGTTTAGGTAGTTCATTAAATAAATATGTGGTTGTTTCCTTACTTTCAGAAAATACGACCAGTTTAGATTTTGGATTTAGTTTTTTACTTAAAAGAGTTTCTTTTAAATATTTTATAAACATTTCAAGTTTAGGGTCATCTGTTACTTTCTGCCATTTTTGGTGCAATAGTTTTAATAGTTCGTAATCATTTTTTAATCCAGGCAAAAAGGGATGTTCAAAATCATCTGGTTCACAAATTTCAATTGTTGGGTCATCCAGTGCCTTTTCGATAAGTAAAGCTTCAAGTTCCTCCTCTTTGCCTTGATTAATCATATCAGATACAGGAAGATTAGGAGCAATGTAAATCTTACCATTTTCAAACATGGTAACCATGGCTTTGGTAGCCAGCATAAATCGTTCGAGTGACATTTTGAAAGCATAAAAACTGCTATCAATTCTCTTAACAAGCAAAGTTTTCATGATTTTAGCCAGCTGGCTTGAAATCATATCTGCTTGTTTGTATTTATTTTTTAGATGTGGCTTAAGAAAACCTATGGCTCTGTACCTGTTATATGTTAAACCCTCGGTAGGATGACTCAAAACATGTATTGTATAATCGTACAACTCATCAAGGAAAGGGTCTAATTTGTAAAAAATCTTTTTGGGTTCTTTAACTTTGGGAAAAACAATACCTTGTTTGGCTATATCCTCAGAGTATTGTTTATGCTCCATTAAATCAGTTCGTGTTCTTCTAACAATTAATGGCTCAACAACTTTTGTTCGAATTCTCTCATAAATTCGCTTAACACCTGTTTGAACCGTTTTTATGTTCGCTTCCTTTTTTAACTTTTTATATGCATCAATTTGTACCCTGAAGAAATTCTGGAGGTTTGAAACTTCCAAAGTTGAGTTTTTGCTATCCTGAAAAAGATATACCAGATTAGCAATATCTTCTGGTCTGTTGTTCAGTGGTGTAGCAGAAACAAGCATTACTTTTTTGGTAATAGTTGTTCCATCAGGTAAAGTTCGCTGTGTTGGCGTTTTACAAATTTTCTGCAATTCATTATAAGCTAAAGCTGTATCAGTCCTGAATTTATGGGCTTCGTCGACAATGATTAGATCAAATTTTTTAGGGTCTCTTACTTTATGCAGGCTTCCATTGGTTACAATTTTTACATTATCGAGCCGGAATTTGTCGGTTGTTTCTACCCAATTCTCTTTCAGTGCAGGCGGAACAATAATTAAGGTTCGGGAACGGTGAGTAGGAAAACCGTTGTAATAAAAATATTTTTTTGCAATAATAGTTGCTACAATAGTTTTTCCTAGTCCAACCACGTCAGCCAAAAAGAAACCATTATGCTTGGTCATTTTAGCAAATCCATCATTTACTGCATCCACCTGATAGGATAGTCTTTTAAATCCTTTAGGTAAATCAGTAATTGAATTGGGGTCAAACTCAATACTTTTACCAAAATATTCAATTAAGAATTTTAAATATACCTGGTAGGGAGTGTATGAGTCATTTAAATAAGTTTCTTTTTGTAGTTTTTCAATATGTTC
>JBNJFS010000329.1:0-2926 GCA_051747085.1 Bacteroidota bacterium
AATTTTATTTCCTGATGCAAACTTTACCATGCGTGTATCTTATGGAGATATTAGTGGTTCATATCCGCGCGACGGAATTAAATATCAATACTATACTACCCTTGACGGGGTAATGGAAAAGGATAATCCTGAAATTTACGATTACGATGTACCTGAACGATTAAAAGAAGTCTATCAAAAGAAAGATTTTGGAAGATATGAGGTTGATGGTACAGTTCCGGTATGTTTTCTTGCTACCAATCATACTACCGGAGGAAACTCAGGAAGTCCTGTACTTGATGCAGAGGGTAATTTAATAGGATTAAATTTTGACCGTGTTTGGGAAGGTATCATGAGCGACATGATTTTTGATCCTAAGCAAAGCAGAAATATCTCTGTTGATATCCGTTATGTACTTTTCATAATCGATAAATATGCCGGCGCTACTCATTTAATTGATGAGATGACTATTGTTGAGTAAAATATACTAAAAAACTTTATTCAGAGCCTGTTTACTTAAGCAGGCTCTTTTTTATTTCATCCGGAATTTGTACATTTAGTTGCAATAAACTAAATTTTCTCTTTATGAGTCAGGTACAACTACGAATTAACGGAAGAGGTAATGCCTGGCCGGTTTTCCTTGGACAGGATCATCCCTTTTATAACCGGAAAAAATATGAAGATTTGGCCAATGCTTCCTGTTCTATTTTAAAAAGAAATCATAAAGAGAAAAATGAAATTGAATGGGAACTTTTAATCGATGCCGGTCATGGTACCGTACAATATTTTTTGCAAAATCATAATCGCATTCCTGAAGCTATTTTTATAACCCATCCACACATTGATCATTTTTTAGGCATTGATTGGATTATCCAAAGTTATTCTAAAATTTATCAGAAGCCTTATCCTGTTTATGCTACCATTTTGGCCTGGAAAAAAATTTTAGTTGCATTTCCTCAGCTTGAACCGTTGGTTGATTTTAACGAGCTGAAACCTTGTAAATCAACAATTGTTGACCAGGTCCCCGGTGTTCAGATAACTGCTTACCCGGTTTACCATGGTCAAAGTGCCGAAGGAGCAGCTATGTTTTTATTTGAAGTTGAAGGTAAAAAAGTTCTTTTTACAGGAGATCTTTTATGTCCTTTGTTAAAAGAAGAGGACTTAAATAAGTTGAGTAGTGTTGATCTATTAATAACCGATGCTAACAATCGATTTCCTTATCCGGAATGTAACCATTGGAGCATAATATCTGAAACGAAAGGGGGGAAACCAAACTATTTAGAGAAATTTATACACAATCATTCGATAGGCTTACTTTTAACACCCCATTTAAAAGCCTATGCTCCTATATCTTATTCGAACTGTTTTAACTTTTTTCTGGAAAATAATTTTACGCTACATCATTTTATTTTTGACAGTTTGAGTTTTGTGAAGCAAACAAAACCTAAGCAGGTAGTTTTTATGCATTATAGCGGGAATGAAGATGAGAAATATTATCAAGAATCCATTCTAAATCATTCAGAATTACAATCATGGATTAAAAATATAATTCGGAATCATTCTATTGATACAACAGTTACGGTTCCAGGGACTGGTCAATATATTGACATATAGCTAATTACAGACTCAGCATTCAGTACCTCGATGTATAAACATGACTTTTATCATATTTTTGTATAATAAATGTCATATTCTCGAGCTTATAGGAATTCTATATTTATTAAAGTATAATCATTAAATAAAACTATTTTTTGTGTTATTTAATTAACACTGTTATAAAAATAACAATAACTAAATTAAACGAGAACGATATGCCAGAAATTAAAGAACTAGTTAAGCAATTAGCTGACAAGCATGGAAGAACAAGAGAAAGTTTACTTCCAATTTTGCAAGGTCTGGTATCTGAGGAAAGATATGTCTCAGATTTTGCCATGACAGAAGTTGCACGCGAGCTTGATATGTCTGCTGCACTTGTTTATGGGACAGCAACATTCTATTCATTCCTAGATACTCAACCTCGTGGAGAGTATGTAATTCGCTTATGTCGAACCATTACATGCGACATGAAAGGAAAAAAACAAATCCTAAAGACTTTAGAAGATTTGTTAAAAATTGAAGTTGGTGAGACCACTAAAGATAACAAGTTTACTCTTTTAGAAACAAATTGTCTTGGTTGGTGCCATAAAGGACCTGCTATGCTTATTAATGATGAAATATACACCGAAATTACTCCTGAAAAGGTTAATGAGATTATCGGTGAATATATGAAAAAGTAGTTTTTAATCAATTAAAGGAGAAAAAAAATTATGCCAGATAAAAAACTAAAAAGAGTAGACCTTATTTTCAGCGAAGATTGCAGTTGTAAAGATGTACTTGCTGACGGGTTAAAAAAATCGAATGATGAATTATTAAAAGAAATACTTGATTCAGGACTTCGTGGCCGGGGTGGTGCAGGTTTTCCTACCGGACTAAAATGGAAATTTACGGCTCAGGAAGAGAGTGATGAAAAATATGTTGTTTGTAATGCCGACGAAGGTGAGCCGGGAACATTTAAAGACAGAGAAATTTTATCACGAGTTCCTCTAAAGGTATTTGGTGGAATGGCTATGTGTGCTAAAGTTATTGGTGCAAAACATGGTTATTTATATTTAAGAGGCGAATATCAGTTTCTTAAAAATGATTTACAAAAAGCCCTGGACGAATTTCATAGTTACCTGAAAGAGATGAATTTTGATTTTCAGATTCATATCTTAATGGGCTCAGGAGCATATATCTGTGGTGAAGAAAGTGCTTTGTTCGAATCGATGGAAGGTAAAAGAGGAGAGCCTCGAAATAAACCTCCTTATCCAACCGTTGCCGGATTTAGAAATAAACCAACGGTAATTAACAATGTGGAAACATTGGTTTACTCATTTATGATTACACGTATTGGTGCAAAAACATTCCA
>JBNJFS010000330.1:0-2926 GCA_051747085.1 Bacteroidota bacterium
AAGTACCAATGGGACTTTATTCACAACCCCGAAGGCGGTCTCTATGTGTTCCAGGACGAGGACGAAGGGGCGATGATAGGCGAAGATGAAAGCCTGAATACCACAATAACCGATACAAATGGCGCTACTTTTGTACAAGGGGATGATTATAACCTGGAAGTTTCATTCAAAATTGAAGGTTGGAATGAATTAGCAGAAAAATATCCAAACGAAAAACACCTTATTCGTGCAATGGTATTTAACAATGATGATGAATTAATTTATCAGGATGATGATATTCCATTAGCAGATGAAGGAACCGTAACATGGAATGGCAGATATACCAACGAAGATGGTGAAGAAATAGAAATAGAAATAGATGCAGCGAATGCTCCCTATCGCTTTGTTGTAACTGCCTTCTGCGGAAAAGATCCGCAGGAAATAGAGGAAGAACTGGATTGTGCTATTTTAGGACCAACGGCATGCTACCTTAAAAAGCTGTTAGAAGGAAAAGAAACTGCTGTTGAATTAATGAAATCACTTTATAGCGATAGCGTACTAGTGGTTGAAAGTCATGATGCCATTGAAATTGAATATGAAGAAAGGAACCTGGCAGAAAGGTTGCTAAATCAAATAAAAGAGGCCAACATTAATCATACGACTAAAATTGATATTACCGGTTTTTATGAGAAAGCACCCGATCCTTCGTATAAAATGACGGCCAACATCAATGACAAAAATATCCCACTCTTCGTTATTCATCAATTGTCCGATAAGGAACATCAAATTTATCCGTTACAAGATAACGCCTCAGGTCCGCATAAACTTGATGAAGGGACATATGACCACAAATTGGAATTTGACGGCGATGAGTATATTTATCTCGAATTGAGAACGAAGAATGAAGAGGATATGGAAGGTCTGGTAGAATATTTGTTTGGACCAGATTTGGAACCATTAGCTGAAGCAGCAGATTCAGCAAAAAGTTATGCCTACTCTGTTAACGGGAATGAAATGGCATGCAATGTGGGTGTTAGAGCTGCTGTATATTTATATAAAAATGACCCAATTCTATTCCCTGTAAAACATAATAATGAGTGGGGTGCAGCTTTATATTGCGACAGTATTTCAGATGGCAAGTGTTATACAGCACCAGAAAATGTATTATCTGGCGAGGTAACCTGGGATGGTAAGGCTAACAATATATACGATGATTTAGATAACGATAAACTTTCAAAATTTGAATCAATATCAAATGTAGCCGGATGTAACTACCCTGATTTTGATGAACTCCAGAAGCAAGCTAATAATGGTGCTATAATTATTGGAGTAAGAAAGAATGCTAGCGGAAATGGTCATATAGTTTTAATAATGCCGGACAGTTTTAATGAGGGTAATGCTCCAACATCATTTCCAATAGGAGTAAAAACAGTAAAGTACCCTATTTGTTTAGAATGTGGTACAGGTGAAAAAAAGATCGAACCTTTTAGAGATGTAGATAATATTTCAAATTATAAGTGGTATAAATATTAAACTAAGTTATTATGCGAAAATTAATTATAACTGTAAGCATTATTATACTTTTTTACAATTTTTGTTTTGCTCAAACACATATTGAAGAATATAATGCAGCTGATTTTGATTTAATTGGAACCATTAATGACAAACCAGTTTTTAGATATATTTATAGTTCTCATGATATTATAGGAGAATTACCTAAAGGGTTTCATCAGTGGGGGCTTTATCAATTAGAATTAATAAATGACCAATGCAATTTAAAATTTTATAAAGAAAGGGAATTAGAATTTGGTAGAGCGTATTTTATTTCAGAAAGAACTGAAATTTATTGGGACTATAGTGAACCAACAGTATTAAAGGTAAAGATTGGAGAAAATATATTTGATATACATCATAAATCAAATATTATTCAAAAACCATCATTTTATGAATTAAGAAAAGGTAATATAGTATATTCAATTCTTCAAGGCAATAAATACATTAATATAATTAGGTTGAATCAAAAAACTAATAAAACTAATTTACCTTTATTGGGGAAAACCCTTTTTGCTAAAAATGGTTATTTATATTTCGATTACCATCATATTAGTAAAAACAGAGCTACTCCCTGCCCGGTTGATTTATATCGTGTAAAAATTGGTGATTGGAATAACCCTGAATTACTAGCAGAGTTTATATCAGATTCGTGGTTACCGCTTAATGATAGTATTGTATTAATGACATTACCCGTTAAAGGCAGAGGGAAACAGGTTTATTACAATGTTAACAACAAAACATATGTCGAAACTGAAACAAAACTACCAACAACCTATATTAAATATGAAGGGAACGATTATCTACTGGGTGTTAAGCGCGATGAATACGGGATTAACAAATATGCGTTACAACCTTATCCAGATATTCCAGAGCATGGATATAAAAAAGATAACCAAAGAGAAATACTCCCCAGAGTGTTGGATGTAAATCTCCCGAATAAGGATAAACAGTTTTCAGGAACTTTTATAACCGATGAATTATTGTACAATGCTACCAAAGGAGAATTAAAAAAACTTTCAAAAGAAAAACTTAGAATTATTCGTAATGCATTTTACGCCAGACAAGGATATAGTTTCAAAAGTGATGATTTAAAGAAGTTTTTTGGTCAGTTTGAATGGTATAACCAACTATTAGAATCCAATGAGTTTTTTGAATTATCAAACGAAGATGTGGTTATTGCACCAATTGATAAAGAAAGAGTTGAGTTAATTTTAGAAATTGAGAACAGCAAATAGTATATTAAAGGCGTAAATTATCGCCGCTATCGCGCGTTTGTATCGCACACCAGCTTGGTTCAACGAAGAATACCACACGATTTATTTACCGAAAAAGAATTGGATACTATTTACCAAAAGTTCCCCGAAAGCAAGAACCACTGGACGCATGAGAATAC
>JBNJFS010000331.1:0-2920 GCA_051747085.1 Bacteroidota bacterium
GTTTCTCCTGCATCAAGTCCGGATTGTATCAGCACAGAATTTCCGTCATCAGCTCCTGTAACCACCAAACGCTTTTCAAACTCATCATGCTGTTTTTCCACAAAAACATAATAATGTCCCTGCTCTTCCAGAAGCGCTGTTTTAGGGATTACAACCGAATGGTGGATGGTTTTTCCTTTTAAAAATACCCGGGCATACGAGCCGGGTAATAATTCAGGATGATAATCCATCTCGAAAATCACCGGAATATAAAACCCTGAAGAATTAAGCGATTGCCCGGCACTTAAAAGCTTGCCGTTTAACTTTTCAGTATCATAAATTTTACCCGAACCGTTGGGAACAAAATTAGCTGATTGGATATGGTCAATGCGACCTGCATATTTTTGTGACACTTCGGCTCTAAGCCTTAATTTTTCTCTTTTAATGATGGTAGCCAGTTTTTGTCCGGGCTCCACAAACTGCCCTTCGGTTACCAACAATTCATGAATAAATCCTCTGACCGGTGTAGATATGGTTGTCCCGCCTTTACTGAATTGGTTGGAAATAATTTCATATTCAGCTTTCGATTTTTCATATTCTGCTTTTATTTGCTGAAATTCCTTTTCAGAGATAATTTGATCGGCCAAAAGTTTCTGCGCTCTTTCATAATCAGTTTTTACCTTTTCAAAGTTAACCAGCGACTGTTGATATTTTAAATCAATATTATTTTCAATCAACTCCTTCCCTGATATAAGAAATAACGCCTCGTTTGCCGACACATTTAATCCTTCGGAAGCCTGTTTTTTGGCAAAGACAACTTTCCCTGCGCTTGAGGCTACAACATCTATTTGATCTGAGGGTGGTACTATAATTTGTCCACTGCTATTTATGATTTCGTTAAAAGACTGTAGTTCTGTTTTTTGAGTCCGGTACTCATGCTGGTGCGATTCATCAGTGTTTTGTACTGCTGAGTGTTCGTGAACCTCTTCTTCATGCGTGTGTTCCGTTTCATGCTCGTGGTCATGTTCCTGACTTTGCTCGACTGCCTCGTCGTGGATATGCGAATCATTTTCCTGAGCATGATTATGGTTATCTGTGTTATGATTACAACTGGTCATGGCTATATATGATATAGCCCATAAAAGAATGAAAATCTTTTTCATTGGTAATAAAAATTTTTATGATGAATTAAAAAAAACGGGAATGAACCTCCCTGAAATTGATTGGTTAGATCTTAAACAAATATTGGTGGAGCCCGGAGATGATTGGCAAAAAACAGCGGTTCGTAACGAGCTACAATATAAAAAGTGTTCCTTTCTGATTTTTGGATGGCTAAAAAATCAGCAAAAAAGTGTTCCGGGGCAGCTATAAAAACAGGATCAATAGATACCTGCCTTAATACTTCGATCTGGAAATGACATGCATGTTCATGACAATCGTTCTGTTCATTAATTTCTTCAGTGAAAGTGTTTTGATGATGATTTGCATAGCAATGACTACAGACAAAATCATGATGTGAATCATGATGGTGATGCGGAATAATGCTATGGGCAATAATAATCGTCCAAGCCAGTAGCAGAAAAGGTAATATTATTTTTTTATTCTTTATCACGGCTCAAATATAAATAAATATTTTCCTTTTATTGTGTTTTTTTATATTTTAGAGCGGAGAAAAAATAAATACTATGAGTCCTTTTTTGATTTTTATTCTTGTCATTATATTGGGTATAACCCCTTTATCCTATTTTGTTTATCGATACAGATATCGTGGCACAATTATTTTTAAAACAGCGATAGCCATTTTAATAACTAACATAATTGTGTCTATCGCCTCATATTCAGTAGGTTACTTTGGGATAAACCACATTTATTGGTTTCTCCCGGTAGGATACCTTGCTTTATTAGCAGGAAGTATAATTTTAAAAAAGTATGTTCAAAAACCTGTTCAACATACTACCGAAGCATTAAGAAAGTTAGAGAAAGGAAATCTGAATATTCAAATTGATGAAGAATATAAATCAGTTAATGACGAAATAGGCCAGATGAATACGGCACTGGACCAAACAATTAGTAACCTTAGCGAAACTGCTGAGTTTGCCAGGCAAATTGGAGAAGGCAATTTGAAACATGAAATTGAGCTATTAAGCGAATCAGATCATCTAAGGATTGCTTTAACCGAGATGAGAGCAAAACTACAGGAAGCACAAAAAATTCAGGAAGAAAAGCGTATCGAAGAGGAAAAACGGTCATGGGCTAACGAAGGTTTAGCAAATCTCAATGAAATTCTGCGCAAACAAAATGATGTGGAAGAATTATCCTACCAAATCATAAGCTTCCTGGTAAATTACATTAATGCAAACCAGGGCGGAATTTTTATAAGAAATAACGAAGATCCGGAAAATATTACGTTAGACCTAAAAGCTTTTTATGCCTTTAACCGCCGAAAATATATAAAAAAATCATTTGAATTAGGGGAAGGATTAGTAGGAACTTGTGCGATTGAGAAGAAAAAGAACCATTTAACAGAAATTCCGGATGACTATATCCGCATTACCAGCGGCTTGGGTGGCTCAAATCCAAGGAGTTTAATTCTTATCCCCATGAAACTGGAAGAAGAGGTGTTGGGAGTAATTGAGATTGCGTCTTTTAACAAGTATGAAGACTACCAAATAGAGTTTCTTGAACAAGCATCCCTTAGCATTGCCAGCTCGTTAAACATGGCCGAAACTAACAAACGTACCAGCGAATTGTTGGAAAAAACTCAACAACAAGCCGAAGAAATGGCTGCCCAGGAAGAAGAAATGCGACAAAATATGGAAGAGTTGCAAGCTACCCAGGAAGAATCATCCCGCAGAGCCGAGGATTCTGAGCAACAAATAATTGAATTACAGGATGAGAATGATGAACTAATAAGACAACTGGAAAAAGCAAAGGAAAAAAT
>JBNJFS010000332.1:0-2913 GCA_051747085.1 Bacteroidota bacterium
TTTTTTAATTAAAATCAATCTATATTGTTTTTATATATTGATATATTTGGATACATGTCTTATATTTAACCTAAATAAATACCTAAATACTTTTATGGACAAATCAGCATTGATATCCGATTTTGAACCAACAAATGATAATATGCTTAATATATTACACAGGCTTCAAAATAATAATCCGAATAATTACCTTACTACTGAAGATTTAAAGCTTGTGGCTGAGTATCTGAATACTACCTACAGCTCGGTATATGGTGTAGCTAAATATTATTCTATGTTTAGTTTAAAACCAAGAGGCGAAAATATTATCAGAATATGCAAATCTCCCGTTTGTCATATGATAAGTAGTAAAAGTATGATTGAAGTAATTGAAAATGTGCTGGAGATTAAAATGGGAGGTACCACCAGCGACATGCTTTTTACCTTAGAACCATCAGAATGTTTAGGTCATTGTGCTCAGGCTCCGGTAATGATGATTAATGACAAAATGTATACTGATTTGAATGAAGATAAAATAAAAGAAATTCTAGAGAAAATTAGAAATAATAACCCAACTAAATAATTATCGTGATTAAAGAACAAAAAATAGCTTTAGTAAATGCCGGGAAATATAACCCCGAAAGTATTGATGAATATATAGCCCTGGGAGGATATAATAAGGTAAAAAAAGCATTGCAAAAAAATCCTGTTGATATTATCGATTTACTCATTGATGCTAAATTAAGAGGCCGGGGAGGAGCAGGTTTCCCTACAGGACTTAAAAATAAATTTACCAACGAATCTGTTTGTGAGCGATGTGTGCAGAAATATATCGTATGTAACGCTGATGAAGGTGAGCCCGGAACGTTTAAAGACCGGGTAATTATGGAACAAGACCCTCATGTGTTGATCGAAGGGCTTATTATTGCTGCGTTTGCTATAGGAGCTACGAAAGGGTATATTTATGTACGTGGCGAATATACAAAATCCATACAGATGCTTCGGGTTGCATTGCAACAGGCAAAAGAAAAAGGTTTTTTAGGAAAAAATGTGTTGAACACTGGATTTGATTTAGATATTGAAATCAAGCTGGGTGCCGGCTCATACCTGTGCGGCGAAGAGCTCACTTTATTGGAATCACTGGAAGGGAAACGAGGGTATCCACGCATTAAACCTCCGTTTCCTGCAGAAAAAGGGTTGTTTGGCATGCCTACTTTAATTAATAATGTAGAAACCTTTGCTCATTTACCCTACATTATTGAACATGGAGCTGAACATTACAAATCGATGGGAACAGAGAAATCTCCCGGGACAAAAATCTTTACGATTAGCGGAGATGTGAACAAACCGGGATATTACGAAACTCCAATGGGTGTCACCCTTCGTAGTTTGATTAACGATTTAGCCGGCGGGATAAAAAATAATAAAAAATTTAAAGCAGCACTCTTGGGTGGAGCTGCAGGTACTTTTGTGGATGACACGGTTTTAGATACTCCCATGGGATTCGACACACTGAAAGAAAAAGAAGCGGTACTCGGGTCCGGAGCAATTATCGTAATGTCGGAAGAAAGATCCATCTTTGATATGACTTACTCTATTCTTGAGTTTTTTAAACACGAATCCTGTGGAAAATGTGTTCCTTGCAGAATAGGTACGGCTCAATTAATAATTATGATGGACAAAGCAAAAGAAAACTCATCGATAAAAAGCCAGGTTCTTGATCAACTTATATACGAAGCTGATTATATGGCCAAAAATTCTCTTTGCCCGCTGGGTCAGTCACCGATTTTACCCCTAAAAAGTTTAAAAAAATATTTTCACCATCAATTTTAGTATCAGAAATTAATACCTATGAGTAAACTAGTGAATATCATCATCGACGGTAAAAAGATTAAAGCACCTGAAGGAGCAAACCTTTTACAGGTTGCCAAAGATAACGGAATCAAAATCCCCAGTTTATGCTATCATAAAAAATTAAGTCCTACCGGTGCATGCAGGCTTTGTGTGGTTAAAATAAAGGATGTAAACGGATTAGTTATGTCGTGTACGGTTGCTGTTAAAGATGGAATGGAAATTACAGCCTTTGATAATGAGCTGGAAGAAACCCGAAAGCATACGCTTGATTATTTGTTAGCCGAACATAACGAACATGCTGATGGGACTTATAGTGATGAGTTTCGGGATTGGGTAACACACTATAAGCTCGATAACCCCAAAAATCGAAAATATCCGTCTATTTTTAAAGATTTAGATTATAAGCTTGATGACAGTTCACCCGTTTTAACATACGACGCTACGAAATGTATAAAATGTTTCAGATGTATTAAGGCATGTGACGAGGTTCAGGGTAAAAATGTCCTTTCATTTTCCGAGCGCGGAATTACTTCCTATATCATTGCCGGATTTGATCAGTGGAATGAATCGGAGTGTGATGGTTGCGGCGAATGTATTCAGCTATGCCCTACCGGCGCTTTGGTTGAAAAACCACATCGTGGTGAAATTCAAATCAATAAAATTAATCAAAAAGTAAAAACTACTTGTCCTTATTGTGGGGTAGGATGTCAAATTGAATTACTGGTTCAAAATGGTAAAATTGTTCGTTCCAATGGGGTTGAAGGTGTTTGGCCAAACGATGGACGGTTATGTGTTAAAGGGCGGTTTGGTTACGATTATGTACATAGCCCGGAGCGGTTAACCACACCATTGATTAAGAAAAACGGGAAATTTGAAGAAGCAGGCTGGGATGAGGCGCTGGATTTAATCGCCCAAAAATTTACCGGGATAAAGGAAAAATATGGAAACGATGCGTTGGCAGGATATTCATCTGCCAAATGTACCAATGAAGATAATTATCTGTTTCAGAAATTTATACGGATGGTTTTTGGCACCAACAATATCGATTATTGTACCCGTTTGTGCCATGCATCCACAGTT
>JBNJFS010000333.1:0-2884 GCA_051747085.1 Bacteroidota bacterium
TGGTAATTTGTGCTTCGTTCAAATAAGGTGTTATATATAAATCTGAAGCATATAAATATTTAAATAACTGTTGTTCATCGACAAAATTATTGAGGAAAAGAACATGTTCTTCAAGGTTGAGATTCTTAACCAGTCGCATTAAAAAAATACGGTATTCCTCGCCTGATTGCCTTAAGACATTAGGGTGTGTTTTTCCTAAAACGATATAAATAACATCGGGGTACTTTTCTACAACTTTAGGCAAAGCCTTAATAACGGTTTCAATTCCTTTATTACGCCCTACAAATCCAAAAGTCAGCATCACTTTTTTATTTTCAATCTTAAGCTCTTTTTTAGATTTTTCGGGATTAAAATGAATATCAGGCACACCATGTTCGATAAGGGCAATTTTATGCTCAGGTACTTCATAAATATTTACCAGGAATTCAATGGCTTTGTGACTCATAACCACTATCTTATTAGCCATTTTACAAATTTCCTGCAAAACAGCTTTTTCATTGTAAGAAGGTGTTTTAAGTACAGTATGCAGGGTAACAACAAGAGGAATTTCGATACGATGTAACAAAGGAAGAATATACATTCCGCTTTGTCCGCCAAAAATACCAAACTCATGTTGTAATATACAAATTTCGGCACTGCTCAAATTAATATATTTTGCTGCTTTAATATAATCTCTCTGATGTTCCTGCCGGATCTTAAATTTTACCTCTTCAGGATACTGGTAAGTAAGTTCATTATCATTGAGTGCAATGATATAGCTTTCCTTCTTATCAATTTTACTGTTTACTGTCATTGATTTGAACAGGTTGTTGGTAAATGTACCAATACCGCATTCTCTGGGTGGATATGTGCCTATAAAAGCTAATTTCATAATCGTAAATTTTTTTAAATAAAAAACACATTCAAAACAGTATTTAACCTGTTTTGAATGTTAAACTATAAGGAAATTTTTAAGTTTTCCTTCGTTAAATTTCACTGGCTCTTTTTTTATCTAGACGTTTTGCAGTTTTTGCAGCACGTTTTTCTTTCAGATTTTTAGCCGGAGCCTTTTTACTGTTTTTCCTACTTTCCTTCTCTTTTGACATTTTTTTTGTTTTAGTGAATGAATAAAAATCCTTTTTTTTTAGGATTTTATTAATCGTATAAAGCTTTAAGTTCTTTTAAATAACTTTATAAAATGGTTGAAATCATTTCAGGTTGATTGATTCCTTTAACAACATGAAATTAACGAGTAGTATCTATATTTGCTTTTTTACTTTTACAGCAAATATTATGAAGGCCTAAACTTTAAAATCCGGCTTTTGCTAATGAGCAGAGAATAAAAACCATACCTCCAATGTATTGTTTAAGTTTACTATCTTTCGATATAAAACAAAGTTAGTTTATTTTAAGTACAATGTAAATAGAAAAATGCAGAAACCATTATTTTTATTAATGTTCAGCTCATAGTTATTTGTATTCAGGTAAAAATAATCATTCGTGCTTAATATTCCAAGATAGATTGAATATTAGACGCTTGAATTAAAATGCGCAGTTTTTCTTTTAATTTGTTATTAACCGGAAGCAACGGTTTTCGCGAAGGGCCACCATAAAAACCCAACTGGGTCATTGCTTCTTTTAAGGCTGGTACACCATGTTGCCTCGTTACAAAATTATTCAGTGTTATTATTTTCAGTTGTTTTTCCCGCGCATCATCCATTTTATTATCCATAAAATCTTGAAAAATATCAATACAATGCTGTGGTGCAATATTTGCCAATGCGAGTATACCCCCAACCGCTCCTACCGATAAAGCAGGCAACAAAAAACCAGCCGAGCCGGCCAGTAATTGAAAATCCGAATGAGCATGAGATCGTATTTCTCCCATTTTAGCAATATTACCCCCCGAATCTTTTAATCCGATAATATTAGCATGTTGCGATAAAGCAATCATTGTGTCAGCATCCATATCCAATCCTGAATTAGCCGGCATATTATAAATGATTACAGGAATATCAGAAGCTTCGGCAACAGCAAAGTAGTGAGCTATTAAAGCATCCTTGGTCATTAATCCTTTGTAATAGGAAGGATTTAAAACCAATGCCGCATCGGCACCTGCTTGTGCGGCTTTCTGAGTTAATTCAATGGTCTGACGGGTCGATGGACAGCCTGTTCCTGCTAACATTACTTTATCCGATGGTATCGCTTTCCTGGTTTCAACATAAACCTTCTCTTTTTCATAGTCGGTTAAATGCACCAATTCACCATTAGATCCTAAAATCAAAAATCCGGCTAATTTAAATCGGTTTAATAACCTGATATTTTCAACCATTTTATTCGTCGCTAACGCTTCGTTATCATCAAATGAAGTGGGTAAAGGAGGAAATATCCCTTTTAATGTATGCATGATCAGTATTATTAAGATTACAAATTATCGTATTTTATAAAAAATGAGTCAAAACAAAAGATAAAAATATAAATAAGATTTTGTTTTGAAAATAAAAACAAATTGTTTAGAAATATTTAAAAAAAAATGAACAATATTGATTTGCCTCTGTTTCATTGTTAATTAAATAAAACGTAAAAATTATGAAATATAATACTAACATCTTTATAATTACACTATTATGCATATTTTTTTTAACAAATTTTAATCAATTAAATGCAAAGACTCCTGAAATCAAAAATAAAGAAACTACATATGATGTAATTATTGTTCCGGGGGTTCCCTTTAATGATGATTTCTGGACCGATGTTTTATTAGGCAGAATTTACTGGTCGCATTACTTATATGAAAACGGAATAACCAAAAATATTATTTATTCCGGTTCGGCAGTTTATACCCCATACATCGAGTCTGAAATTATGGCTATGTATGGCAGGCAATTAGGAATTCCTAAATCAG
>JBNJFS010000334.1:0-2881 GCA_051747085.1 Bacteroidota bacterium
ATCGATATGCTTGAAATTACCTACCTAAGCCCGATAAGTCCCGGCAGTTGGAACAGGTATTTATTTTTGCTCGAGGATACGTTATACCATAATAAAGACACGACATACATTATCACATTTGAACCTAAAAAAAACAGTAACTTTGAAGGATTAAAAGGTTTTTTACACATCAACACCAACCAGTTTGCAATAGAAAAAGTTGTAGCATCGCCGGCAGAAAAAAAATTAATGGAACTACATGTACAACAGAACTACGCATTTAACAACAATTACTGGTTTCCCAAAGAGCTAAAATCAGAACTAAGGTGGGAAGATGTATACAATATCGGGCTGGGAATGGTTGTAAAATCAGAGAGTTATATAACTGATTTCAGGACAAATATCCCTAAAGACTCCGTAAAATACAGTGAAGAGGTATTACAATTTGATAAACTGGCTACACGAGATGCTGACCTGGCCATGAAAAAATACCGCTATATCGATCTCAATGAAAAAGAGATAAACACTTACCTCACTATTGACAGCATTGGTGAAGCAGTAAACCTCGATTATTGGTTGAAATTTTCTGAAAAGATAACAGCCTATAAATTACCCATATCCAAGTTTTACATTCCGCTTAAGAAATTAATGACCTATAATGAATTCGAAGGCTACCGCTTTGGGTTAGGCTTATACACCGATGACCCCTTAATAAGCTGGTTTGAGCTAGGTGGGTGGGCAGCTTATGGATTTAAAGATAAAGAGTGGAAATATGGCGGCGATTTTAAACTGTATTTTGATAAAGATAAAGAAAATATATTAAGCGGTTTATATCAATATGAAGCGGTTTTTCCCGGAAACGAAGATTTTGCCCGGGAAGAAACATATATTGAAGGTTACTTTTTACAACAAGCAGATTATACCACACAACTTAAAGCCTCCTTTAAAACCCGCATTCGCTATTTAGAACTACAATTTGATTTTGTAAACGATAAACGTTCCCCTCAATACAATTATTCATTTCAGCTTAACAATAATTGGGTAAACAACTATGAAGTAACTGAGATAGGAGCTCAAATCAGGTTCTCATTTAAAGAGAAATATATCTGGCAATTAAAACAAAAAATCAGAGTTGAAACCAACTGGCCGGTACTTAGGGTTGGTTACAAAAAAGGGATTAAAGGATTGTACGGTGGAGAAATCGATTACGAAAAACTTTGGACACAATTAGACTATTCACATACTTTCCCCCGAATTGGAAAAAGTACCATACGGGTAGAAGCAGGAAAAATATGGGGAGAGGTTCCTTATTCTTTCCTTTTCTCAGGTGCAGGAGGATGGAGCAGTTCGGTGCCCTTTATCGTAAACAACCGTTTTAACACTATGGCACCCAATCAATTTACAAATAATGAGATTATGAATGCTTACTTTAGCCACGATTTTGGCACACGATTGTTTTCTACCTCGGAGTGGAAACCCAAAATTATGATTACGCAGGCTTTTGGAATTGGGAATCTGAAAGATAAACACTTACATCAATATATTGAATTAACCGATATGAATAAAGGATATTATGAAAGCGGTCTGGTAATTAATGATATTATACGGGTAAATATGGTTAACTTTGTATACCTGGGATTAGGAGGTGGTGCTTTCTATAACTATGGGTATTATTCTTCGAGTGACTGGATAGAAAATTTTAAGCTTAAAGTAAGTTTAAAGGCAAGTTTTTAAAATATTTTCATTATTTGTTCTTAGTAAGGAACATATATTTAAATTTTGTAACTTTACTTGATTTCAAACGCTTATTGCCATGAAAAAAATTACCATAATTGTTCTCACTTTTTTCCTGATTTCCTTAAATCAACATCTAAAAGCGCAACAGATTGAAAATTTCCGTATTCGGAAATTAAACGATAAGTTAAACATCTTTTATGATTTAACGCAGGAAAAAACGGGGCAACAGTTTGATATTAAAGTTTTATGCTCCGATAATGGAGGAACAACCTTTGACATCCCCTTAAAAACCGTTTCCGGAGATATAGGCAAAGGGATTACCGGAGGGAAAAACAACGTAATTGTTTGGGATGTTCTTGCGGATCGTAAAAACTTTAAAGGAAATGATTTTGTATTTAAAATAATGGCTATACCCTATCAAATAGAGAATCCCACCGATTACGCCCATGATTTTTATTTTGAACTTGTGGATTGTTATAAAAAGGGAAATCAGGTAATTAGCGCTGTCAAAATAACCAATAAGGGCCCTAAAAGAGACCTTAAAATGGCCAACCGACTGGCCAGGATTTATGATTATAATGATACTTATGTTGAAGCCCATTTTTCAAAACTGGGAAAAATAAATGGTCATTACCGCTACTCTGTCCCTACCCTATCCTTTAATGAAAACCAAACGGAAACGGCTGTATTTCGTTTTAATGTGCCCGCTGATTTCTCTGACAGGTTAAAACTTCTTGAACTGGGGGCCGAAATATTAGAAATTACTTACGGACTGGATTACAAATCAGGAAATATTCAGTTTAGGGATGTATCGTTAACATCACCGGAAAAATCATCAAAAGCTGAATTTATTTCCGGAGTTATGCGTATTGATATTGGTCCCGACATTAAAAAAATTAACGATGGTAAGCCTCCTGCAATAACCTTTACCAAACCTTTGCTTGCTGATAAAAAACCCATAACAGTTAATTCCGAAATGCTTATTTTAAAAGGCGATATTAAAGATGAACATGGTGTTTTTGAATTTACGATTAACGGTATGGATGTTCCCTTTAACGATGACGGCAAATTTGAATCCGATGTATATTTAGCTGAAGGAAGTAACACCCTATTTGTAAGAGCTGTTGATATTTTTGAAAATACAATAGAAGAAAATTATACGGTA
>JBNJFS010000335.1:0-2858 GCA_051747085.1 Bacteroidota bacterium
TCTTCCTGCAGAAAGGAACGACTTTTTCTGTTTTCATCCACAAAATTAATATCAGCTATGGATATTGTTGAATACTTAAATGACTTATCAGGATACTCATAGTCTTTAACTGCTTCCGTAAATCTGGGAGTGATTTCGTAAGGAAATGGATAAGAGGTTCTGTTTAAATAAAAATATAATGTAGCAATGAAAGTTAAGATGGCTAATGACGCTGCAATTTTATAAATCAGAATATTTGATGATTTCTTCCCATCCAGCTTTTGTTCAATATTATTCCATACCTCATCAGGGGGAGTATGTTGAAAATTCTCCAACTTATCTCTAAATACCTGATCCATATTATTTAAATGCACTTTCATCAAATATATTTTATTTTTACATCACTGTTTTTTTTTATCTTTTCTTTCAGAATCTCTCGCGCTCGTGAAAGGTTAGATTTTGATGTTCCTTCTTTAATATTTAGCATTTCACAAATTTCTTTATGCGAATATCCTTCAATAGCATAAAGGTTAAACACCATTCTGTATTGTGGAGACAGCTCCTGAACCAGTTGCAGCAAATCTTTTGCAGCCAGTTCGGAAAGAATATGGTCATATTCTTTGTCCCGGGATTCATATCCTTGTTCCATATTTACGGCAAACAAATAATTTCTATCTCTAAACTTTTCAAGTGCTGTATTTACCATAATTCTTCTAACCCAACCTTCAAAAGAACCTTTATGATTAAATTGTTCAAGATTCATAAAAACCTTAATAAACCCATCCTGCAAAATATCTTTTGCTTCATCCACATTATCAGCATATCGCATACATACACCAAACATTTTATCTGCAAAAAGTTGGTACAACTGTTTTTGTGCTTTGCGATTGCCTTTAATGCAAGCTTTAACTATTTCAATAGAATTATTCAACAGGTTTTCAGATTTTGTATTTATACAAATTTATTGAATAATTTTATCGAACAAAAAGCTTGCCTCTTTTTTCTATCGTAATTTTAAGATGGGAATAAAACAAATTTGGTTGCGTTTAGAATATTTTTTTTATTTACGCAACCTTCCTATATATTTTAACATCTAATGCATGTATACAGTTATTTTTTTAACGAACAAATATTAAAACCAAAAACTCAAAAAGGTATAAAATGCAACTTAAAATAAAACAGAGGAAAAAATTTTATCATACAGATTTTAATATGGGTGTGATTATAATTTTTATCATTGTGACCTTGGTATTTCTGCTTTCATTAACAAAAAGTAACTATAGCAAAGAATTGTTTACACAGAATACTGAGTTTGTAAAGTAGCAAGAGTTTCTCAGACATATCTTGTACATTTCTTTCTAAACCCCTAAGAAAGATATTAACGTTTAATTTTAACAAAAAAAGTGGATGGTTATAAAACGCATCCACTTTCTTTTTCATAATTTATAGTCTTTACATATGAATTACTTCATCGTAAGCAGCTGCTGCAGCTTCCATAACCGCTTCGGACATGGTTGGGTGCGGGTGAATTGATTTTATAATTTCATGTCCTGTTGTTTCTAACTTTTTAGCAACAACCAGTTCGGCAATCATTTCGGTAACGTTGGCACCAATTAAATGAGCTCCTAACAATTCGCCGTATTCTTTATCAAAGATCAATTTAACGAATCCGTCTTTTTCGCCTGCAGCACTTGCTTTACCCGAGGCTGTAAATGGAAACTTACCAACTTTTATCTCATAACCGGCATCTTTAGCTGCTTTTTCGGTCAAGCCAACCGAAGCAACCTCAGGAGAAGTATAAGTACAAGCCGGAATATTACCATAATTGATAGGTTCAGGATTTAATCCGGCAATTTTCTCCACACAGGCAATTCCTTCGGCCGAAGCTACATGAGCAAGTGCCGGTCCATGAACAATATCCCCAATAGCATAAATACCTTCGATATTGGTCTGGTAATAATCGTTAACTTTTATTTTTCCTTTCTCTATTTCTACACCTGACTCTTCCAGTCCAAGATTTTCAAGGTTAGGCGTTACACCTACTGCCGAAAGAACAATTTCTGCTTCAATTGTTTCTTCGCCTTTTTTCGTTTTTACAACTGCCTTACACAATTTTCCTGAAGTATCAACCGATTCAACGCTCGAATTAACCATCACTTTCATTCCGGCTTTTTTAAACGAACGAGCCAGTTGTTTTGAAACTTCTTCGTCTTCGTTAGGTACAACATTGGGCAAAAATTCAACTAAATAGACTTTCGTACCTAAAGCATTATAAAAATTTGCAAACTCACTGCCTATAGCCCCTGAGCCAACAACAATCATTGATTCGGGCTGTTTAGACAAGGTCATTGCTTCGCGGTATCCAATTATTTTCTTTCCATCCTGTTTAAGATTAGGCAATTCTTTTGAGCGAGCTCCGGTAGCTAGAATAATATGTTCGGCTTCGTATTCGTTTATGTTCCCATCGGCATCTTTTACTTCTACTTTTTTATTTCCTTTAACTTTACCAAAACCGGGAATGGTTTCAATCTTATTCTTTTTAAATAGAAACTGAATTCCTTTACTCATTCCTTCGGCAACACCTCTGCTTCTTTTTACGATAGCTTCAAAATCTGGTTTTATATCGCCTTCGATTTTAATTCCGTAATCACCAGCATGTTGCATGTAAGTATATACCTGGGCACTTTTTAGCAACGATTTGGTTGGGATACATCCCCAGTTTAAACAAATTCCACCCAGTTCAGCTTTTTCTACTACACCAACTTTCAGTCCTAATTGAGATGCTCTGATTGCTGCTACATAACCTCCAGGACCACTTCCAATAATTATTATATCGTATTTCATTATTCAGATGTTTTTTTAAAGATTTATAATTTATT
>JBNJFS010000336.1:0-2850 GCA_051747085.1 Bacteroidota bacterium
GCGAAACTTACTTTCATTGCGCTTATTTTGTTTCCGGTATCTGCTATAATTATTGGACGTATAGGAAAATCGTTGCGAACAAAATCTTTCCGCGGACAGCAAAAAATGGGCGCATTGATGGGGATGCTCGAAGAAGTTTTATCCGGAATTAAAATTGTCAAAGCTTTTAATGCAGAACATACCGTAAAAAACAGATTTGTTGGAATGAATGAGCGGTTTACCCAATTATTTAACCGGATTGGACAACGCAGGGCTTTGGCAAATCCTATAAGTGATATTATTGCAACGGTTACCATTTTAACCATCATGTGGTTTGGCGGGAAAATGGTTTTATCGTCAGAAGCTACATTAAGTTCGCAGGTTTTTATCGGTTATCTGGCGGTATTTACTCAGGTCATTGCACCTGCAAGATCCATTTCTAACGGATATTACAACATTCAAAAAGGAATGGCTTCCATTCTCAGGGTGAACTCCTTACTGGAACACACCTATACTATCAAAGATAAAGAGAATGCCATTGTAATGGATGATTTTAAGCAGTCGATTGAATTTAGAAATGTTTATTTCTCTTATGAAACAGAGCAAAAAAATGTGCTTCAAAATATTAATTTAAGAATTAATAAAGGAGAAACCATCGCTTTTGTCGGAGCTTCAGGGTCAGGAAAATCAACGATTGTTGATTTATTACCCCGTTTCTTTGATCCTGATCAAGGAGAAATTTTAATCGATGATATTCCCATAACCGATTTACGGATTACATCATTACGTAATTTATTTGGCTATGTCAATCAACAGCCTGTACTTTTTAATGATACCATTTACCATAACATAACGTTGGGCGATGAAAATGTTGATTTAACAATGGTTCAAAAGGCTGCTAAACTGGCCAATGCGCATGATTTTATCTCTAAAACAGCACACGGTTATCAGACTAACCTGGGTGAAAGCGGGGATAAACTGTCGTTTGGAGAAAAACAACGAATAACCATTGCCCGTGCTATTTTAAAGAATCCGCCTATCTTAATTCTCGATGAAGCGACTTCGGCACTGGATTATGAATCCGAATATATGGTTCGTGAAGCAATTCAGAATTTAATGAATAATCGAACAACAATAGCCATTGCTCATAGGTTATCGACCATCAGAAATGCTGATCGTATCCTGGTTGTCGAGCGAGGTGAGATTATTGAACAGGGAAAACATGATGAACTATTATCCCAAAAAGGAGTATATTACCGCCAGTTCAGAATGGAAACTTTTTAAGCCATATTTTTTATCCTGATGTATTTATAAATTTTATCTTTTCTTATATTTATGAGCTCCTTCAAGACTGAAAGGAGTAATTAATCAAGTTAAAATGTGGGTACATAAACGGATAATCATAGTAAGATTTAGAAATTGATGAATAAAAAAGTAGTTATTGGTTTAAGTGGAGGAGTGGATAGTACCATAGCAGCCTTGCTGCTAAAACAACAAGGTTATGATGTAACCGGTTTGCATTATCATTTTAACCATGAAAAATATAATGAAAAGGTAGGCGAAGTAGCCCAAAAATTGAATATCCCTCTGATTAATCTAATGATTGATGACGATTTTGAAATGGTAAAACAGCATTTTGCGCATGAATACCTGCAAGGGCGAACACCCAGCCCTTGTACTTTCTGTAACAAACATATCAAATGGAAGAAATTAGTTGAGTTTGCCAATAAAAATAAGTATGAGTTTATTTCCAGCGGACATTATATACGGAAAATTAATATAAATGGATTAGATTATTTAAAAAAAGGCATTGATCCGGTAAAAGACCAATCGTATTTTTTATGGGAACTTGAGTCCGATACCATTAAGCGAATGATTACACCTTTAGGTGATTATACAAAAGATGAGGTGAGGCAACTGGCAAAAGAAAATGGCTTTGAAGGTTTAGCCCGGCAAAAAGAAAGTATGGGGGTGTGTTTTTTACAGAATAAGGATTACCGTCAATTTCTGAATGATTATGTACCGGATCAATTAGAAAATATTAAACCAGGGATAGTGAAAGATGAAAATGACCGGATTATTGGAGTACATAAAGGTTTTGTTTATTATACGATTGGACAAAAGAGGGATTTACAACTAACAATAAACCGCCCGGCTTATGTGAGCGCAATTAATGTTGCAAAAAATGAACTGAAAGTTGGTACTAAACCCTCTTTATATCATCGCCATATCCTTTTAAATGATATTCATTTGTTAAATCCTGAGGCAATATCCGAAAAATCTTCGATTCATATAAATATTCGTGGATTAGGGATTAATCCATCCAGACCTGCCATTGTAAAAAGTTTTCATACAGAAATAATGGAGCTTGAATTGCCGGGTGCAGCGTGGGCAGTAGCTCCGGGTCAACCAGTGGTTTTTTATGATGATGATATTTTGCTGGGTGGCGGAATTGCGAAGAAAAGCTGGTAATAAAAAATGGCTGTCAAAAATATCATTGGGGTACTTTGTGTATCCTTTGGGTAACCCAGCCTGCCCTTAGGTTTGTAGTATAATTCCAAATTCGGGCATCCCTGAAAATTTTCAATTTTCGGGAAGGGATTACTCGCTCCTTAGTCGCTCGTGAGGGCTTCGCCGTTCGAACCCCGTCCACCGCTTCGGTTCTCATCCCTCTTTGAGTTGATATTGAGATAAGTACAAAAAAAAGCTGCTCCGGTAAGGAACAGCTTTAATTTTTTTTGGCGGAGAAAGAGGGATTCGAACCCCCGGTCCGCAGAACGGACAACGGTTTTCAAGACCGCCGCATTCGACCACTCTGCCATTTCTCCGTCGGCAAAAGTATAATTAATTTTTATTTGCACAAAATTTTTT
>JBNJFS010000337.1:0-2848 GCA_051747085.1 Bacteroidota bacterium
ACAATATCCTCAACATGATAATCGCTCCCTTTGATTAAAATATCGGGTTGTACTTTTTTGATGAGATCATAAGGGGTATCTTCATCAAAATAAACCACGACATGGACAAAATGCAACGATGCCAAAAGCAGGGCTCGTGCATACTGATCCTGCACAGGTCGTGAATCTCCTTTAAGTTTTCTAACCGAATCATCGGTGTTTAGCCCAATCATTAAGATATCTCCGAAATTGGCCGCTTGTGCCAGATATTCTATATGCCCACGGTGTAAGATATCAAAACATCCATTGGTAAAAACAATTTTTTGATTTTTAAAATTCCAGTACGCTAATTTCGAATCGAGTTGATCGATATCAATAATTTTAGATTGAATAACCGCTAATTTATCCATATCCATTCTGTTATTTTTCCCGTAAAGTTAACGATTATTTTTGCTTTTCGAGCGTGGAACTAAAAATAAGGTAATAACAGCCGTAATTCCCAAAACCAATACCAGCACAACCTGCGATTCATGAAGTATTGTTGCCAACACCAAACCTTCGGTTTTTGAAATACCATACAATGTCAGCCCTGATGAGATGATCCAATGAAAAGCACCTATACCTCCCTGTACCGGGGCCGACATCCCTAAACCTCCAATGACCAATAAAAACAAACCATCAATGGGGGTTAAATTTTGAGTTGCAGGAATAGAAAATAAAGCAACATAGGTCATTAAAAAATACATGACCCAAATGATTAGGGTATGTAATAAAAATACCGAACGGCTTCTCATTCTGGTAACGGTCTTTACACCGGAAACTATACCTCGGATTAATTTGCGAATTTTGATAACAATTTGAACCCGTTTAAATTTTTTACGGAAAAAATAGATTAAAAAAACAGATGCACCAAGTAAAACGAGAATACCAATCCAGTAATAGATGGAGAAATCCATGGTGCTAATAAACTTCTGCGAAAGAGGGGCAAAAACATTCTCTTTGATAAATAATCCAAAGGATTCTATCTTAGCAATAAAAATAATGAACAGTAAAATCAGGAGAACAACCACATCAATTGCCCGTTCTATTATAACAGTACCAATAAGTGAATCCATGGGGATTTTATCCGATTTTGTTAAAGCACCACAACGACTAATTTCACCAATTCGGGGAAATGCCAGGTTAGCAAAATAGCCAAACATTAGGGCATGAAATACATTCTTAAATGATGGTCTATAGTTTAATGGTTCGATAAGTAACCTCCACCGGTAAGCACGACTGGCATATCCAATGAAAGCGAAAAACAGGGATAGGATTACCCAAAAATAGTTTGCCTTTTTTAAATCGGTAACAAGATCTTCAAAATTTGCATCCCGAAAAGCAAAATATAACAAAAGCAGCCCTATCGCTAAAAAAAATAAAAAATTAAATATTTTAAAAAATTTTCTTTTCAATGATTTAAACTAATTTATTATTAGCGGTATCGGGAAAAATAAGTGTTGGTTTAAATTTTTTAGCTTTTTCAAAATCCAACGAAGCATAGGAAATAATTATAATAACATCACCAACGGTTGCTTTTCTGGCTGCAGGACCATTCATACATATTTCACCAGTACCTCTTTTGCCTTTAATAACATACGTTTCCAGTCGTTCGCCATTATTGATGTTTACAACCTGCACCTTTTCATTTTCAATAATATTTGCAGCTTCCATTAAATCTTCATCAATGGTAATGCTGCCCACATATTGCAAATTAGCTTCGGTTACCGTTACTTTATGTATTTTTGATTTTACGACTTCAATATTCATAATCAATTACTACCTTTTTAAAAAAACAAAGTTATAAATAAAATCCAATATTATCTATTAAACGGATATCACCTACATGAACGGCAATACACCCCCGTTTATTACATGGCTGCTCCCAGCTTTCAACCGGGAGTAATGTATTTTCATCAACAATCTCAAAATATTCAACATCTAAATATGCATTATTGTTTAGGGTACGAATTACCCATTCTTTTGTTTCTTCAACGCTTAGTGACTTTGCCTTCACCAGGGATTCAAATAATGTTTTTGAAATTAAAGGAACATTCTTTCGCTGCTCATCGGTTAATCGTATATTTCTGGAACTCATAGCCAGCCCGTCTTCTTCACGAATAATAGGACAAGAAACAATTTCTACAGGAAGGTTCAGCTTTTTTGTTAACGATCGAATAATTGCAATTTGTTGAAAATCTTTTTCTCCAAAATAGGCCCTGTCGGGCGTAATAACCTCAAACAGCTTGCTTACAATCAACCCTACACCTCTGAAATGTCCGGGTCTATGTGCACCTTCCATTACTTTATCGAGATGACCAAAATCAAACTCCCGGGTATCTTCATCAGGATACATCTCTTCATTGGAAGGAACAAAAAGTAAATCACATTTAACTTTTTTTAACTGTTCCAGGTCATCATCTAAAATACGGGGGTATTTTTCAAAATCTTTCTGATTATTAAATTGCGTAGGATTAACAAAAATGCTAACAACCGTTATATCATCTTTTTTATTAGAACACTCTATAAGGGAAAGGTGTCCTTGATGTAAAGCACCCATGGTTGGAACAAAGCCAATAGACTTTCCTTGCTTTTTTAATAAAGATAATTTATCACTTATTACTGAACTTTTTTTCAGAATCTTCATAACATATTCATCAAAATATCGTGCAAATATATAACGAAACAAAAAACAAAGTAAAGAATAATTGGTTTTATTATCACATATTTTTCATCGCTTATATTTAGGAATAACTAATTTGTTGATGGTTAATTTAATTTTTACTAATTTTGCGGTGGTTTAAACTAATTTAAATTTCCAGATGGAGAA
>JBNJFS010000338.1:0-2843 GCA_051747085.1 Bacteroidota bacterium
TAAATTCAGCCAACCCTAAAATCATTCTTTTAGATTTAAAATTACCTAAGATAAGCGGCCTTGAGGTATTACGCAAAATAAAAAGTGATCCGGATAAAAAAGCAATCCCGGTTATCATACTTACTTCATCGAAAGAAGAATCAGATATGATTAAAAGTTATCAATTAGGGGTAAACAGCTATATTGTTAAACCGGTTGATTTTGATAAATTTGTGGATGCCTTAAGAGATCTGGGGTTTTACTGGTTGTTATTAAATCAACAACCATAAAGAAATAAACCCTTATGAATAAAATATTAAACTAAAACCCAAAATAATAAAAAACACCCTTACATGAGATCAGACAATAAAACCATAAAAATTCTTCTTGTCGAAGATCTTTCTACTGACGTAGAGTTGGCTGTTCGCGAAATAAAAAAGGAAAATATCGACTTTACCTATAAGGTGGTGGATACCGAACCCGGATTTAAGAAAGCATTAGAAGAATTTGCTCCCGATATTATTGTTTCCGATTATTCGATGCCCGACTTTGACGGGATGAAAGCCCTGAAAATAACAAGGGAAAAAGACAGCTTAATACCTTTTGTTGTGCTTACCGGTTCGATGAATGAAGAAACGGCAGTGGAATGTATGAAAGCCGGTGCCAACGATTATGTGCTGAAAGAGAAAATCATGCGCCTACCCTTTGCTGTTTTGGAAGCGTTGGAAAGAAGCAGGGTAAAAAAAGAAAAAAACAAAATAAAAGTTCAGCTTAGCGAAAGCGAAGAAAAATACCGCTCGCTTATCCACAATTCTGTTGACGCGATATACCTCCTATATAACCGAAAGTTCGAAATTATCAATCCTACGTTTGAAAAAATGTTTGGTTATACGATTGACGAAATAAACCACCCTGACTTTGATTTTATTCAGCTCGTTGCTCCCGAAAGCAAACCTTTCATTGAGGAACGTTCTAAAAGAATACAAAATGGAGAAACCCTTGATACCCACTATGAATTTACAGCCATTACCAAAAACGGAGAAAAGAAAGAGGTAGAAGCCTCTGTTTCATACATAGATTTTAAGGGGAGTAAAGCAACCCAGGGTATTATAAGAGATATCAGCGAACGAAAAGCAATAGAAAAAAAACTCAGGCTTTTAAGTCAGGCAGTTCAGCAAAATCCCATAGCCATTGAAATATCCGATATAAATGGTATAATTGAATATATTAATCCCGCCTTTGAAAAAATTACCGGTTACTCTTCGGAAGAAATTATCGGGCAAAATCCACGGATTTTAAAATCAGGTCACCATTCCAACGAATTTTATCAAAAAATGTGGGAAACCATTCTTTCCGGAAAAGATTGGGAAGGGGAATTAAGAAATAAGAAGAAAAATGGAGCGTTCTACTGGGAAGAAGCGATTATATCACCCATTTTTAACAACAAAGGAGATATTACCCATTTTGTAGCGGTGAAAGAGGATGTTACCGAGAAAAAGAAAATGATCAAAGAACTGATTGCTGCTAAAGAGAAAGCCGAAGAGAGCGACCGGCTTAAATCAGCCTTTTTGGCAAATATGAGTCATGAAATCCGAACCCCGATGAACGGAATATTAGGTTTTGCCGATTTATTAAAAAGGCAACACTTACCCGTTGAAAAACAAAAAGATTACATTGATATTATTGAAAAAAGCGGGAATAGAATGCTCGATTTGATTAATGATTTAATCAATATTTCAAAGATTGAGTCGGGACAGTTAGATTTATCATTTACCGAAATAAATATCAATGCACAGTTAAATTTTTTGTATGAATTCTTTCAGATAGATGTAGAAAACAAAGGATTGGAAATGAATATACATTGTCCGGTGCCTGTTAATAAAGCTAAATTGGTTACCGACAGAGAAAAATTTGATGCGATTGTAAGCAACCTGATAAAAAATGCCCTCAAATTTACCAAAGAAGGGAGAATTGACATCGGTTATGAACCGCAGGAGGATCATATTAAATTTTTTGTAAAAGATACCGGAACAGGCATCCCTAAAGATAAACAAGAAGCGGTTTTTGGACGTTTTGTTCAGGCCGACTCACACATGTCGAGAGAATATGAAGGGGCCGGACTGGGACTTTCCATTACGAAAGCTTACGTTGAAGCATTAGACGGTAAAATATGGATTGAATCAGAAAAAGATAAAGGAACAAAAATTTATTTTACATTACCGCTAAAACATAAAGCCGGAAAACCTGAAAATATTAAACCCGTTGATTCAACAGGCAATTTTGCTAATTCTACGGTATTAGCAGCCGAAGATGATGAATTTAATTATCTTCTCCTTGAAGAAATATTACTTGAAAAAAATATGAATATAATCAGGGCAAAAAACGGGCAGGAAGCTATTGATATCTGTAAAGATAACCCAACCATAAACTTGATATTAATGGATATAAAAATGCCCGGGATAGATGGATATGAAGCTGCTAAAGTAATCAGAAAACTTAACCCCGAATTGCCCATTATTGCACAATCGGCTTATGCCATGGAACATGAGATTAAAAAATACAGTACAATCTTCGACGATTATATTACCAAACCGATAAAAGAAGATGAATTAATGCTAAAGATGAAAAAGTGGTTAACGAAGGAATAGCGTTTCCAGGCATTACGATTAAAAGCAGCTGTTCAAAAACTAAATTTGTTCTCGCAAAGCCGCCAGGTCGCCAGGAGAAGTTTGATAAAACTTTGCGGCTTAGCGTCTTTGCGAGAATTTTATCATAAATCTTTCACAAAATCCATTAACTATTCATTAATAGGCAAACAACGGGAATTTGCTCATCATCTCTTTTACCTGAGCTCCAACCTCCTT
>JBNJFS010000339.1:0-2839 GCA_051747085.1 Bacteroidota bacterium
TATTTCCTGCTTCGATTAAAGCGCTCTCAATTTTCTTTAAGTTGTGTGGAAGTACCTGCAAATCTTTACTTCCATTAAGTGCCAGAACAGGACAAGTTAATTTATTGATGTAATCGGATGGATTATGAAAAAGGCCGAACCGTTGGTTTGGTTTAAGCCAATGATAGTAAGATTTAGGGTTTAATGGAGTTGATAATTCTAGTATTTGAGCATCTTTTTCATCTAATTTCTCAGCTTCGTGATTAAATGAAGCCAGTTTTTCAGCAATTTTTATTCGGGCAATGCTATCATCCGGCTCGGTTTTAACTATTTCAAAAACCGATTCGTTGATTCGCTCATTAAGGTCAACACCATAATCACTTGCACCCATGGTTGGATAAATAGCTCTACATTGTTCATGTATGTTTTGGTCTATAGGAATAGCAGCGCCAGCCATCAAAATAACGTAAGCAACATCCTTTGATTTTACGGCAGCTATCGGTGCAATATCTGCGCCTAAACTATGCCCCATTAATCCTATTTTATTCGGGTTAACATCATTTCTTGTCTTTAAATATTGTACTCCGGCAACTACATCATCAGCCAAATCTCTGTTATCAGCAGTAGAAAATTTTCCGGTGGATTCATAAACGCCCCTGTCATCAACACGCAACACAGCAATACCTGCTCGAGTTAAAATATCTGCCCACACAAGAAAAACCTTATGCCCAAAAATCCGGGCATCGCGCTCATTAGGGCCACTGCCAGAAATTAATAATACAACGGGGTATTGCCCCATCTCTTTTGGTCGCGTAAAAGTACCTGCAATAGTAACACCTGCCGATTCGTTTTGAAAAGTAATATCTTCTGTATAATATGGATAAGGTTTTTCCGGTTCCTGAGGGCGGTTTGGTTTTGCAACCGGAAGTTCATCTACTTTTTTTAGTGATAATTGCCATGGATTATTTTTACCCTGAATAATGCTTCCGCTAATTGAGTCGGACGAAACTATTGTTCCGTTAAAAACACAGTGTAGTGATTTTATCTGCATGCTTAGATCCGATTTTTCCAAATCAATTTTTTCCACCCGAATATCAAAAGCACTTTGATCGAGGCTATGCAAAACCGCCGAAAATGACCTGTCGGGCATTTGGGTTATTTCAAAAGCCATTTGAAGTTTAACATTTTCATTAATAATCATATCTCCAACCCATATTCCTTTAATGGATTCATTATTCTGAGAATAGAGATTAATCGCATTTAATAAAATTAACAAGAGAAAAATTAAAACCTTAACATTCATTTTTGTTTTCATTATTTTTCGTTTTTAGTAAAAAGTTGAAATTAATTTGAAACGAAGTAAGGAGATTCCTGACGATTAATAAAATAAAATCAACATACTGCTAAGTAATATATTTGAATTAAGTGAATTATTATTCAAAATATCATTCACACCATTTTTAAATAAACTTGCCCTGATAATCATGCAATACATCCATATGTCAATTTTTTTTCACCGGGTTTGCATATCTTTAGAAAATTATTGTGAATAACAAAATCATGAAAAAACATATTGAACCATTCATCCACATTTTAATTTGGGTATCAGGATTTATTCTTATTGTAACGCAGGTGCGAACAATCGGGTCGTTTAGAAAGGTGGACGGCACTTTATTATACCCTATTATTTTCGGAACCATTAATAGTATCATTCTTTTTTATACCAATGTTTTGATTTTGATTCCCAGGTATTCAAAACATAAAAACGCACTCAGGCTTTTTGCATCTATTGTACTATTTCTTTTGGCAATTACGATTTTTGAAGCAGTAATTGATTATTTTTGTTTTGTTGTTTATCACTCCACAGAAAAAGAACCATTTTTAATACAATTCACCACCAATCTTACCATAAACCTTTTTATTACAGCACTCTCTTTAGGCTACGGCTTAGGTAAAAACTGGCTTAAAAATGAAAAGAAAAATCAGATCTTAACCAAAGAGAAACTAACCGCCGAGTTAGATTTTTTGAAAGCTCAGCTAAATCCTCATTTTCTTTTTAATATACTAAATATGGCTTTCTCGAGTGCCACAAGCCATGGTGACAACAGAACTGCAGATATGATAGAAAAACTATCGAGCCTTATGCGATATATGCTCTATGAAAGTAATGTAGATAAAATTGAGCTAAGCAAAGAAATCGAATACATCGAGAACTATATTAATCTTCAAAAGTTACGTTTATCTGCTGATCTGCCCGTAAATATTAATTTTAAAGTTGATGGTGATATACACAAAAATAAAATTGCACCCCTGATATTAATTCCCTTTGTTGAAAATGCATTCAAATATGGCGTTAAGCTGGGCAAAAACGCTGATATTAATATTGAACTAAAAATCAATAATAATGACTTTCAGTTTACAATAGAAAACCCTATTTTTAATATTCCTGACCATAGGGAAAAGAGAAACTCTGGGCTTGGATTAAAAAATGTAAAAAAACGACTGTCTATTATTTATCCTGATAAACATCAATTAAAAATTACAAAAAATAATATTTTCTGTGTAGATCTAAAAATAGCACTTTAAACTCAGTTACATGAAATGTATAGTTATTGATGACGAACCTTTTGCCTTAAATTTAATGAAGGATTATGTTCTAAAAACTCCATACCTGGAATTAGTGGAATCGTTTACCAATCCATTTAAAGCACTTACTTTTTTAAGTAATAACCATGTTGACCTGATTTTTTTAGATATTAATATGCCTGATTTATCAGGGATTCAGTTATTAGAATCGTTGCCCTATCAACCCAACGTTATATTTACAACAGCATATCCCGAATATGGTGCAGAAAGCTAT
>JBNJFS010000340.1:0-2833 GCA_051747085.1 Bacteroidota bacterium
CGTGCAATTCTTTATTGTCCTTTGCGGTAGTATTAAGCAATAAAAAATCTTTTGTATTCACATTAATTGCAAAAATGAAGTTTTTAAACTGCTCCATTTTAACTGAGCCATCAATAACAGCTGCCTGCTGGTTGGCATCTAATATGGTAAAGGAGTTTAAATAAATCCCGTCTTTTTTTAGTTCCAGCGTTTCATGTTGTAAATGTAACGGGTTATTTAATGCCGTGGGTGTAATATAGGTATTTTCGAATAGCAATTTACCGGTTATTACGGGTTTAGTACTTTTGCCTTCAATTAAAAAATTTCCGGTAAGGTTACCTGTAGCATCTGTTATAGTTCCCATTGAAAATGCCTGTACGGTTTTCATTGAAAGGGATTGAATATCAACATTTATATTCATCGATTGATCTTTCCCTTCCGTAACAAAATAACCATTAGCGGTAAGATTATTTTCGGCGCTTGATAAGTTTACATCTAAATCAAATTTCTCTGCTGCAGGATTTTCTGCTTTTACCGTTAAATCCCCAATAGATTCTCCATAAACAAACAAGTTACTTATTGTTGCATCAGCAATTATTCCATACAAGCCGTTCACTCTTTTAAGTAGCATATTTCCATCAACATTGCCTTTAACCATACCGGTATCTTTTTCAATAATTCCGGAAATATCGTCCAGTTTAAAATTCTTAATACTAATATTTATATCATCATTCATTTGATTATTCACAGAACTGATATTGACCTGCCTTTTTTCTTTCTGAATGAATAAATGGTGAATTAAAAAACCCGGTTTTCCGAATTCAATATAATTATCGGCTGCTATGTCCCAGCGTTCATTCATGAGGTAAAAATTATCCGGATCGATTGTAAGCTTATAGTTCGATTCATCTTTCGCAATTTGCGACCGGATAAAAAGTTTTTTATTTTGTTCTTCATCTGTTGAAGAAACATCTGTAAATATTTTGTTATCAGTAATTTTTCCTTCAACCAATAGATGATCAATTTCTAATTGTGCGTTTGAAATATTACTGCTGTAAACTTTATAATTCAATGTATGAATATCCGAATGAACATCTACTGCAAAGTCTTTAACATTTGTTGTTCCATAAATTATATTATTTAGGGTTGCTTTAAGTCTGAAATCGTTTTGCTCACTATTAAAACTTCCCAGAATAAACCCTGACTCAAACTTTTTTAATTCGGGGAAGAAAACTTCCGAAAGAATAGAATGATTGTGAACTTGTATCTCAAAATTAAAATCAGCCAGCTTTTTATTAGGATCTTCCTGAACGGTATCTGAAAAAGAGAAATAATTATTCATGTAATTACCAACCACATCCGGAAGTTCAAATGGAGAAACGGATCCGTTAAACTTTACATCCATAAACGGACTCGTAACATTTAATTCACTTTCGCCAGGTTGATTTGTTGTAACCAATATGAATGAATCGAGTCTGAAAGTTTCTCCTTTGTGGGCAATAATGATGTTGGATAGTACTGCATCGCCATTTAATTCATTTAACGTACCACCCTTTAAATTTGATTCTGCGTTTAAACCTATCCGTATATCATCTTTTGTAAAATTAAGTTTTTGAAGGTTGGCTCCCTTTAAGTTTAAGTGAAATTCATAATTTTCACGATTGGGTTTTAAGCTTACCAATCCATTAAAATCGAATGCTGCATTTTTATCATTCAGGGAGATTTTTCCTGCAAATTCCCGGCCAGTTAAAGTACCATTGATGTTTAACTTGTGATAGGTATATTTATTTACATGGATATCTGACACTTCGGTTTTTATTCTTGCTTCAATATTATTTTTATCAAGTCCATGCCCGCTAGTTTCTGCAATTAATGATACAGAGCCAAACATGCTTTTATTTTTTAGCAAACTCCCCAAATCAAAATCAGTAATACGTATTTTACTGTTAAAATTTTCGGTTTCATCGATATTAGCATAAATATGTGCCGAACCAAAGCTACTGCTCATGTCCACTGTCGATTCAAAAGATTTTATGGTTCCATCAAAAGCAACCTGCATATAAATGCTTTCCGGAAGCTCAATACTTTTTGGAATTAGCGTATCGGCAATCATCAAAAGATCTCTTTTACCGGTAGTAATGATAAGGTTTGGAAAATTTAAAGATGCCGTTTTAAATGCAGGTAATCCCACCAGCGTAAAGTCGGTACTTACCGTTGTATTTTCTCCTGTACTAATTACCACATTTTCCCCGGTAAGATGATTCACAGGCCCGGTTATTTTTCCGGTAATGCTTGTACTATTTTTACCATTTTTAAAAAAAGGCTGGTTACTAAGCTGGGGAACAAAATAGAGCAAATCAGAATTGGCGATCGTTCCAATTCGCATATCTAAATCCACAACCATGGATTGAATGGAATCTTTCAGTGATTGGATGGAAGAAAAGTGTATGTCTAGATCAGCTTCAATGGAAGAATTGGCAGTTTTAAGTGTAAGGTTTTGGGAAGAAATGGAGTGCTGATCCATGTGGAAATCAGTTTCAAATTCCAATATCGAAAAATTATTTGGATCAAGCATTTTAAAATTTTCAATTTCCACTTCTGTTTTAGCTGAAGAGTAAAAAAAATCTGTTGCTGTAAGTGATACATGTTTATGGTTGATATGAGCTGCATCAAAGGAGTTTTCTGTTTCGGGTTTATTTACATTATTATACGTCAGAAAATTATCATCCAGTTCAGAACTCTTCACATAAACTTTCCAACTGCTTTTTTGAGTAGTTTCTTTTGCTCCTTCATGAATAGTGTCTGATGGCAATTCTATTATACTTGTAATATAATGGATTTCACTTTTTGATAA
>JBNJFS010000341.1:0-2809 GCA_051747085.1 Bacteroidota bacterium
ACGAATTTAAAAGCCTTGGCTATGATTTTAAGCGAGAGAAGCTTTGTACGGTTCAGTTGAGCCGTAAAATTATTCCCGGGCGAAAGTCTTACAGCCTGGGTAAATTGTGTGATGAGTTAAAGATACCGCTTAACGGACGTCACCGGGCTGCCGGGGATGCATTGGCTACCGTTAAGCTTTTTGAATATTTACTTCAAAAAGATTCTTCTTTAGCCGGGTTAAAATCAGGCAAATTTTTTAACCTTCAATCGTCCACCATTAAAAATTTACCCGATGATACCGGGGTATATTATCTGCATAATCAACAAGGAGATATTATTTATATCGGGAAAAGCAAAAATATCCGTACGCGTATTTTATCTCATTTTAATAACGAGAAAACAAGCAGAGCCCTTAAAATAATGGATGAAACGTTTGATATTTCTTATGAATTAACGGGTAGCGATTTAATAGCCCAACTCTTAGAGTCGGATGAAATAAAAAACCATAAACCAAAATATAACCGCAGACAACGAAGAAAATCCAATCATTATGGGATTTATAGTAGTACTGATGAATTTGGCTATATCTGTTTTATGGTTGATAAAATTGGAGAAAAGGTGCCCCTGATTGCTTTTAATTCGGCAAAAGAAGCCCGCGAAAGACTTTATCATTTAGCCGAAAAATATGAACTATGCCAGAAACTATGTGGATTATATGAGACAGCTGGCGCCTGCTTTTATCATCAATTGAATCAGTGTAAGGGAGCTTGTGTACAAAATGAACCTGCTGAAGAATACAACGTCCGTGCCAATGAGTTAATCTATAATTTGAATTACGACCACCAAAGTTTTTTTATTATTGATAAAGGAAGGACTGAAAATGAAAAGGGTGTAGTTAAAATTGAGCATGGCAAATATATTGGTTTTGGGTATATCAATGTTGATCTTGTTCATCCAGATATGGAAAGCCTTTCCGATGGTATTAAAAATTATCCAGATAACCGGGATGTACAACAAATTATTCGAACCTACCTGAAACAAGATGCGGTAGAAAAACTTATTCCTTTTTAGTTATTTATATTTGAACATATTTTACTTTCCCCTGTTTACCATTAAGATTTAAAAACAACATACGATTATGAAAAATATTGTATTAATTATTTTATTAGCTATGATAAGTTCCGCAGCTTTTTCTCAAAACAAATCATTTTATGATTTTAAGGTACAAACCATCGACGGAGAAAATTTTGATTTGTCGACCTTAAAAGGCAAAAAGGTATTGGTAGTAAATACTGCTTCGAAATGTGGTTTTACACCACAATATGAAGATTTGCAGAAACTTTATGAAAAATATAAATCTAAAGATTTTGTTATTATCGGATTCCCGGCCAATAATTTCATGAACCAGGAACCTGGTTCTAACCAGGAAATCATGCAATTTTGCTCCACAAATTATGGGGTAACTTTTCCTATGATGGCTAAAATATCGGTTAAGGGAGACGATATTCATCCCCTTTACCAATGGCTAACTGATAAAGACCAAAACAGAGTGATGGATTCCAACGTAAAATGGAATTTTCAGAAATACATGATTGATGAAGAAGGGAATTTAGTAGATATGGCTTCGTCCAGGACAAATCCATTAGATGAACAGATTATAAACTGGATTGAGGGAAAATAGTTTGAACAAAAAAGTAGTTAAAAAGTAAACCGTGCAATTTTGCGCGGTTTTTTTGTAGACAGTAATGCTTTATATGTAGATTATTATTGTATTTTTCAGAAAAAATACTGTTTTTTACAAAAAAACAATAATAATGAAACATTATCTATCTTTAATCATAGCAGGACTTGTGCTCTTTTCCTGTCAAAATGAAAAAGAGCCAGCATTGTCCGGCTTATATCTTGGACAAAATTTACCCGGTGATTCGGCCGAATTATTTGCTCCGGGCATTGTTTCAACAGGAGTGTCGGAACGCGATATCGCCATTTATCCTGATGGCAGCGAAATATATTTCTGTCGAAACCTGGGGAATCATAAATTTGCTACCATATTTTACACCAAACAGGTCGACGGAGTATGGACACAGCCAGAAGTACTTGAATTTTGCCGGAATCCGGAATACACGTATATCGAACCTTTTATTTCTCCGGATGGGAGTAAATTGTTTTTCGTAAGCAATAGGAACGAAGACGGTGGCAAACCCAAATCATCAGACGTATGGGTGTCGGAAAGATTAAACGGACACTGGGATGAACCTTATAATTTGGGAAAGCCTGTAAATTCTGATAAAAATGAATATTTCCCTTCCGTTACCCGAGATGGCACCTTATATCTAACCAAACCCGATGAATCGGGCCAGGAATATATTTTTAGATATCAATATAAAGAGGGTGAATATGTTCAGGAAGAGAAGTTAAACGAGCATGTTAATTGCGGTGTAGTAAGATATAATGCTTTAATTTCTCCCGACGAATCGTATATTATCGTCCCGGCTTTTGGTATGGACGACAGCTTTGGTGGTACTGATTATTATATTGTGTTCAGGAACGAAAACGATGAATGGAGTAAACCCCTTAACATGGGCGATAAAATTAACAGTGCCGACCCTCGTGAATGGTCCGCCGCTTTTTCTCCCGATGGGAAATACCTGTTTTTTATGTCTGCACGTGGAATGACGAATAATCAGCTACCTGCTGAATTAAACGCCAAAACATTTAATCAACTGAGAAATTCGCCACAAAACGGCAATACGGATATTTATTGGATAAAAGCCGACTTTATCGATGAGTTGAAAAAGAAAGCGGTATTTTAATTTACGGCGATAACT
>JBNJFS010000342.1:0-2797 GCA_051747085.1 Bacteroidota bacterium
TTTATTAAGTGGTAGATTATCCTGATAGAGACTGTCTTTGTATAAAACTTCTGATATTTCTGGTAAAAATAAGGTGTCTCCCATAAATTGAGAAACTTTATTTTCTGTTTCCTTCTTTGCATTATTACATGAAATAATACTGAAAATTAAAAAGTAGACCGCTATGGTCTTTACCATTGATTTCATCTCTTTATCTTTTTCTGATTTTCAGTAATTCTTTATTTTTTTCGAGTAATGCGTCTAATTAATCCTTTTGTTGAGAGTAATAATCACCATCCTTAAATATGCCTGAAAGAAAGGCCACACAACCTTCTTTTTGTTCTTTAAACTGAAATTTTAGTAAATATTTACCTGGCGATTTTTTTAAATCCACATCTATATATGAAGGTTTGTTGTCATCGGCTTCATCCTTTAATTCGTATATTAAACTATCCTGATTTTCAACATCGCCTTCATATATCTTTAATACAGCATCGTTTTGATGTTTTTCTGAACTCATTATATAAAACCTAAAACGGCCTTTAGACCATAAAGTTTTGAAATTTTTATTTGTTTTTTTATTATTTTTCAAATCTTCCTGAGTTAAATGGTAATTATATCCCGGAGATATACCAGGAGTTGAAAGCAATGCAACCTTGCTATGATTTTTTTTCGCATATTCTTTAATTTGTTTTTCTAAATCTTCTGCACATTTATCCTGAGCACAGGTGAAAATATTCACTCCTAAAAATAAGAAGATGAATAATATGTTCGATTTTGATTTCATCATTTTTGCTTTTTATTTTGTTTTGTTTAAAATTAGATAAAAAGTAATTTATTGAATTAAATTACTTCAATTATTTATTTATTTTTTTAGCTTGTCAATAGGGAGATTATAAATAACAAACGGATTATCCTCGTCGGGTTCGAAACCGATTATTTTATTGTTTTCTCTATCTAATGCCATAAAATAAATTTCACGGTCTAAATTTAATTTCCCGAGTACCTCTCCATCTATATTAAAAACATGGATGGTTTCCGCATAAATCGGATTAAGTTTTCCTCCCTCAATTTCACCTACTTTCCTACCTGAATATAACCCCAAGATATAATTATCAAAAGAAACGGTTGTAAAATAGGCTACTTTTGAATCAGTAGGAGAAAGTCCTTTGAATCGGGGTTTAAATTTATCTTTCCCTGTAATACTCCATAGCAATTCACCCTTATTATTTAAAACAGATAGCCTGTTATAGTATCGGTATCCTAAAATTAGCCTGTTATGTTCTTCATTTACGCACATTTTTTTCCGCAGTGTCTTTGAATAGGCTCTTTCAGACTTGTTTCCTTTTTTTACATGTTCAGTTCCATAATCCTTAATTGTCTTACCATCATTGAAGGCAAATTTTACTAAAGAGTTACCCTTTCCATCTCCCATAACAATGGTATCTCCCAAAGATGTTAATTCATAAACCATACCCATTTCAGTACTAATGTCCATGTATTGGTGTGGTTTATAATTGGGGTATTTTATTAAACTATCAATATTGAATTCCCATATCTTTCTTTTTCCAAGGTCAAATACCCACAAACATTTCTTTTTATGATTTATAAGAAATCTAATCGGATTCGTAAGTTCTTTTGGACCTTTTCCTCTTTTTCCTGTAGATAATATCGGTTCATAGGTAGATTTATTGAAGAAGTAAAGGTAGTCATCTCCTGCATTTCTATAACTAACAGATGCAATAATTAGAGAATCTAAAATTTTTATCTTGCTTAAATGTATGCCCAATTCATTGTCAAATTGGGGCTTTGAACCTTTTAGGTCAATTTTAACGGGGAACTCGCTAATTTCTTTTTCCTTGGTACTGTTTTGACAGGAATAACTAATTATAATTGCTATAAGAATTATAGTTATCGTTAATAGCTTGTTTTTCATCTTTTAAGATTTAAAAAATTATACGTCACCAGGAAAAATTCTTTCCCCTTAAATTGAAAAGAGGAAAGAATTTTTTATTTATTAATTACTGTGTTATAAATTTTTCATCCCTTTCATGGTCATAAGCCTGATAACAATAGTAATCATCAGTGGTTTGGCCGCTAATGTAGCAAAGACTACCCTCGGCATAGGAACATGATAGACATGAAGCCTTAGCCTCAGCATTCTGCAAGGCAGCGATATTTGACTCAACAGTTTCAGATCTGTTATTTTCCTGGGAACCAAAACCAACTGCCATAGCAAAAAGGGCAATTCCTACAATTGAAATTAAAACTTTATTTTTCATTTTTCGTAAATTTAATTGGTTTTACAATAAATACAATGCTTTAAGGTTTCATGTGTTTCTCTCATGTTACCTTATTGCATTGTTCGGTAATACCTGACCGGCGGCAGTCCGTGAGATTTGTGCCACGGTTAGCACGAAAAAGAACCTGGTTTTCATTATCTCCTCTAAATGCATTAGAGAAAAACATTCTGTTAAAGTCCTTCTCACAGCCTACTTCCTTCGGCTGGAAAAGAATTAATTCTTATTTGGGGAAGATTGCACCTCCTTTCTTTTTTTCTGTTGTATATTCAGTTGTCATTCAGTTGTCATTCGGTTGTCATCCTGTTGTTTTGTGTTTCACGTTTCGGGTTCCGGGTTTCGTTGTCATTCGGTTGTTGTTCTACTTTTTCGTCTTTAATAGATGAATTCGACTGTTGCATATAGTCTGCAATTACATTTTCGTTATTTTCTGCGAAGACGCACGACCGTGCGTCTCTACGTTTCTGTGCTGAACAATTTTCTATGATTATATCCGAATTACCCGATCACCTCGTCAA
>JBNJFS010000343.1:0-2794 GCA_051747085.1 Bacteroidota bacterium
CGGCATCTGACCGGTAAATACAGGTAATATGGTTTTGAACCGGCGTGCCTGTAAGTTTTAATATGGCAATGGCTCTGCGAATATGAAAATCAAAATTTTCCGATTGCAACAACCTGTTTAGTAAATCGCTGGCATAATACCTGTATTTTAGCTCATTTAATCGTTTGATAAATGATTCAATAACAGGATTTTGGCGATGATATGTATAATATTCTACAATCATAAATTATTTCTTTTCTATGTTTAAAAAATTATACAGATGTTATTTATCTTTTTCAATTTTCATTAATTGACGAAAGAGCTCTTCTTCTTTTTTTGATAATTTCGTGGGTATTAAAATATTTAATTGTAAAAATAAATCCCCAAATGTGCCGGTCTTCCCATATACCGGCATTCCTTTACCTTTTACTCTAAGTTTTGTTCCGTTCTGGGTCCCTTTGGGGATGTTAATATTAAGTTTCCCGCTTAAGGTATTGACATTAAGTTTTCCGCCTAACACCGCCGTATAAAGATCAACATCTGTTTTTAGCGTTAAATTATTTCCATTAATGGTATAATTTTTCTCGGGCATTACTTTTATGGTTAGGTAAATATCGCCATCAGCAGCGCCGTTACGGCCTTTGCCACCTTTCCCTTTGATACGCAGCTCCTGACCATTATATGCTCCCGGTTTTATATTGATTTTTATCTTTTGGCCGTTCACGTTTAATAATCTTGAGGTCCCATGATAAGCTTCCGATAAGCTGATGGTAAGTTCGCTGCGTAAATCTTCTCCTTTAACCTGTTGATTTTGTTGACGGAAGCCTCCCGATGAACCGCCAAAACCTCCAAAGAAAGCATTGAAGAAATCGGAAAAACCATCATCAGAATCGCCAAACAGGTCGTCCATATTACCGCTAAAATAAGATCTGCTTTTTCCCCTTCGGCCTCCGCCGAATTGAGAATAATCGAAACCACCGGTATCGGCCCCCTGGAATTGGTTCCAGTTAGAACCCAGCTGATCATACTTTTTACGTTTCTCAGGATCGCGTAATACTTCATAAGCCTCGCTTATTTCCTTAAAGCGTGTTTCGGCTTCTTTATTTTCCGGATTTTTATCCGGATGATATTTTACTGCCAGCTTACGGTAGGCTTTCTTTATTTCGTCTGCAGAGGCATTTTTCGAAACCCCTAATATTTTATAATAATCTTTATAATCCATGTTTTATACTTTCCTTAAAAAATTGAATCTCCTTTTCTTAATTGTTTGTTCTGCTTCCTGGCATACTCCGGACCATACGTTTTTCTTTCGGGAACATTTTTTATGATACAGGTTTCGTTCCACGGGCAATCTTCGGGCCCTAACTGAACAACTTTTGGTTTTCTGTACCAGATAGAATGTCCTGTCGAGCAGGAGCTTAATACAACTGCCGAAAGCAAAAACAAAAGTTTAGCATATGTGAAAATCTTTTTTCTCATACACCAAATCTTTTTTTTATTAATATTGATTAAATACTTTGCTGATTAGTTATTTACAAATACCGAACCATTTGCTATTTAGGCTTTTATAGTGTCAAAATGTCTTTAATAGGGTCGGGAATTTTGCGGAGGGCTGTCAATTTTTCTTTCAAGGATTAACAAGAAAAATCACCAATTTTTAGAAAAACACAAGCGGAACTGCAAATTCTCCTTAGCAAGGAAGGACCTCTTATTTATTGTTTTTAAGTGGTGATAAGCGAATATCAATAGCGCGGACATGTTGTGTCCGCGCCAGTGGGTAGATAATGTTTTTAAAATTACGAAAATGCTCAATGACTATGTCATGTGTTTTGAGCAAGAATACTTTAATACTTTGTTGCAGACCAATTCTTATCCTGGCCATCAAAGGTATATGTGCCACTCATCGTATTACCCGAAACCGTCCCTGTAAATATGTAGTCGTCCGGGTCGCTTGTTGCAGAAGTATCCATGTCATATGTTAGCGTGTTCCCATTTAATTCCCAGGTGCCATAAGTTGTATATTGACCCGGTGAAGCAGGTTCATCGTAAACCGTTGAACCATCGGCATTAAAAGTAACATCAGCATGCCATGAGGTATTTGAATCATAAACCACTAAAAAATCCCAAACGGTATTATCAAGAGAAATAGTTGGTTCATCATCATCACTACAACCAACAGCAGAAAAAATGATGAATAATAATGCGGTAAAATAAAAAAATAAATTTTTCATGGTAATTGAATTTAAGAATTACGCCTACTTCTGTTTAATGTCAGTTTTCAGCTTGTTCCGACATGATGAACAAATTTTTTATGTCGTTTATCACTACTAATATATACTTTTTAAAAAAGAAAAAAAACTTATCCTCAATTAATCAGCCCCTTTCGTTTGAATAGGTTGTCGAATGATTTTTTCATTTTTACAACAATAAAATTTAAAAATCTTTTTCTATTGTACTTCTATATTTTTTGTCTGGCGCTTCGTGTCCGGCTTGGCCTTGTCCGGTGAGCCGAAAAACTAGCACCGTGAGCGTTAAAAAATTCTGCTGTTCGAACCGAGCGTTTTGTGCGAGCTCGCCGGAGGCAACCACGGACCGGAGGGAAGTGCAGGTTTAGATTTTTTGGTAAAATTTAAAGAAATGTTTATCTTTGATTAACCAATAAAGTCATATGTTATCACTTAGTATGGATCGGGTATAATAGCCTAACCTGCAATTCTTTAATCAACGGTTAGGTATTCTTTCATTCAGGCAGTTTCCTGTCCGAATGATTTTCTATGGAATAATTATTTATCAACCCTTCGGGAATATATGGCCT
>JBNJFS010000344.1:0-2779 GCA_051747085.1 Bacteroidota bacterium
TATTTTATAATTCCATCTCTTTTTATCTTTTGCTTTTATCTTATACCGGTAAAATCCACTGTTATGATATTCTTTAATCGTATCCATTCGATGCTCAAATGGTAAAGCATAAACCAACGGTCCTCGCTTCACATAAAAACCTTCTCCTTTAACTGTTTTGGATGAAGGCTGAGCTATTTTCTCAACTTCAAAATTAAATTTCACCATAAAATTATCATTTTTTTTCCAATATTTCGAAATGATTATCTGGTCATGATCTTCACGGATATTTGCCCCTTCCATTTTGGATATATCAACATCGGAGCAACCATGGGGTTTTCGTAAGATAAGCTTAAATTCTGCCGGTTTCTCGGGGTTAATCAAAAACTCCACTTCGTCTGAAAAAGGATAGTTGGTTTTCTCTTCCACGTGGACCTCTAAGTCGTTTAGCGTGGTTTTTACTTCGCATGGCCCATATAATACAGCAACTAATCCTTCATTATTAATATCTTTCATCCACATTCCTTCTACATAATAAGGCATTAGGCGGCCTCCATTCAGCACACAGCAGGAGGCTGCCCGGTGAGAGGCGTCATACGTTTCACGGTGTCCTATTTCCTGATGGTTAATTTTTATCCGGTTATCCGATGTAAGATACGACAATCCTTTGAGTACAGGGAGGCGTGCCCCCTGACCGGCATTAAATGTCATTGTCTCGGTTTTATCGGCCAGGTCAAAGTCTCCGTTAAAAGCAATCATTTTATTGAACGGACTAATCATTTCGGCAATGCCGCAGTATTCGTATCGTTCATCGGCTGTTCCTTTGCGCCCTTTTACCCATTCGTCGCAACGCATAGCGCCACCGGGAGTTAAGTGGTAATTTAATTTTTGGATACTCATCTCAGAAGCCCGTTTATATTCAGCTTCCTTATGAATGGCAGCCACAAAATGAGGAACAAAAATCCCTTCAGCAACATGCGCGCCGTGTTTTCTGAAATATCTTGCGGTATCCAGTAATCGTTGCAGCTTTAAATCATCGTCGCGAACTTTGCCATGACTAAAATCGTTATACAGTTTAACTGCAGCTTGAAGATACAATGCATCTTCGGTGATACGATAAAGCCATTCAAGATTTTCAAAAAAACCGACACCGTGCGACACCCCTCCTCCTTTGGAAGATTTGCTGAAATAATTTCTGTCCCTGTACTCTGAAATGATAAGCTTCGCCGCTTTTTCTGCTGCAGATAATACTTTTTTATCCCCTGTATACTCATAATACGCCAACATAGCCATTAATATGCGGCTGGTAGCCCACAGTTCTCCATTTCCCTTCTTATGCTTAAACCGGCAGGTTGGCTCTTCACAATTTTTATATATTCCAATATAGCCGTCTTCGCCGGCATGTTTAACAATATCATCGATCCATTTTTTTGCCTGCTGAATATACTCATCATTATCGGTTAAAAAAGCCATACGGACCACAGCATCCTTCCAATAAGCTTCATGTTCGCCGCTCCACCACTCTTTTACTATTTTATATTGCTTTTCGCTTAGTCTGTTTTGTTTAACAAACAGGTTGTGTGTTACCGTAGGATGAACTTTGTCAAACTGACCGATGTAACCATCTGTTAAATCACGGGATAACTGTTCTTTTATCCATCCTTTAGGTTTAATTTCTCCTGCACTTAAAATCTTATACTCATATATTTTTTCCATATTATCTTGTGCTCTGCTATTAAAAAAATTCAACATTAACATTAAAATAATTAAAATCCTCATCACGACCTTAAAAAACATAAAAACTTACCTCCATTTTTTAATCATTCAATACTATACAAAAAATAATTGATAATTAAAAATGACCCTTCCCCGAATCTTGCACCCTGACGAATATCATCATATAAAAACAAACAAATCCACCCTTTCTTTGTTTGATAATAAAAACAGTATCCCATGGAAGATAAAATCATACGTTCGGAAGTTTTTGATTTTGCCGAAAAAATAAACTATTCAAGCGATGGAATCGTAAGTAAAAAGATTATCCAAAAACCTGTGGGCAACGTAACGTTGTTTGCCTTTGACAAAGGGCAGGAGCTTAGTGAGCACTCTGCTCCATTCGATGCACTTATTCAGGTTTTAGAAGGAGCTGCTCAGGTAATAATAGATAAAAAACCCTACGAAGTAGTTGAAGGAAAATCAATTATTATGCCGGCAAACATTCCACACGCTGTAAAAGCAACCTCTAAATTTAAAATGTTGCTAACCATGATCAAAGAGTAACTTCTTCTGTTTTATTTAATCTTTCAAAATGAAAATAAAAAACAATGATGAAAACCATTTTACATAAAGCACAAAGCAGGGGACATGCTAACCATGGATGGTTAAACACTTATCATACCTTCAGTTTTGCCGGATACTACGACCCGGAAAGAATTCATTTTGGTGCGTTACGTGTTTTAAACGACGACACTATTGCCGGTGGCGAAGGGTTTGGTACCCATCCACATGATAATATGGAAATTATTACGATCCCGTTGTATGGCGATTTGAAACACAAAGACAGTATGGGAAACGAAGGGATTATCAAAAGTGGAGATGTGCAGGTGATGAGTGCAGGAACCGGGATTCAACATAGTGAATTTAATGCCAACAGCGACAAGGAAGTGAAATTATTGCAGATCTGGATATTCTCTAATAAAAAAAATGTAGACCCCCGTTACGACCAAATCTCTCTTAAAGCGTTGGAAAAAGAGAATGAGCTTTTTCAGATTTTATCCCCAAACAAAAACGACCAGGGAGT
>JBNJFS010000345.1:0-2768 GCA_051747085.1 Bacteroidota bacterium
AATTAGAACCCAATCCCGCATCTTTTACCTGGGATAAGCGGGCAATTTGTTCCTTAAGCAACTCCTTATTCTTCATTGAATCGGAGCCTTTTAAAGGCAGAATCATTAAATTCTTGTTGTTATAGCCCGGATCCATTTTCTGAATATAATTCAATTGTTGATAAATAATAATACTTGCAATAATTAACCCTATAGAAATAAAAAACTGAACTACCGTAAGAACATTACTTAATGAAGTACGCTTAGGATTTTTGCTTATTTTACCTTTGGCAACAGACTCTAAATTTAATCGTGATATATAAAAAGCAGGATAACTACCAGAAATAATCCCAATTATGAAAACTAAAAGAGGTGTCGATACAATTACAGGTAAATTAGAATAGTTATAAACGGCTATATGCTTACCCATTAAATCATTAAAGTAAGGTAGCAATATTTCAATTAAAATAATAGCAACAATAAAAGCGATAAACGTTATAAAAATTGCTTCGCTCAAAAACTGTGTACGAATTTTCACATTGGTAGCACCAGCCACTTTACGTACACCTACCTCCTTAACTCTTTTCATCGAAAGAGCAGTAGTTAAATTGGTAAAATTTATCCCGGCAAGTATTAAAATTAAGAAAGCAATAATACTAAAGACATAAATACTTCTCAGGTTCCCTTTTACAGTTGAATCATACATCACTTCAGATGATAAATAAATATCAGTAAGTGGCTGCAATAAAGGAGTAACTTTCCATCCGCTTTGTTCATATCTTTTATTAATCTTTTCGTAATAAAAATCCGCTAATTTTTTTTCAAGCACCTCAGGTTTGGTATTTTTCTCTAATAAAAAATAGGTGTAATAGCTCCAGCCACCATTCCAGTTAAAATGATATTCCGGAATGGTTTGGTATAATGTAGCAAAAGAAAAAATAGCAGAAAATTGCAAATGACTATTATCCGGAAAATCATTAATGATTCCTGTAACTTTAAATTGATTTTCTTTATTAAAAGTAATGAACTTACCCATTGGGTTTTTATCTCCAAAAATTTTATGGGCTAAACTTTTTGTTAGAACAATAGTAAAAGGCTCACTTAAAGCTGTTTCAGGATTTCCTTCTAATAAAGTAAAGTCAAATACATCAAACAATGCCGAATCAGAATAAGTTAGATTCGATGCATTATAATTTTTTTCATCATAGGTAAAAAATCCTTCGCGGGGAGACATAAATCTCACAAAATGTTTAATTTCAGGAAATTCTTCTGCAATATCCGGCCCCATAACTGGCATGGTAATACAATGTTTTGATGATTCATTCGGTTTTTCATCAATCTGAATTAATCGAAAGATATTATCTTTTTGATGATGAAAATGATCAAAACTTAACTCGTTATTAATATAAAATATAATCAATAAACTAACCGCTAAGCCGACCGATAAACCAATAATATTTATCAGGGCGTAAAATTTGTTACGGAATAAATTTCTAAAGGCTGTCTTAAGATAATTCTTTAACATAATCGTGTATTTTTTTTAAAGCAGAACAATACTCATGCCATAGCCCATAAAACACTAACTTACAATTTTTTACATATAAGCAAAATTTTAATACTATTCTGTTTATGTTTCGATCCGGAACACAAAATGTTTCAAAAAGAAACACTTTTAATCAATAGATTTTTGTACCTTTATTTCCCTAAAGTTAAACGATTTTTATGATGAACGAAGGAAAAATTCTTGTTATTGATGACGACCGGGATATTTTGTTAACCACAAAAGTCATTTTAAAAAAAGAATTTAGTGAAATTAAAACGGTAACAAGTCCCGATGACATCATCCCTTTTATTGAGAAAGATATATTTGATGTTATTCTTCTTGACATGAACTTTACCACCGGAGCTACAAGCGGAAAAGAAGGGCTATTCTGGCTTAAAAAAATTCTGGAAACATCTCCCGAAGCCATCATTATTGTAATGACCGCCTACGGTGATATTAACCTTGCTGTGGAAGCCATGAAAATAGGAGCAACAGATTTTATTGTAAAACCATGGGAGAACAAAAAATTTATTGCCACAGTACACAGTGCCTTTAAACTCAGTCAGTCGAAAAAAGAAATTAACCTGTTAAGAAAAAATCAAGAAACGCTGGCCAAAGATATAGACCAGCCCTTTACAAAAATAATCGGTAAATCAGAAGCCATTAAAGAACTCTTCAGAACTATCGAGAAAGTAGCCCAAACAGACGCTAACGTTTTAATTTTGGGCGAAAATGGAACAGGAAAAGAGTTGGTAGCCCGTGAAATACACCGGCAATCAGTAAGAGCAAAAAATTTATTTATGAGTGTTGATTTGGGTGCTATCCCTGAAACATTGTTCGAATCAGAGTTATTTGGGCATGTTAAAGGCGCTTTTACCGATGCCAAAGAAGACCGCGATGGAAGATTTGTAGTAGCCAAAGGAGGAACCTTATTCCTTGACGAAATAGGAAACTTATCCATGCCTTTGCAGGCAAAATTACTTACCGCTATTCAAAATCAGGAAATAACTCCTGTCGGCTCCAACACACCGGTAAAAACAGATACCCGCTTAATTTGTGCAACCAATATGCCCTTGTTGGAAATGATTGAAAAAAACCAATTCAGACAAGACCTTTTTTTCCGGATTAATACCGTAGAAATTCATCTTCCACCCCTTCGAGACCGGTTAGATGATATCAACTTACTGGCTGAGCATTTTCTCGAATCATTTAAAAAGAAATATCATAAACCCGGTTTAAAAATTTC
>JBNJFS010000346.1:0-2760 GCA_051747085.1 Bacteroidota bacterium
TTGTTTATTGGTGCAGTAAGATTAGGGGTGTTTGGAGGATTTCCTCCCGATAAAGCCTTAAAACAAATTCATCATAATACGGCTACGAATGTTTATTCTGTTGATAATAAACTTTTGGGCCGGTATTATCTGCAAAACCGGACGAATGAATTGTTAGATGATATTCCGGAAAATTTTATTGAGGCATTAATCGCTACCGAGGATGTTCGGTTTTATACCCACAAAGGTATCGATTACAGAAGTATGACCCGGGTGTTTGTAAAAACCATTCTGCTTGCTGACAGAGGCTCCGGTGGAGGAAGCACCATTACCCAGCAGCTGGCTAAAAATTTATACCCCCGGCAAAATTTTGGTTTTTTAACCATTCCTGTGGCCAAGGTAAAAGAGATATTTATTGCCCGTAAGCTGGAAGCGTTTTATGAAAAAGATAAAATTCTTGAATTATATTTAAATACGGTTTCGTTTGGCGAGAATACCTGGGGCATAGAAACCGCTGCATTAATATTTTTTAATAAAGAACCATCGGCGTTAAAAATTGAAGAGTCTGCTTTGCTGGTAGGTTTGTTAAAAGCCAACAGTAACTACAATCCACGAAGAAATGAAGAGGCCGCTTTAACCCGCAGGAATGTTGTTTTGTCGCAAATGTATAAATATGGGTATCTAAATAAGGAGGAATGCGATTCGTTAAAACAACTGCCTGTTCAGTTAAATTATCACCGGTTAACTCATGATGAGGGCCTTGCTCCTTATTTTCGGGAGCATGTACGTCAGGAGTGTTTAAACATTTTGAAATCAAAAACAAAACCTGATGGGACCCACTATAATTTGTACACTGACGGATTAAAAGTTTACACTACATTAAATGCCAAAATGCAGGAGTATGCCGAAAAAGCAATGAAAAAGCATTTGGAAAAACTCCAGCAGGAGTTTGAACGAGACTGGCAGGGAAGAGCTCCATGGGAAAAGAATGTTTTGTTAGCCAAATTACAAATCGAGCAATCAGAACCTTATCAGCTCCTAAAATCAAAAGGGTTGTCGGATACAGAGGTTTTAGAAGCGATGAAAGAAAAACGACTATCCCGGATTTTTACCTGGGAGGGAGAAAAAGATACATTGATATCCCCATTAGATTCGGTAATGCACCATTTTAAAATGTTGCAATCGGGATTTTTAGCCATGAATGGAATGAATGGAGATATTTTAGCCTGGGTGGGCGGAATTGATTACAAGTATTTTAAATACGACCATGTAAAATCAAAGCGTCAAACCGGTTCGATCATTAAGCCTGTTGTTTATGCCTCGGCTTTGGAGAGAGGGGTTGAACCCTGTGATTTTTATAAAAACGACAGTCTGGTGTACGAGGACCATGATAACTGGACCCCCGGAAATTCTGATGGCGAATATGGCGGATATTATTCGGTTAAAGGCGCTTTGGCGAATTCGGTAAATACCATAAGTGTTAAACTCCTTTTAGAAGCAGGTATTGATTCAACCATTCAGCTGGCCCGTCAAATGGGAATTCAATCATCATTGCCCGAAACACCTTCCCTGGCACTGGGAACAGGAGACGCATCGCTGCTGGAGATGTTGCAGGTGTACAGTGTATTTATAAATCAGGGTGCCGGGGTTAACCCTCGTGTTATTCGTCGAATAGAAGATGCAGATGGAAACCTGGTATATACTGATCCGGTATATGAACCCGGAGATTCGGTACTATCAAAAGAGACCGCTCAGAAGATGACCGAAATGCTGAAAGGTGTTGTTGACAGAGGGACCGCAAATGCTTTAAGGTCTGTTTGGAAATTTGAAAGTGAGTTAGCCGGGAAAACAGGAACAACCCAAAACAATACCGATGCATGGTTTATCGGGATGAGTCCCAAAATTATTGTTGGTACCTGGGTGGGTGGTGATAGCCCTGTGGTCCGGTTTAGAAATGCTACCTACGGACAGGGAGCCTATTCTGCCCTGCCTGTTTGTGCTTATTTTTTCCAGGATATATTTAATGATCCCACCTATAACTATCTTAAGAAGTTGTCTTTTAACATTCCCGATTCATTAAAATCAGCATTTGATTGTAATGATTTTCAGGAATCCGTTAAGATTAGGTTTAAAGATGTATTAGAAAAGGAAGATGTTTCCATTGGCGATTTTATTAAAAATCTTTTTAGAAGGGATAAAAAGAAAACAAAAGAAAAAGATACCATTTAATTTCCCGATTTGATTTAAAAGTCTAAAAAGACTATCTTGTAAAGTAGTTTTTCTATTGCTATGGATCAAACAACTATTCTTATTGTTGAAGACGACCCTCTTTATGGAAGGGTAATTGAACATGTCCTTCGTGATATGGATACTGAAATTCAATTATTAACATCAAGTGACGGGATAGAAGCATTAAGAATTGCAAAGCAAGAAAAACCCGATTTAATTATAACCGACTGGGATATGCCCCGGATGAACGGAATTGATTTTTGTATTAAGCTCCATGAGAATCCTGAATTTAATAATATCCCGGTAATAATGTGTACCGGAATCAATACATCGTCCGAAAATTTAAAAACAGCTTTTGAATCCGGGGTAGTAGATTTTATCCGTAAACCAATTGATAAAATGGAGTTGTTATCGAGAGTTCATTCAATGCTTAAATTATCCGAATCATATCAGACCATAAAAAAACAAAAAGAGAAGATACTGGAAGAGAAGGAGAAATCTGATAAACTTTTGTTAAATATATTGCCTGCAAAAATAGCCCATGACTTAAAA
>JBNJFS010000347.1:0-2749 GCA_051747085.1 Bacteroidota bacterium
TCATGTTTGGCACACGACAATCCCAGTTTTCGCATATCTTTATTTTTACCTACTGAAGTTTCAGGAAACTTTTTATTCTTTCGGAAAAAAATATTGAATCCCATAGCAGTAACAGCAATTACCATCAATCCAACGACTAAAAAAAACAATTCAATAAACATTCTATAAATTTTGTTGTTATTAGTTTACCGATGCAAAGATAAGCATTTTAACTTTTAAAAAAGAAGAACAATACTTTACAATGAACCAATAGTTTTGTAAATTATACATCTACAAATAATTATATCCGTTGATAAACTATAATATTATGAGTACAAAAAGCACAGCGAAGAAGAATACAAAATCAAAAACTTCATGGAATAAGCAGGAAGTATTAAACGATTATAAATTAGCCAATGTAAGCCGCCAAATTAGTTTATTAGGGCGAAAAGAAGTGCTTACCGGAAAGGCCAAATTTGGCATTTTTGGTGATGGAAAAGAAATCGCACAGATTGCTATGGCTAAGCAATACAAGGATGGTGACTGGCGTTCGGGTTATTACCGGGATCAGACCTTTATGATGGCTGCCGGATTATTTACCGCCGAAGAATTTTTTGCCCAGTTATATGGCGAAACCGATATTGAGCTAAACCCCGGAAACGGAGGCCGCTCGTTTAACAACCACTTCTCTACCCGTAGTTTAAGCCCTGATGGCAACTGGAAAGACTTGATGAAACAAAAAAACTCATCTGCAGATATCTCTCCCACAGCCGGACAGATGGCTCGTTGGGTAGGATTAGCTTATGCATCCAAACTTTTCAGAAATGTGAAAGTGATGCAGGAATTTAAAACCTTATCGGATAAAGGAAACGAAGTAGCATTTGGTACGATTGGAGATGCCAGTACATCCGAAGGACAATTCTGGGAAGCAATTAACGCAGTGGGTGTATTACAGGTGCCTGCAGCTATTGCCGTATGGGATGACGGATACGGTATTTCCGTACCTAAAAAACTCCAAACCACCAAAGGTAATATATCGGAGGTATTAAAAGGTTTTGAACGAACCAAAGATAAACCCGGAATTGTAATCTTAAAAGGCAAAGGATGGGATTATCCCGGATTAATAAAATTGTTTGAAGAAGGTATTGAAATTGCCCGAAAAGAGCATGTTCCTGTTCTTTTTCATATCGATGAAATTACACAGCCTCAGGGACACTCAACTTCCGGGTCGCATGAAAGATATAAATCGGAAGAACGATTGAAGTGGGAAGAAGAATTTGACGGCATTCCTAAAACCAGGGAATGGATACTTAAAGAAAAAATAGCTACTGAAAAAGAACTGGATAAAATTGAACAAGAAGCCATTGATGAAGCCAAAGCCGCCAAAAAAGCAGCATGGAAAAAATTCAAGGATCCGGTAAAAGCGGAACGGGATAAGTTGATTGAAATCATCGATAACCGCTCATGTGTTTGTAAGCGTGAAGGGATTGATAAAGTAGGGATGTATACCGAGGAGTTAAAAAAGATAATGAGTCCCATCCGTAAAGATATTTTTAGTACCGCAAAAAAAATTCTACGCCACGTGTGTTTGGATTGTAATATCCGGGAAAAGCTTCAAAACGATTTATCCGAGTGGCTGGAAAGAAACTATGAAGATAACTATGAACGTTACAATACAAAATTAAATAATGAATATCCAACTTCGGCATTAAATGTTAGCGAAGTAAAAGCTGATATTAAGCCAGACTCGCCCGAAGTCGCCGGACGTGAAATTCTGAGAGATAATTTCGATTATCTGTTTAAAAAATATCCCAAAATGGTAGCCTTTGGCGAAGATTTAGGAAATATCGGAGGGGTAAATCAAACCTACCAGGGATTACAGGAAAAATACGGCGAACTTCGTGTAACCGATACAGGAATTCGAGAGCAAACTATACTGGGACAAGGAATTGGTCTTGCTTTGCGCGGATTAAGACCTGTTGCAGAGATTCAATATTTTGATTATCTGTTGTATGCTTTGCAAACCCTAAGTGATGATTTGGCTACTACGCATTATCGTACGGCTGGCGGACAGGTTGCTCCCGTCATTATCAGTACTCGCGGACACCGACTGGAAGGTATCTGGCATGCCGGCTCGCCATTAAGTATGGTGATTAACTCCATTCGTGGCGTTTATGTTTGTGTGCCTCGGAACATGACCCAGGCAGCAGGATTTTATAATACCTTAATGGAAGGTGAAGACCCTGCACTGGTCATTGAACCGCTAAACGGATACCGGTTAAAAGAAAAACGACCGGAAAATATTGGCGAATATAAAATTCCACTGGGCGTTCCTGAAATCCTTAACGAAGGAAATGATATTACATTGGTAACCTATGGTTCATGTGTTCGTATCGCACAGGATGCGGTAGAACAATTAAAAGAATTTAATATTTCGGTTGAATTGATTGATGTGCAAACATTGTTGCCATTTGACCGAAAACATATCATAACCGATTCTATCAAAAAAACCAATAAGGTGGTATTTTTTGATGAAGATGTTCCGGGCGGCGCAACATCATTTATGATGCAGAAAGTTCTTGAAGATCAAAGTGCATATTATTATCTCGATGCTGAGCCAAGAACCGTAACTGCAACAGAGCACAGACCTGCTTATACCAGCGATGGAGACTATTTTTCCAATCCAAATGCCGAAGATGTTTTCGAAGCTATCTATGCTATGATGAATGAAGTTGACCCGAAAAAATATCCGGAATTATATTAAAAATCA
>JBNJFS010000348.1:0-2741 GCA_051747085.1 Bacteroidota bacterium
GTGTGCCGTATATTTTGGTTAAATCCGTAACTTGAATCGACATAAACAACTTTTTTAATTGAATACGAAAATAGTGAAATTATATTTTCAAACCTTAAAGTATAAGAAAAGATTCAATGATTATCTGCCTTCTCCTTATATTAAGTGTGTTTTTTACTGAAAAAGAATTAAAAATATATCGTTATTGAATAGAACTCTATTCTATTTAATTAATTGTGTTCAAAAAATCTTTTTAATACCTTTGATTATTAACCCTCAAAATTTAATGATTATGAAATATTTAAAGTACATAGCCAACGCTTTGTTTTTGGTTTTATTATTGATGTATTCCTGTGGAAACCCGGCAGGAGATAATGAGCCGAACAACACTATCGAAGAAGCTTCGGAAGCAAAATTTGGTGAAGAGTTTTCTTTAACCATCGATCCTGTAGGAGATGTTGACTGGTTTAAAGTAAACGTAAAAAAACAGGGATATATCCAGGTACAGACTGCGAATAAAGTTAAAGGCGTTCAGCTGGAAGTAAGTTTTGCTAAATATCAGGAGTGGGAGGAGAAAAAGGAAAAAAGGATAAGAGGCTGGCGCCCTGTCCCTGACGCTTTGTTTGTTCAGGAACCCGGAGATTATTATTTAGCCTTAAAAGATGAATGGGATGATGATGCCTCTAAGGAAAAATTTTTAGTAAAAATTGATTTTTTGGAAGAATTTGACCCTACCGAGCCGAATAACTCTGCTGAAGAAGCTAAGTTAATAACATTCGACGAACAGTTTACTGCGGGTATTTATCCTGTTGGCGATAAGGATTGGTTTAAAGTAAATGTTCCTGAGCAGGGTTATCTCGAAATTGTATCCAAAAATGTTCCCAATGAAATCCAGCCAGAAGTGCGTTTTACAGTATACGATGAGTGGTCTGATCCTAAGATACAAGAAATCAGAGACTGGGGAAAAGTACCTGAAGCCTGCTTTGTGCCCGACTCCGGCGAATATTATATTGAAATGCATGATGCCTGGGACGATAATGCCATTGCACAAGCTTTTGATATAAAAATTACTTTTATCCCCGAGTTTGATGTTTTTGAGCCGAATAATTCAGCAGGAAAAGCCAAAATGATTGAACCGGGATCAACCCACGAAATAGCGATTTTTCCTAAAGGAGACATGGATTATTTTAAATTTGTTGCTCCCAATGAAATAGTAAATGTTTTTGTTAAAGATCATAAGGGAGTTCAGCCGGAAATGAAACTGTTATCAGAAAATCCTGATCATGAAGGGAAGTATATTACAGAACTAAAATGGACTAAACTTCCGGCTGAAATTGAGGTGGAAAAAGAAAAAGAATATATTTTAGTTATTCATGATGCATGGGATGATAATCAATCCAAAAATTTATTTCAGCTGAAAATCGAGTAATTTTTTTACCAAATTATAGTAGTTGGATAAAAACGGGCTGTTAAGGATAGCCCGTTTCTTTTTGAATGCTTACCTTTGTATTTTCACGTGAAACATTTTAAATATTTAAGAATATACAGAGTGAAAAACGAAAAAAAACGATTTACTCAAAATTTATTTTCTTTTAAAAGGCGATTAACACAGGAAGTTGCTGTTGGGAATATCAAAATAGGAGGGAATAATCCGGTTTGTATTCAGTCAATGACAAGTACGAATACTTTAAAAACCGATGAAACAATAGCGCAGTCGCTTCGAATAATTAAGGCCGGTGGAGAATTAGTAAGAATTACTGCACAAGGTGTTCGTGAAGCTGAAAATCTTGAAAAAATAAAAGAGGGAATACGGAATACCGGTTTTTCTACACCACTGGCAGCCGATATTCATTTTAATCCAAAAGCAGCGTTTACCGCAGCTAAAATAGTGGAAAAAGTACGTATTAATCCCGGTAATTTTGTAGATAAGCGGGCCCGTTTTATCAAGGTTGATTTTACCGATGAGGAATACAACGCAGACATTAAAAAAATTGAGCATCAGCTGGTACCTTTACTGGAGATCTGTAAACAGAACCAAACAGCCTTAAGAATTGGTGTTAACCACGGTTCGCTGTCCGACAGGATGATGAGTCGCTATGGCGATACTCCGGAAGGGATGGTTGAATCGGCCATGGAATTGCTGCGGATTTGTGTCCATCATGATTTTAGAAACATTGTAATTTCACTTAAATCGAGCAATACACGGATAATGGTACAAGCCAACAGGCTAATGATTGCCCGGATGGAAAAGGAGGGAATGAATTTCCCGTTACATCTGGGAGTAACAGAGGCCGGTGAAGGCGAAGACGGACGTATAAAATCTGCTGTGGGTATTGGAACATTGCTTGCCGACGGAATTGGTGATACCATCCGTGTTTCATTAACCGAACCTCCTGAAGATGAAATTCCGGTAGCTCAAAAGCTGGCAGATTACTTTACAGAAAGGGAAAATCACCCTTCAATTGAAGCGGTTTTCCCTGTTCCCATTGATTTTTTTGATTATCAAAAATATAATACCCGGGCGGTAGTTAATATTGGAGAAAATAATCCTACAGCAGTTATTTCAGATGGCGAAAGCAAAAATGACAGGAAGCCCGAATATATTTATTTAGGCCATAAGTTAGTAGGTAAAACCCTAAACACGCAGCATAATTATATTATTGATGAACGTGCATGGGAGCAGCAGGAGTTTGATACCAGCCATGTTTTTCCATTATATTCTTCGGTTAACAATTATCTCTTATCCGAAAAAAAATCAGAAA
>JBNJFS010000349.1:0-2741 GCA_051747085.1 Bacteroidota bacterium
TTTTTATCGGACAACAGTGTTAAAAATAAAAAACCGGCAGCAATTTTTAGTTATTTTTGTTAAACTTGAAATCATTTAAAACATCAAACACAAAACAAAATAAATTATCATGAAAAAAATTTCCCTACTCCTATTCCTTGGTGTTGTTGTTCAAATTGCTTTTGCACAACAATCGGCAGAATTAAAAAAATGGATGTTTACCCATCCGCAACAAATTAACCTGCCGGCTTTTGCCGATGTTAAAAATGTTGATGGAGAAACTTTTGAAGCATCAAAATTGATTAACACCACCCAAATCGATGATGAATCGTTGAAATGGGACACCAAAAGTTTAAATGACGACAGTCTGCTTTTTGCTCAAACAACAAATAATAATTTGTTACTGCTCAAAAGTTATTTATCTGTTAACCGGTGGACAAAAGGCACATTAAATCTTACCCTTAACGGCTATTACGAAGTATATATTGATGGAAAACCGGTTAAAACAAAAACCGCTGCTGATTTAAAGAGCAATAAAATAAAAATTGATCTTAATCGTGGCAATCACGAAATTCTGATCAAAGCTATTTCATCTGAAGACAATGTTAAACTGGCAGCTCAGTTCGAATATGATGATGAATTTAAAGATTGCAATGCTACGGCAAGCTTAAATCCTGAGCGACATTTTACCATCAACGATGTGTTGGAAGGAAATCGCGTTTCATCGGCAAAAATTTCTCCTTCGGGAAAATATGTATTGATTAATTATTCCGAAACAGTACATGGAAGCGGTAAAAGCAAAAACTACACAGAAATTTATGATTTGAATAACAATCAGAACATCTGTGTTTTAAGAAATAAAGATGTCTCTAACTTACGATGGATGCCTAAAACCGACCGGTTATCCTATTCGACAAATTTCGAAGGCCAATCGGAAATTTTTGTTTATGATATCGAATCCGGAAAGGAAAAATCCATCGCAGATGGAATTGCTGATTTATCAAGTTTCAGCTGGTCGCCCACCGAAGATTTTATTATCTGTTCTGTTTATAAAAGGGCAGAAAAACCAGGTGATTTGAAAAGAGTTTATGGTGCTGAAGACCGATTACCCTATTTCAGAAACCGCTCCTTTTTATACAAAGTTGAAGTAAACACAAAAAAAATCACTCAACTAACAGCAGGAAACCTGTCGGCTAACCTTCACGATATAAAACCTGATGGCTCAACCATCTTATTTTCAACATCCCGAATGGATTATTCCGAGCCTCCCTTTTCGAAACAGAATCTGTACGAAATGGACGTGAATACTTTCGAACTTAACACCATCTGGGAAGACAAAAACTATGCAGGCTATTGCCAGTATTCACCCGATGGAACGAAACTATTGGTTCAGGGCGGACCCGAATGTTTTGGCGATATAGGCGTAAATGTAAGCGACGACCGCATGCCTAACAACTATGATGCTCAACTGTATATTTTTGACTTAACCAATAAAAAAATAAACCCGATTACTAAAAATTTTGCACCTGCTATCCATTCGGCCGATTGGGTTTCTGAAAATGAAATTTACTTATCGGTAGGCGAAAAAGATTATATCAATCTTTATAAGTACAACCTAAAAGCTGAATCTTTCGAAAAAATTGATTTAAAAGTAGAAGTACTTGGTGATTTTGATATTGCAAGAAATAATCCTATAGCTGTCTATAGCGGTACAAGCATATCAACCCCACAAAAGCTATATTCGCTTCAGCTGAAAAAAGAAAAAAGCTCGCTTCTTTCTTTTCCTGATAAAGAGCGTTTTGACCAGATTAAATTCGGCGAAACGAAACCGTGGAACTTTGTCAACAAAAACGGAACAACCATTTATGGCCGTGTATACTATCCGCCCAACTATGATGAGCATAAAAAATACCCGGTTATTGTAAATTATTATGCCGGCACCTCACCCATTGAACGCTCATTTGGAGGGCGTTACCCGATAAACAACTGGGCTGCCAACGGGTACATCGTATATGTGTTACAACCCAGTGGAGCTACCGGCTTTGGGCAGGATTTTTCGGCACTGCATGTGAACGGTTGGGGCTATGATGCGATTGATGATATTATCGACGGAAGCAAAAAATTCTTAGCATCACATCCTTCGGCTGATGCCGAAAATGTAGGTTGTATCGGAGCATCCTATGGCGGTTATACCACCATGTTACTCCAAACGCGTACCGATATTTTTAAAACGGCGATTTCTCATGCCGGCATAAGTTCTATTACCAGCTACTGGGGCGAAGGATACTGGGGATACACTTACAGTGCCGGAGCCGCAAAAAACAGCTATCCCTGGAACCGGAAAGATATTTATGTAGAAAACAGTCCGGTTTACAATGCCGATAAATTTCAAAACTCCATACTTTTATTACACGGCACCGATGATACCAATGTACCTGTAGGTGAAAGCCTGCAATACTATGCTGCGCTTAACCTGTTGGGAAAAGATGTGGAAATGGTACTGGTTGACGGGCAGGACCACCATATTTTGGATTACAAAAAACGAATCCAATGGCATTATACCATCATCTCGTGGTTTGATAATAAATTAAAAGGGCAGCCACAACAGTGGAATGATCTGTATCCGGAGAAGAATTTATAATTAATAGATATAATAAGAGGCTGTCCAAAAAGTCAAAAATCGTTGTCATTCCGAGGAGGAACGACGAAGGAATCTGTTGATTATCAATTCAAAAAGATTAACTTCGTTGAGCTTGCACTTC
>JBNJFS010000350.1:0-2732 GCA_051747085.1 Bacteroidota bacterium
AGATTTCCCTTAAGGGTCGTTCAAGACTAGGACGTTGATAGGTTGCAAGTGTAAAGGCAGTAATGTCAAAGCTGAGCAATACTAATTACCCGAGCGCTTTTTTCAAACGTTTTCCTAAATTTTCTTTCCGACAATATGTTATAAAAAATTATACCTGAAAATACTCAGGTAACAATCTTAAGGTGGTTATTGCAGTGGGGTTCCACCTCTTCCCATTCCGAACAGAGAAGTTAAGCCCACTAGCGCCGATGGTACTGCATATGTGGGAGAGTAGGTCGCCGCCGATTTTATATAAGCCTCATTAGTAGTTTGCTAATGAGGCTTTTTTTTTATCTGTTTTTTAAGTATTTTTTTATCTTTTTGGAACAGGCTGATTTATATATGACTGGTTTTTTTATCTTTGCCATCATGAAAATAAAAAGTTTTTCAATAATTTCAGTTTTGCTGCTCTTGTCTTTATTTAGCTTTGGACAAATAGATAGCCTTGAATATCGAAATATGTATAACTGGAAAATTAATCCATACGATTTAAGCCTGGAATATGCCGAAGTGGATACTTCTCTTGAAGGGTTTCAAAAATATAACCCTATATTAAAAAATACCATAACGGCTACTTATCTTGGGAATTTAGGTACGCCGGTGAAATCAAATATTTACAACGATAGAATGAAAAATAATACCGGGTTCGTTTTTAGTCAACCTTTAGGTATCTATTTTCATCATCACGAGGATCAATATTATTTTAATACAAAAAAACGGTATACCTTATTAAATTATAGTAATGCAGGTCCAAAAGATGAAAGTGAACAGTTGCTTGGTGTTTTACATACCCAGAATGTAACTGAAAACTTTAATGTGGGCATTGATTATGATATGATTTCATCAGATGGTCGTTACCAGGAACAACAAGTTAGACAAAACATTATCAGACTTTTCTCAAGTTTCCATACCGAAAGCTATAAATTGCATGTTAACTATTATTTTAACAGGAATAAAAGTCAAATGAACGGAGGGATTGATAGCTTACATTATTTAGGTGATGAAGATTATAGTGATAGAAGAAATATTCCGGTTAAACTCTCTGATGCAAGAAGTCAAATTTTTTCATCAGGTTTATATATAGCCCATGAATATAGATTGCATAAAAATGTCGAACCGGAATCTGAGCCTGTAGATTCAATTAATGATTCACCCATTGAACAGGATGAAGCTAAATCTGAAAATGATAGTTTAAACCTTGTAGGGGATCATAAACAGCTTAATGATTCTACAGAAACCAATGACTCTCTTTTAAATAAAAATAATGATAAAAGTATTAATGGTGATGATGCAGGTTCCGAAGAAAAGAAGGAAAAAACAATTAAATATTCCGGATTTAGTTTTTCTCATGAGCTTTTTTACAATAAAGATGAGCGAAAGTTTTTTGATGATGATTTATCCGAGCCTTTTTATTCTTCGATGGATTTTTTTATCGATTCATCCCAAACTAGCGATGAAGTGGGACAAAAACGTTTTGCAAATACGTTATCATTACATTATCGAAAAAAAGAACAGTTTAGCTCACGCATCTCCCTCTATCATGAACGGATGAAATATAATTACAATATTATTCCTGATACTTCATATACCGACACATTAATTAATCCCGTTCAGGATACAATTATTCAATCCAATCATGAGTCTGTAAAAAATAGCAGTCGTATTTCCTTTTTTATAAAAACATTATTATTTGATAACCTTCTTCTCAAGGGGTATACAGATTATTATTTTAACGGATATAAAAAAGAAAGCTATTTAACCCATTTAAAGGCAACCTATTTATTAAAAGATTTTGATATTAGTATAGAGGGGAGGTATTCGAATCAAAGACCCGATTACTTTTTAACTACGTATACTTCAAATCATTTTAAATGGAACAACAGCAATTTAAAATCAATTAAAGATTTTGATGTAGGGTTAGCTATTCAAAGTAGTAAATATAAACTTAATGCAAAAATTCAAATAGGACAGCTAACAAATCATATTTATTTTGATACAACAGCTTCTGTTAAGCAATATTTAGATCCGATAAATGTTTTAACGGCAGATATTTCAAAAAAGATTAAGTTAGGACCCATACATTCAAATACTCGGTTTGTTTATCAGAAATCTTCAAATGACAGTATCATAGCATTCCCTGAGTTTAATGCTTATCAGTCGTTATACTATCAGAAATTACTTCAGTTTAAATCAACCGGAGGAGAGCTTTTGGTTCAGGTTGGTGTTGATTACAGATATTCCAGTAGTTTTTATGCCGATGGTTTTATGCCGTCTACAGGGATGTTTTACAGACAATTTGAAAATAGAATGAATGATTTCCATCGATTTGATGTATTTGCAAATTTTACGTTAAAACGAGCAAGAATTTATATTCAATATAGCTATTTAAACAGCGCCTTAAATGAAAACTATTATTTTAATGCTCCTTATTATCCTTCTCCGCAGCCTGTTTTTAAATATGGTATTGCCTGGTCTTTTCATGATTAAAAAAATATGTTGTTGATAAATAGAAGATTGAGTTTTTTTTTGTTTTTTTTGAGAAAAAGTGTTGTTAATTCAAAAAGTACGCTTATATTTGCACTCCCAATTCAGGGAAAAAGTTCTACAAAATAAGATAAAAAACTTCGAAAAAATATTTTTAATATTTTTGTAAAAAGATTTGGAAAATAAGATTTAAAGTTTTTATATTTGCA
>JBNJFS010000351.1:0-2731 GCA_051747085.1 Bacteroidota bacterium
CTTTTGAGGTAAACAGGGCAGCTAATTTTTCTATCTTGACCGGTTGTAGTTTTGAACAAACAAATTTAGCATCATGCCAAACCATTTTCTCATCGTTATCCACTTCAATTTTAGTATTTATCTTTTCTTTTGCCTGATAAATACTTAATTGTGCGGTTTGTGCAATTAATATTTTCGATTGTTTGGTCTGACTTAATAAATAAATCTTGTTTTCATTAAATTTTCCTATATCTAAAACATCAAGATGTTCATTATTTAAATCATTGTAACGCTCTACGCCCTTATTTTCGACACTTCCATCTATAGCTGATCGCACGGTTATTTCTCCTTCCCAGTTTTCCGGTATTATGATCCATTCAATGCCCATAACATGATGATCATCCATACTCACTATTCTCCTGCTTATGAGGGTGGTCTCGTGATTCTGATTATCACGGAATTTAATTTTTCTTTCCAGCAAACCTTCCTTAAGATTCAGGTTTACCAGATATTCAAGTATTTCGGCATCATCAAGATTCAGCCACTTCCCGTTTTTTATTTTGAATGTCAGAAATAACCAGTTAGGAAGGTTTACCAAATCTTCGTTAACTATTTCTTTGCCTTTAATTTTTGATTTTGCCCTGTTATATCCCCCAGCCAGGTAGGTTCCGGGATAATTAAAATCATTGGCTTTTAATTCTTCCATTGCACCGCGCGTAGCAAAATATCCGTTACCCAGGGTACATAATGCCTCTCTCAGAGGGTGTTCCTCTTTATTCCAACCTTTATATTCTAATATCCAGTTATTCATAATTCATCAGATATTTTATTTTTATCCGTTTATCGTTGTGCCAGCATTTCTAAAAATAATTTTACCTGATAAACATTCTTCAGGCTATACCTGGCCCTGGTATTTTCAACATTATCGTGAAAACCTACCAGAATTCCTATTCCGCTGTTTTCAATCTCTCTAAATGCATCTTCATCTGTAATATCATCTCCTATGTAAACCGGTAGTATATTCTGCTTATCTTTTAATTCCGGCATATTAAGCAACCAGGAAACGACTTTACCTTTGTGCCAGTCTATATCTGGTGTTATTTCAACAATTTTTTTACCTTCTCCTTTTTTTAATCCTTCAGATTTGCTCACTAGTGACTCAACTTCATCTTTAATTGCTGTTACATATTTTTCGTTTACATTCCTGTAATGTACAGCGATAGCATATCTTTTCCTTTCTATCTTAATCCCTTCTATATCGGACAAATTATCATTCAGGTTCTTTTCAATCTGGTCCAGTTTAGGCAATATCTCTTTGGTTTGTTGATGCTCGTGGTATAATCCATCGGGACCAGAAATTCTGAATCCATGGCTTCCGGCATAATACAATTCTTCGATTCCAACCCTTTTTTTTACATCATCCATATCCCTTCCACTAACGACTGCAACAATCTGTTTTGAAGCACATGCATTTACAGCTTCTTTCATTTCTTCCGACAGGATAGCATCTTCGGGTTGTTCTACAATAGGTGTAAGCGTGCCGTCATAATCGAGAAAAAGCACTGGTTTCTTATTTTTTATTATTTTCTCAAACTCTATGGATTCAGAAAGAATATTTGTCAAAGGATTTTTGAAATAATGTTTTAACTCATGATTATCCATTAAATTAACTTCATTAAAATTATCAATTACTTCATCGGCACCATTATTTAATAAAGCAATTCTGTTATCCCCTCTGTTAACACCAACAACACAGGCAAAATTTCCTTTACTCCCGGCCTGTACTCCCGAAATGGCATCTTCGAAAATCACGCATTCACCGGCTTCAACACCAAGATCGTTGGCAGCTTCGAGAAATATATCTGGTTCGGGTTTCCCTTCCAGTTTTCTTTCGTTAGAAACCACTCCATCAATACGAACATCAAATAAATTAAGGATATTGGCTGTTTCCAGGATTTGTTTGCAATTTTTACTTGAAGATATAACGGCTGTTTTTATCCCGGCATCAAGCCATTGCTTAATACTACGTACAGTATCATCATACACATCCACACCATTTTCAATTAACTGAAGAAAAATCCTGTTTTTTCTGTTTCCTAAACCACACACACTCCTCTTTTCTTCAGAATCATCGGGGTTTCCGTAAGGCAAATCTATATTTCTTGATTGTAAAAAACTTTGAACACCTTTATATCTGGGCTTACCGTCAACATATTTTATGTAATCCTTATCAGAAAATGGCTCCGGATTTTCAGACTCTCCTTCTAAAAACGCATCAAACATTTTCTTCCATGCTTTTTTATGCACTTTTGCTGTTTGCGTTATTACTCCGTCCATGTCCAGGATAACAGCTTTTAATCCTATGTTCTTTTTTGTATACATCTTTTTCATATCCTTAAATCTCTTACTTCTATGATGCTTTTTACAGACATTGAATGAAGAATAAAACATTCAACAAGGTTTCCTCTACTACTTGATAACATTGCGCCTTTAGTTCTTAATGAAACTGTTATAAACCGGCAGCTATCATTTTCTAATAATAATTAAAAAGTTCCTTTTAAAGCACCTTTGTCGACATTATCCGTTTTCCATGAGTCTGGTTCAAATGGTCTGCGAATTTCTGCCGGGGGGGAGTATTTCATTTAAAACATAACAAACCCCTTTTATTGATATCCTAAGCTGTTTTTAAAAATCTCTAATTTACTTTTATTTTTTATTTATGATATAATTCTGCTACTTTATCCCAGTTCAC
>JBNJFS010000352.1:0-2730 GCA_051747085.1 Bacteroidota bacterium
ATCAGCAAACCTAATAATAGCTTTCACACTTTCGCTATTGAGCCACTCAGTTTTATCACAATATAGTAATTCTGATTATAAAACAATAAGTAATCAGGATTCCGTTCTTTTCAAGCAAGCTAAAAAGTTAATCTCTTCCGGAGAATTTTACATCGCACAAGAAGCATACTATAAATCTGATAACCTGTTACATACTTTTCCGCTATTTGTTAAGCACTTATTTACAGAAAAGGCATTCAAAGAAGTTTGTGATGTTTACGAACATTCCAAAAAAAAGGTGTTCAATGAGTCTTACTTTACTCAACATATTATTTCAGAATACCAGGAATCTAAAATAAAATATGATTTCACTCATGGTAAATTTCATTTTACTTTACTGGAAACTGAGCCCAAAATAGAATTGCTCAGCACGTTAGAAAAGGTTGGGCTTTCCTATTGCGAAATCGGATTGTACAATGAAGGGCTGGATGTATTTTTAGAGATTATACAACTTAACCCTGAAAGCGATGCTAATATTGAAATACTTCAAGTAATCGAGGGCATGAGTAGAACACAGCAAATTAAATGGCTTGAAAAAGCTTATAGAGCCGGATCAGAAAGTGATTCTATTATCGACCGATTAGCTAAACTTTATCAACAATCTAATGATTTTGAAAATATTTACCAGCGATGGGAGCATCTTTTACTCCCACTTGCAGATAATTACAGAATGGTAAGTCATTATATTGATTATTTATTGACCCAAGACTCGCTCAATAAAGCAGCTTCCTTCATACATACCAAAATGCCTGCTATGTTTTTTAAACCTTTAGATAAGTTCTATTTATCACAATCAAAATCCTCTACCTTAAAGGAGAAATATTTAAAAACCAAAGAGTCTTTCCATAACGAAAAGCAAAACTCAACTGACAATTTAAATATTACTGATGACGAAAAACAGCCGGGAGATGAGCAATTACAAGAAAAACTATTAACCGATAAACGCCCTTCCAATGATAAATTGCGAAAAAAAATAATTCGAAAAATTAAGCCCGGTCTTCTCTCCTCCCACAGATCATATACAACAATAAAATCCCTGGTAAACATCCTTGAAAATCTGATCTTTATCGAAGGAGGAAACTATATTAATGAAAGCCCTGATATAGCATATTTGGATGGGCATTTGAAACCACTTATCGACACAGAACCAAATTATATCATCGACAGAGGCAGAAAAGTAAAGGTGAATGATTTCTTTTTGCAGAATACGGAAATAACAAACAGCCATTACAGAGAATTCATCAATTGGGTAAAAGATTCAATAACCAGGAGAACACTTGCAAAAAAATTTGATGGTCACATCACAAAAAATGATAAAACAGGTAAGTACATCTTAAATAATAACATAGAAATCAATATCAACAATGATTCTGTTTTAAAATTCCTTTCAAAACAAAACATTATTCGTTCCCGACCCAATCGGTTTTCCAATGTTATTTCATATAATACTGACACCTTAACCTACAAAGGAATACAGATATATCCCGACACGACGTGTTGGTTAAATCACTCTTCTTTTGCCCAAACTGGCTCGATGACTAGAACATACTATTGGCACCCTGCATATAATGATTATCCTGTTGTAGGAGTTAGCCAATTACAGGCAAGAGCTTATTGTAAGTGGTTAACATACAGAACGAATCAATTATTGAGAAGAAAAGGCACACCCGATAGTATTTCAGTAAATTTTCGATTACCAACTAAAGACGAAAGGAACCATTCATTTTTTACGGGGATAGCAGGAAAGGATTTTTTTAAAGATACTTTAAATTCAATAAATAACTTTGAATCTTTACCCTTCCTTTTAGCCTGTTCTAAAGACTGGAACGCGTTATACACCTATAATTCCGGAGAAATTGATTACCCCGGCTTAAGAAAGAAAGACTATTCATCGGATGAATCTAGTATAACTACAAAAGTAGCTCATTACAGACCTTTACCATATAAAGAGCTTTATGATCTTAGAGGAAATGTTGCAGAATGGACTTTAAATGCAGTCCCCCCTGTTAATGATCTTTTGACCTCAATCAGCTATTCAGAAACGAAATCAAATTCTAAAACTTCAGGAGTTACTTATGAGGAGTTGAAAAAAGTCTTTTCAAAACCCCAACTTCAAAAGATGATAGACCTCTTCCCTGAAACCAATCAGTTTCTGGCATATTTAGATTATCTTAATAATTTTCCTCCACTATTACCTGAAGAGTGGGTTAAGCATGATTATAACAGGCTTGGATTGGACGGAAAAAAGATTAACCATAGTTTATCAAAATATGAATCACTTTTAATCTCTTTGAGGAATCATGCAATTCAATACGCGAACAGAAATGCCTTCATAGTAAAAGGAGGCTCATGGGCTGACGGGCCAGAGTATATGGTTCATTGGGTGGACGAAATACAGCCTGCCGAAAAGCAAAGTCCCAGAATTGGGTTCAGATTAGCTGTGGATATAATACATAAATAAGGAAGAAATTTTAAATCCTAAACAGATTAGTTTACCTATAAAAAATCAGATGGTTTTGTTATTTCGGTCCGGCTATGCCAGGCGCTTCGGTCAAACAATGCCACGTTGAAAGTATTCATTCTGCAAACTGCATTTACATTTCTGATCTTGATAGTATAATATATTCGGAATAAAAAATAGCTTCATAACAATCGAAATATTCATTCGGTTGGCGCAAAACATTTGTAGCT
>JBNJFS010000353.1:0-2727 GCA_051747085.1 Bacteroidota bacterium
AGCATTAGCTTTCAATCAATATGCAAAGGCTAAACTACATTTTGTTTCGGTACTTTTTGAAGGGATTGGAAACCGGAATATACGTACACGGAAAAAGGTAAAAAGCATTGAAAAAAAGCTTAAAAAACATGAGGCAGATTATACATTCAAGCTTTTAAGAAAAAAAAGAACGTATGCGTATCAGGATATTATTGAGTACTCAGATAAAATTAATGCAGACCTTGTGATTATCATGACCCACAAAGAACGCTATTCATTTGATAATTATATCGGAGCCTTTGCTCACCGAATTATTAATTATTCACAGCCCCCTGTAATGACCATCACCTCTCAGGCCGTAAAATCTGAAAAACAATCGGTTGTTAATAAATTTGTTGATCCGCTGGGAATATTTAACCCTGAATAAAAAAAGGGCACTGTAACAGCGCCCTCTTTTCTTTCCATTATTTTCTGATATTCTATGCACCTAATGTAGCTACCATTACTGCTTTAATCGTATGCATTCTGTTTTCTGCTTCGTCAAAAACGATAGAAGCGGGTGACTCAAATACTTCTTCAGCAACTTCCATCGATTCAATACCGAATTTTTGATAAATCTCTTCACCAATTTTCGTTTCTCTGTTATGGAATGCAGGTAAACAGTGCATAAATTTACACTTAGGATTTCCTGTTAACTCCATCATTTTTTTGTTCACCTGATAAGGCTTTAACAATTCAATTCGTTCTTTCCAAACTTCTTCAGGTTCTCCCATAGATACCCAAACATCGGTATAAATAAAATCACAGCCTTTTACTCCTTCTTCAACATTATCGGTAACTATAATTTCTGCTCCGGTTTCTTTTGCGATTTCTTTAGCCTGATTTACTAACTCGTCGGTAGGTTGTACGCTTTTGGGAGCTACCGAACGGAATTTCATGCCCATTTTAGCGGCACCAATCATTAATGAATTACCCATGTTGTTTCGTGCATCCCCCACATAAGCAAAAGTTACCTGGTGTAAAGGTTTATCCGAATGTTCCATCATGGTTAAAAAGTCGGCCAAAATTTGTGTTGGGTGAAACTCATTGGTTAACCCGTTCCAAACAGGAACACCTGCATATTTACCTAACTCTTCTACAACCTCCTGACCAAAACCACGATATTCAATACCATCATACATTCTTCCCAATACCCTTGCAGTATCGGCCATCGATTCTTTCTGCCCGATTTGCGATCCGGATGGACCCAGATAGGTAACATGAGCACCTTGATCTAAAGCAGCTACCTCGAAGGCACAGCGTGTACGGGTTGAAGATTTTTCGAAAATAAGAGCAATATTCTTACCTTTTAATTTTTGCTGTTCTGTTCCACTGTATTTTGCTTTTTTTAAATCAGCAGAAAGGTCTAATAAAAATTTAATTTCCTGTGGAGTAAAATCCAAAAGCTTTAAAAAGCTTCTATTTCTTAAATTAAATGCCATAACTAAAAAATTTATTAATTATTATTTACTATTTATTATTTCTTTTTTTGTCAGATAATTAATCAATATTCAATTAATGAACTAGTCTTCGTATTCCATGGTTATTTTAGTACCAAAAGAACGGTCTTCCAATTTAGTTGCTTCGGTAATTACACTCTTTTTGCCGCCTTTTTCGATAAACTGTAGACAAGCACCAATTTTTGGAGCCATACTACCCTGGGAAAACTGTCCTTCTTCCATGTATTTGTCAGCATCAGCTTTACTTAAAAACTCTAATTTCTTCTCACCGGGTTTTTTATAATTTATATATACATAAGGTACATCGGTTAAAATATAGAATTCATCCGCTTTAATGCGGGCAGCTAATAATGATGAAGCAAAATCTTTATCAATAACGGCCTCCGAAGGTCTTACATCTCCTTTTTCGTCAAAATAAACGGGAACTCCACCACCGCCGGCAGCAATTACAATATTTCCCTGGCGAGCTAATGCTTCAACTACTTTTTCATTCATTATACTGATTGGTTTTGGTGAAGGTACGACTCTTCTCCAGCCACCATGGGCTTTAACCTCTTCTTTAAACTCCCATCCTTTATCTGCGGCTAATTTATCAGCTTCCTCTTTGGTATAGATTTTACCTACCCGTTTTTGAGGATCCTGAAATGCAGGATCATCTTTATCAACCTGAACACAAGTTACCAACGTAACAATATCTTTTTTGATATTGTGCTTTTTAAGCACATTGTGCAACATTCGCTCAATCATATATCCAATTCCACCCTGTGAATCAGCAACACATACATCCAACGGCATTTGCGGAATGTCATACATATGTTCTCCTGCGTCATTACGCATTAAAATGTTACCCACCTGAGGGCCGTTTCCATGACCAATAACAATATCGTAACCCTCTTTAATTAAATATACCAGATTCTCAAGGGTATCAAAAGTGTTTTGCTCCTGCTCATCTATGGTTCCTATCTGATTACCGCGCAAAAGAGCATTACCTCCTAATGCAACTACAGCTAATTTATTCATACTCATTAGTTTATATATTATTAATATTTAAAACTACAAATCTATAAAAAAAAATTGGATCTAAAATCTCTTATTAAACATAAACGATAATAAACCAAACGAATAAAATAATTCTTCGTTCGTTAATCAAATTATTAGAACCAAAAATCAATACTTTTTGTTTTTTGCAGATTGTTTATTTATATTAGTTAACTTAATATTACATACAAATTTATATTAACCCTTAATA
>JBNJFS010000354.1:0-2696 GCA_051747085.1 Bacteroidota bacterium
ATTAATAAATACAAAACTACCTGCCAGCTAACGACTAATAATTTTAGCACCATTAGTCATGATAAAAACAGTAGTATCATAAGCATTAAAGACAATAAAAAAATTCACAACATTAAACTGGAAAATATCCTTTACATAGAAAGTTTAAGGGAATATGTAAAAATACATACTCCAGATAACACCATAATGGTAAAATGTGCTTTAAATAAATTTGAAGAAAATTTACCTGGAGATCTGTTTATCAGAATACATAAATCATTTATCATTGCCATAAAAAAGGTAGAGTTATTTACAGCTACATATGCTGAGATCAACAAACAAAAAATTCCCATTGGAAGAAATTTTAAAAGTGATACCATAAAGACGTTAAGCAATTTGGGCGATATTATTTAACAACCAACGGTTTACTTTCTTTTAGATTTTCTAAAAAATATTTGACAAAAGCCTTTAGAATAAGTATATTCAACAATAAAATAATATTATGCGATATGCTATTGGCGACATTCACGGGTGCATTAAAACCATCGAAAATCTTATAAACCGTATTGTTATTAATGACAATAAACCAACATTCTATTCAGTAGGCGATTTAATCGATCGTGGCCCGGATGCTAAAGCCGTGTTAGATTTCTTAATTGACCTGAAAAAGAATTTCCCGGTACAAATCGTTCGGGGAAACCATGAAGAGATGATGCTAAACGCCCTTTCTCAGGGTTCAGAAAACTGGTTTTTTAACGGTGCTGAAAATACTTTACGCAGCTTCCAAAGCAATGTAAATATTGATGGGATGAAATTGCAAAATATTATCCCACAGAAATATATTGACTTTATCCATTCGTTTCCTTACTATATCAATGTTGAAGATTATTTAATTGTTCATGCAGGATTTAATTTTTCTGCACCCAACCCGTTTGATGACACCGAAGCAATGTTATGGACACGAATCGAAGAAAATGATTTTCAATACACTCAAGGCAAAAAAATTATTCACGGGCACACTCCTATTCCTTTTCAACAAATCAAAATGAATATTCAAAATACTAAAAACAACATTTACAATATCGATTCGGGATGCGTTTATATTAAGTTTAATGATTTAGGCACATTAACAGCACTTAATATGGATACCCTTGAACTTATTTACACAAAGAATGTTGATTTATAAAGGAAACAGGCTAAAATTTTAGTAAATTACCACAAATTTTTTATTGCTATTAAAAAGGATATCAATACATTATGTATCAAAAATATGTTAACAGGGAAATAAGCTGGCTATCTTTCAACGACAGAGTCTTACAGGAAGCACAAGATAAGTCGGTACCCATATTACAACGAATCCGGTTTTTAGGAATTTTCTCTAATAATATGGATGAGTTTTTTCGGGTACGGGTAGCTACTATAAAAAGAATAGCTGCATTCGCGGGTAAAGATAAAATGTTAACCGGAAATAAAAGTGCCAGGGATGTTTTAAACGAAATACAAAAGATAACCCAGCAACAACAAAAAAAATTTGAAAAAACTTATCAGCAACTTATTACCGAATTGGAGCAGCATAATGTATACGTGATCAATGAATCACAACTTACAAAAGAACAAAGCAAATATGTGAACGATTTTTACAACGAAAACATACGCCCTGTTTTGGTTCCCATAATACTTCACGATAATCAGCCTTTTCCTGATTTAAAAGACAAACCCATCTATTTTGCCGTAAAATTATCAGATACAAAAAATCTTAACAGGTTTGATTATGCGCTTTTAGACTTATCCACCGATATTCTTCCACGGTTTGTTATTCTACCATCATCCGGGAAGAAAAAGCATATTATTATTTTAGATGATATTATTCGATTTTGTATCAATGATGTTTTTTCCATTTTTGAATACGATAAAATTGAAGCATACAATATAAAGATTACCCGGGACGCAGAGCTGGATATCGACGATGACATTTCAAAAAGTTTTATGGAGAAAATCTCTTTAAGCCTTGAAAAACGGAAGAAAGGAGAACCCGTTCGTTTCGTCTACGATGAAAATATGCCCCGGGATCTGCTTCACTTCTTTATTCAAAAGATGAATCTTGATGATGATGATAACATTATCGCAGGAGGAAAATATCACAATTTTAAAGATTTTATAAACTTTCCCAAAATTGGACCTAAAAAGCTTGAGAATAAAGAAATGCCTCCGGTTCCACATCCATATTTTAAACATCATAAAAGTATTTTAAATGAAATAAAAAAACGCGACCATATATTGCATTACCCCTATCAACCATTTAGCTATTTTATTGATATGATAAGGGAAGCCGCTATCGATCCTCAGGTAATTTCAATACAAATCACCCTTTATCGTGCTGCCAGGAAATCAATGGTTATTAACTCATTAATGAATGCGGCCCGAAATGGCAAAAAAGTAGTGGTAATAATTGAGCTGCAAGCCCGTTTCGACGAGGAAGCAAATATTCACTGGTCGAATAAACTGCAGGAATCCGGAATTAAAGTGATACATGGCATTCCCGGACTCAAAGTCCACAGCAAAACTTGCCTCATTACCCGCAGAAATAATCAACAATTAGAAAATTTTGCTTATATCGGAACAGGAAATTTTCAGGAAGTAACAGCCAAAAGATATTCTGATGAAGGATTGTTTACTTTCGACAAAAGAATAACTTCAGAAGTGGTTAAAGTTTTCGA
>JBNJFS010000355.1:0-2689 GCA_051747085.1 Bacteroidota bacterium
GGCTCTACATTAAAAGCCTCATGAAATTCAGGCATATTTGCAATTGGACCGTGAACACGGTTAATTCCTAATGAGTGAACATCTTCTTTCGTTCTGCGAATAATTTCTTTGTCGCGGATATTTTGTGCCCATACTCTGGCCCAGCTTAAGAAGAATCGTTGGTCGGGTGTATATCCGTCAATTATTTCTTCCTGTGGATTATCTTCTTGTGCCTTTTGAAATGCTGTATAAGCAATATTTAATCCGCCTAAATCGGCAATATTTTCACCTAACGATAATTTACCGTCAGCAGGTAACGTATCAAGTACGTAAATTTTATTAAACTGGTCTACCAGTACCTGTGCTCTGTCATCAAAGAGCTTAGAGTCCTCTTGTGTCCACCAGTTGGTAAGGTTTCCTTCTTTATTATAAAGCCTGCCCTGATCGTCGAATCCGTGTGTCATTTCGTGTCCAATTACAGCACCAATAGCTCCATAGTTGATGGCATCATCTCCGTCTAAGTAAAAGAATGGAGGTTGTAAAATACCTGCAGGAAAGCAAACTTCATTCATCGATGGTGCGTAATAGGCATTTACTGTTTGTGGATTCATAAACCACTCATCTTTATCAACCGGTTTCCCAATTTTATTTAGATCCTCTTTTCTACTGAACTTGTTGGCTGCTAAAACATTCAACACATAAGATTCATTGCCGACTTGTAAATTCGAAAAATCTTCCCATTGGTCGGGATATCCAATTTTTACACGTATTGTGGCTAGCTTTTCATGTGCTTTTTCTTTGGTTTCATCGCTCATCCATTCCAGGTTATCAATGCGTTGTCCCAGGGCTACTCTTAAATTTTCAACCAGGTTAATCATTCTTTCTTTTGCTTCGGGAGGGAAATGTTTTTCGGAGAATTTTTGTCCGATAGCATCACCTAAAGCTCTGTTGGTAACACCTAAAACTCTGCGCCATCGCTCACGCATTTTTTCACTTCCCTGCATGGTCTTACCGAAGAAATCAAAATTTTGTTCTTCAAATTCTGAACCAATATAGTTTGCAGAGGCATTTAACAGGTTCCAGTGAAAGTAAGTTTTCCAGTCATTAATGCTCACATCGTTTAGCATGGTATTCATTTCCTCAAAAAATTTGAGCTGGCGTACATTAATATTTCCATCATAATCTAAACCCATGTTTGCCATGTAATTATCCCAATCAAAATTAGGATAAAGGTTTTTAACTTCTTCCTGGGATTTTTTATTATACGTTGCGTTTGGGTCTCTGTTTTCTAATCGTGTAAATGAAGCTTTAGCCAGACGTGTTTCAATATCCATTATTGTCGAAGCTCTTTTTTGTGCTTCATCTTCTGAAATCCCGCTAAGGATAAGCATTTTTTCGATATGTTTTACGTACGCATTACGAATTTCTTTTGTGCGGGCATCATTACTGGTATAGTAGTCTCTATCAGACATTCCTAATCCACCCTGACTGATATGTGCGATGGTCATGTCGCTCTTTTTTGGGTCGGGTGAACCAAAAAACCCAAACAATGAACCAATTCTGTGCATATGAAAATGGGCGATTTGATTTTGAACATCTTCTTTGGTATTAATCGAAGTAATACGATCAAATTCAGGTTGTAATAGTGTTAGCCCTTGTTCGTCTATCTTCTTGGTATCCATACCTAGAGCATAGAAATCTCCGATTTTTTGTTCTATGGTTCCTTGCTCATGTTCTGTTGAAGCTAATTCTTCTACCAGACTGTGTACTTTTTTACTTGTTTCTTTGGCCAGTTGGTCAAAAGATCCGTATCGGCTTTCGTCATCCGGAAGCGGATATTTTTCCAACCATCCATTATTGGCGTAATGATAAAAATCCTGTGCCGGATCGAAACTTTTATCAATAAGACTGACATCGAGTGTCTTTTTTTCGTCAACCTTTTGTTGACAAGAAGTTGTTATTCCCATAATAATAAATGCTATTACAGCGAATTTTAGAATGATACTTGATTTCATTTTTATATTGATTTAATGATTAGTTATTATATACTTATACAAAAAAAGCTGCTCATTATGACTGAGACAGCTTTTTTTATTGAAGGTTTAATATCTGCCTGCAGAATAGGCAGGATATTTGATAATCCTATTCGAATTGTTTAAATACTTCTTTTATCTTGTTCATTGCATCACGCAATTGATCTTCGGTAATTACCAGGGGTGGAGCAAAACGGATAATATTTCCATGTGTAGGCTTAGCTAAAACACCAGCTTCGGCCATAGCCACACAAACATCCCATGCTGTTTTTCCTTCTTTGTTTTTAATTACTACTGCATTAAGTAGTCCTTTACCACGAACAATCTCAATCATATCTGATTTAATACTTCTAAATTCTTCGCGGAAAATTTTTCCTAATTTTTCAGCATTTTCAGCCAGTTTTTCTTCTTTAATAACATCTAATGCAGCCATAGCAACTTTAGCGGCAACGGGGTTACCACCAAAAGTAGAACCATGTTCACCGGGTTGAATGGTAAGCATAATATCATCGTTAGCTAAAACAGCCGATACCGGGAAAACACCACCAGAGATTGCTTTTCCCAAAATTAAAATATCGGGTTTAACATCTTCGTGATCGCAAGCTAATAATTTACCGGTACGTGCAATACCTGTTTGCACTTCGTCTGCAATAAAAAGTACATTGTATTTTTTACAT
>JBNJFS010000356.1:0-2686 GCA_051747085.1 Bacteroidota bacterium
ATGGCTTTTCCCAAATTCCCTATTCCGATAACTGCTGCATTTAATCCATCTTCAGTATCAATGATATCACCAATAACATCAATCAAAGCTTTAACATCATACCCTTTTTTAAGGGTAGTAGAATATCCTATAAGCATAATATCCCGTCGTACCTGTACTGCCGTGATATTATGTAAATTGGCCAGCTCGTGTGAATAAATATGTGTTTTACCCTTAGCCAGGCAATTAAGCAAGGTTCTACGGTATTCACTAAGTCTTCCAATGGTTTTTTCAGGAAGTTTATTTTTCATCATAATAATAATTACATTAAACGATTATTACTTCTTTTAAACAGGTATAGTTACAGAGAAGGCAGTTCCTTCATCCACTTTGCTTTCAACCTGAATATCTCCGTTATAAATATCCAAAACTTTACGAACAATGGGTAATCCTAAACCACTACCAGTAATATGCTTCGTTTGTTCATTTTTTACACGGAAGAATTCTTCAAAAAGATTTTTGATCTCATCTTCAGACAGTCCTATTCCTGTATCTTTAATTTTTATAATCAGCAAGTTATCTTTTCTATCGATAAAAACATCTACACGACCATTGTTTTTATTATATTTTACTGCATTAGAAATAAGGTTGTTAAAAATAATTTCCAGATCACCGGGATCTATATTTATTTCAACATCTTTATCATGAAGGAAAATCTGAACATCTTTTTGTATGGCATACGGATTAATGGCTTCGATAGCATTTTGTGCTATTTCACTCACTTTTACCTGCTGAAACTTATCGGTTTTTTTCTCTAATTTAATTTTGGTTAAATCCAATAAATCCATAATCAGGTTGCGCATCCCGTTAATACGATGCAATGAACGATCGATCATCTGATCATAATCATCAATTTTATCTCCTGCTTGTCTTTCCTGCATTATTTTCAGATATCCTTCAATTGCATTTAACGGGGCTTTTAATTCATGCGATAACACTGATAGAAACTGATATCGAATTTCTTTACCCTCCTTATTAAGCTTGCGGGTCATTCCGCGCAGGAAAATATGCTTGGATACATTTTCCAGGGCAGATTTCAGTTCCTGTGGGGTAAATGGTTTAGGGATAAAATCGTAAGCTCCCTGGTTTGTAGCTTTTACTGCCAGTTCCAACGATGCATACGATGTAATCATCATCACTAAAATCTCGGGTTTATATTTATTGATATGTTCTAATACATCAGTACCCTGAATCCCCGGCAGCTTATTGTCCAATAAAACAATTTCAATGTCCTGATTTTCAATTATTTCTATAGCCTCTTCACCGGTAGAGGTTTCTACAACATTAAAACCATAATCGCTATCCATAAACGGATAACTAACCGAAAAGTTATTTAAAATACGACTTACTCCGGAGCGTATTCCGGGTTCATCATCAACCACTAAAACATTAAGTTTATCCATTATACTTTTCGTATTTAAATTTTAAGCAATTTATTAATTTCTTTATGCAATTGATCTTTTCTTATCCCTTTTTCAAGATATAGATCTGCTTTGATCCATTGTTTGTCGTTTTGCGTATTTACTCCAAACGACATTCCTGTTTCGGATGCTACTGCAGTTGCCAGTATTATCGGAACATCAGGGTACTTACGTTTCATTTTATACGATAAAATAAAACCGCTGTCATCACTCTCCATCATCAGGTCAAATATTGCCAGGTCGGGTTTTGTATTTTCGATAATTCTTTCCGCTTCGCGTTGGCTTTCAGCAGTTATAACCTCAAATCCAAAACTTTCGATATGCATTCTCATCTGAAAAAGATAATCCATATCGTCATCCGCTATTAATATTACTTTTTTATCTTGTCCCATAATTATCCTTTTTTATTGCATTCTGGGTATAGCAATTCTAAATGTTGTTCCTGTTGGACCTTCCTCAGGATCGGCATTTGAAGTAACTGTAATTTTGCCTTTATGCATTTTTACAATTCCGTATGCTGTAGCTAATCCAAGGCCGGTCCCTTTTCCAATTTCTTTGGTAGTATAAAATGGTTCAAAAATCTTATCCAAATCATCTGCTTTAATACCACATCCACTGTCTTTTATATAAAAAATAACTTCACGATCCGAATCTTCCAGCATAATATCCAATGTACCACCATCGGGCATAGCATCGATAGCATTTTTTATCAGGTTCGAAAGGATTTGCAGCATTTGCTCCTGATCGAGCGAAGCTATAGGATTATTTAATTGCGAATCATCAATATTTACCTCAATATTTTCAGGAATAATAACCGCATCGGTACTTTGTTTCGCCAAAAGGGAAATATCCACTTCGGAATCATTCACCTGATTTTTTCGGGCAAAATTCAACAATCCGCCTACTATCTTTTTACACCGGTTGGTTTGTTCAACTATCAATTTTAAATCTTTATTTAACTGCGAATCTTTTGGTGTTTCATCCAACAAAATGTTAGCATACATGATTACAACCCCTAAGGGGTTATTCAATTCGTGGGCTATTCCTGCCGAAAGCTGCCCCATGCTGGCCATCTTTTCAGATTGTCGTAATGCCTGTTGCATGGTAGTTAACTTTTCATTAGTGATTGCTAACTCATTAACCGATTTATGAAGTTTCTCAATAGTATAGGGCAAACACATTTCTACTTCGGCTAATCCCTGGACAATAGCTTTTGCATGTTCTTC
>JBNJFS010000357.1:0-2677 GCA_051747085.1 Bacteroidota bacterium
AACACGGCAGGATTAACGATGCGAACACGGGAGTTGCTGCGGGAGTTTGATGCTGAATTAAAGGATACCATCGGAACACGGGGAAGGCTTCTTGATGGTGAATATATTAGTTCGTTACCGGGAACAGAAAGCGAAGTTCGGTCAATTTTCGATGAACTTGATAGACAGGGAAAACGGGCGTTGGTGCAGATCAGAAAGAAAGCCAATGAAGATTTTGTTAAATCGGGCAGCGTAAAGGATTACAAATTTCTCCATTTTGCTACGCATGGTATTGTGAATACCGAAAACCCGGAGCTTTCAGGAATATTTTTAGCACAGGATTCGACATTAAACGAAGATGGCATTTTATATTCCGGCGAAATATATAACCTGGAATTGAATGCCGATTTAACAGTTTTATCAGCCTGTGAAACAGGCTTAGGAAAGATCAAAAAAGGTGAAGGCTTAATAGGATTAACACGAGCGTTGTTGTATGCCGGAAGCAAAAATATTATTGTTTCACTTTGGAAAGTGGCTGATGAATCAACATCTGATTTAATGGTAGACTTTTATAAAAACCTGCTGGAAGAAGAACGCGAAAAGCAAGCGTTTTCTCACGCACTCCAACAGGCAAAACTAAAAATGATCAATGAAGAAAAATATGCGCATCCGTTTTACTGGTCGCCTTTTATCCTTATAGGGAAATAATAGGTTTAATCTCTTAATAATAAAAAAATCAAAGAAAACACTTAGCGAAAGATTAAAAGAAGGCAGCATTTGGAAGCGGCCTTAACAGTTGCTAACATTCGATTCCTCCGGAATCGGTTTCATATTCCTTACCATTTTTTATAAATGTTGGATGCCTCCGGCATCATACCATTCCATTGGTTACCGAAATTGCAAAATGAATGCAGCATCACTTAATCCCGGAGGGATTGCATGTTTATAAAACGAGTTGCTCAGGAGGAAAACGACCCTGGCGGGGTCGAACTATAGAAATCAGGATTCGAATACCATTTCCATCAAATACAAAAGATAATGAAAGATAGATTAATTGCCTGTAATAACAATAATGCTAATCTTTATTAACCAAAGGCAGTATAATCAAAGCAACCGCACCAAAAACCAGGTATACCAGGTTGGTTACCGCATGAGCTATGAGTGCAAAAACCATCCCTTCCTGACTGCCAATTCCAAACAACATTAAGCATTGAATAACCACATAGTGCCATGCACCAATACCTCCCTGTACCGGTAAAATAAATGCAAAAGTGGAAATGGCAAAGGTAAAGGCTGCATTTGCTAACGTAAGATCCTGTGTGGGTTCGTAGGCAAAAAACATTACATAAAGCATCATCAGCCAGAAAAAATAAATCAGGAAAGTCTGAAAAAGATACATCCCTTTTCCTTTTATTGTAGCAATCGTTTTAAATCCTTCAATAAAATCTTTTTTTATTTGATGAATCTTTTTCCTGAACTTTTTAAATACATTGAGCTTATACAACACAAAAAAAGCTATCACAATAAATACCATTATAGAAGAGTAAATGATAATCTTCTCTTTATAATTGGAGAACTCAAGGTTTACATTTGCCGATTGAAACAGCTCAAGGATTAACGGGAATTGCCACCCCAGCAATACCAGAAACAGGATAATTAACGCTACAAAATCGGTAATCCGTTCGATAAAAACAGTACCTACCAGTTTGGTAAAAGGCACCTTATCATATTTGGAAATTACACCACAACGGGCAATTTCTCCTCCGCGGGGTACAACAAGGTTGGTAAATGCCAGAACCATAACCGACAAAAAAAGATTAAGGATTCCCGGCTGATAATTCATCGAGGCGATGAGTTTTTTCCATCGATAAGCCCTGGTGAGCTGGCTAAGCAAGTTGAATATCAAGGACAAAACGATCCACCCATACCCCAGGCTTTTTAATTGCCCCCCTATTTTGCTTAAATCAAGGTCTTTGTAAACATACCAGAATAAAGCAGCACCAACAACAAAAAAAATCCCCGACTGAATGGTTTTTCTCTTTTTCATATTACTCATTTTCACACCATAGGGGATTTATTCTTTAAATTTTCCGTTTTTTAATAATGACTGGATATTTTCGTTTAGCTCTGAATGCAACTGTTTTATTTTCTCTTTTACCTTTTCGTTTTGCGAATTAAACGACGATTCAATTCGCCTGGTAATTAAATCGTAATTTTTTAACAGGGTGGATGCGATTTCCTGTCCTTCGCTGATAAATTCCATGGTGGCTTTCATCGGCGTTGTTTTTTCATATTTTGTAGGATGGGTTAATCCATCTAAGATACTATATTTTAACCTTTTCCCATAAGCCTGAAAATAAAGGTTAATATACGTTTCTACACCAAACCGTATATCGCGAATGTCTTCCAAAATGGGTTCAATATCCTTTTTAAGCATCGCTCTTTCGCCGGTAAGTCCCTTAAACGGATTGATGCGGTAATCAATCAGGGTTTCTGAGGGTTGTCCCAGAACCATATCAGCTTCCTCATTAAAAATCGGATGCAGCAGTTGGTCAAAATGTTCCTTTTTTATATTGGTAATATCGGCATCGAAAAATAAAATGATATCTCGTTGGGCATTTTCAACGCCTACAACCATGGCATAACTTTTCCCTTTATTTTCATCCATCCGGATATAGTTTATCGGGATATCTTTCTG
>JBNJFS010000358.1:0-2675 GCA_051747085.1 Bacteroidota bacterium
TGTGCATCGAACTTGTCTTTCGAACGGTACAGAACCGCATTGCATCGTTTACAAGTATAAACGCCTTCTTCCTGATGGTTTACATATTTGCCTGTAAAAGGCATTTCTGTCCCTTTATGAATGATTACCTGTTCTTCCTGGGGGGTTAGCTTGTTGTATTGCATAGTATCCTGTGCATAAGTGTAAAATGATATAAAAATGAGTATCCCTAAAAAAATTATTTTCATCATTAAGTTTATGAAGTAAACAAATTTTAATGTCTTTTGGTTTAATAAGTATCCTTTTTTTATGATTGATAAATTTAGGTATTTATATATCTTTTCTCAATGAATTCCGTATAAGCAAAATGATGGAACAAGGAAACCAAAAACTTATCAAAGCATTTGCATTTGCCGCCGAAAGGCATAAATACCAGCTGAGAAAGGGAGTCAGCAAGATACCTTATATTAACCATCCGGTAAAAGTAGCCGGGATTCTTTCCCGGTGTGGCGAGAACGATACCGATTTACTGGCAGCTGCATTATTACACGATGTCATTGAAGATACCACAAACAATAAGACAGAAATCAAAGGTTTATCGGAGATTATTTTACAGGATTTTGGCGAAGACGTCCTGCTGACCGTACTGGAGGTTTCGGATAATAAATCCCTTCCCGTTAAAGAACGAAAAAGACTGCAGATTGTACATACTCCAGAGCTTTCCGATCGAGCCAAGAAATTAAAAATTGCCGATAAAATTAGCAATATCAAGGATCTCAAAATTGACCCTCCCGATACCTGGCCATTGAAAAGAAAAGTTGCATACCTCGAATGGGCACAAGAAGTGGTTGCCGGAGCGCGCGGACTAAACCAACAGCTCGACCGGATGTTTGATGAGGTTTACGATGAGGTATACCGCCATCTAAAGCAATTGGGCTAAAAACCGTTGATGTTTTTTCAGGCCATTGCATAACCCATAACTCAATAAAAAATACTAACTTAGTATTTCAATCCTCTGTTGAAGATTATCCGGTTAGCGTGTGTTTGTGACGCATGCAATAAGTAGTCACGCGTTGAAAACGCGCGGCAGCGGGTTTGCATGTTCCGTTTAGTAGAATAAAGAATGAATAGGTATAAGCTACTTTGTATTATAGTTGTTTTCATTTTTCAGAATATTTGTTCTTTTGGACAGTTACAAATTGATACCACTCAAAATATAAATATTTTTAAAAATATTTTTTTTGCACCTGACTGTGGGGTGAAAGTTGACAACTTTAGATTAACTGGAAATATTTTTTCGATAGGCTATTTTCAAAATCATTGTGTGAAATTACAAATCGAGGAAGGCTTAATTTTATCAACAGGTAATGTAATGGATGCAATGGGGCCAAATGATAAAACAAATAGTGGCGCAAAGGTCAACTTTAGTGGAGATAGAGACTTGGATTTAATATCTAATGGAAAAACTTACGATGCTATTGTTTTAGAATTTGATTTTATAGCAAACTCGGATAGTATTGCCTTTGACTATATTTTTGCATCAGAAGAGTACCCCGAATATGTGAAAAAAGGACTTAACGATTCCTTTGCTTTTTATTTATTCAAAGAAAAGTCCAGGGAGATAACTAATTTAGCTAAGTTGCCTATTAGTAATATGGCAATTACAGTTGATAATGTTAATTCCTTTGATAATAGCAAGTATTTTATTTCTAATAATGATAAATACAACTGCCTGTTTTACAGCTTGCAATTTGATGGATTAACAACGAAATTAAGTACTGGATATAAAGTTAATCCTTATCAAAAATATCATATAAAAATTTGTATCTCGGATGTTGGAGATGGGTATTTTGATTCTGCAGTATTACTCAATGCAAACTCATTTCGTTCTTTGGGAACATTAGACTTTACAAATATCACTGATACAATAAAAAGTTCTTTAGAAAAGGTTGAAATTATTAAAGAAGATTCAAGCCAAATACTAATTATTCCAAATATAGAATTTGATTTTAATTCATTTATAATTAATGAGAATTCTTATGAAATATTAAATAAAATGGCATTTTTTTTATTAAACCACTTTGATTTGATGATTGAAATAAATGGTTATTCAGATTCTGTAGGAAGTGATAAATATAATAGAAATCTATCACTCAAACGCGCAGAAAATATTGCTAATTATTTGTTCTCTAAAGGAATTGATGCAAATAGAATTAAGGTTTATGGTTTTGGAAGCAAAAATCCACTTGATGACAATAGCACTTCAAATGGTAGAGCAAGAAATCGCAGAGTTACATTTAAGTTATTTTAATGACGGTTTATTATTAGTTTACTCTTACTACTAGCTAGCGCGCGTTTATAACGCGTGCTAAAAATCGCGGCATGGCTTTGAGCAACACATGGATGGAAAGCCGGTTAATACGCTTTCGCAAAAACCCTTACAATAACATAGAGGATAATAATTCCGGCAGGGAATAAGATCCACGATGAAATACCAAAAGCAGAAGGAATGGTTCCCACAAAAATAGCCACTCCGCCAACCGTTAATGCATACGGCAATTGTGTGCGCACATGGTCGATATGATTACACGAGCTGGCCAGTGAGCTTAGTATGGTGGTATCCGAAATGGGTGAGCAGTGGTCGCCCAAAACAGAGCCTGCCAGTACAGCCGAAACAACATTGTGGAAAATATCCA
>JBNJFS010000359.1:0-2675 GCA_051747085.1 Bacteroidota bacterium
GTACCGAATAATCCAAGGTATATTAGCGATACCCATGCTTTTGTGCTAATCTCTACAGGCGAATTATCCATAATAAACCAGGCGGTAAGACTGAATAATGCTGTTCCGAAAAACTGGTAGCTGATCAATGGGAGTGTTTCTGTTTTTTGAATATAGCGGCCTGCCAAAACCAGATGGGTTGCTCCGGCAAAAGCCGAAAACAAGGTAATAACATCTCCTTTATTGACCGAAGTGCCTGTATCGTAAGTCAGCAAAAATAAACCAATAAATACCAGCAAAATGGCCATCCAGTCGATGGATAATATCTTAATTTTAAAAAAGAAGAAGAGGATAAACGGCACAATAACTACTGCAGAGCTGGTAATAAAAGCGCTATGCCCTGTGCTGGTATATTTTAACCCGATGGTTTGGGCCGTGTAACTTATTGCCAGAAAAAATCCTAAGGTTATTCCCCGCATAAATGCTTTTTTATGCAATATCTGGTTGCTTTTGGTAAAAAGCATAAAAAGAAATAAAGCCCCAAACGCCTGTATGGATCGCACAAAAACTATAAAGTATTCATTAACCGTGGCAACGGTATCTTTAATGATAAAGAATGTGGAGCCCCAAACAATTGTGACCAGTATCAGTAAGGCGGTTTTCATTTTCTATTTTTTTAACATAATTCCTGTTGCCAGTCTGCCGGAGTTAACACCATCTCTGCGGGCAGAGTAAAATAAATCCGGATTGGAATAGGTACACATTCCGGCAACTTCGATTTGCTTTTCGGGTACTCCCGAATCGATTAAAATTTGATGATTTATTTTCCAAAGGTTTAATAATCCTTTGTCAGAATTTTTAACGGGTGTAATATAGTTATCAAAAGTAAAATAATTCACGAACTGTTCAACCACTTCCGGTCCCACTTCGTAAACATCAGGTCCAATCGAAGGCCCGATGCCCGCAATTAAATTTTTCGGTTGGGTTCCAAATTCTTTTTGCATGAGTTCAATGGAGTGTTTGGATATTTCCTGCAACGTACTTCTCCAACCGGAATGAATCGCTGCCACTACTTTCTGAACCGGATCATACAGTAAAATCGGAACACAATCGGCTGTTCTTACAAAAATACAGATTCCGGGGATATTTGTTATTAATGCATCTGTATCGGAGAAAATATCGCTGGATGATGTTACGATTCCAATATTTTTGCTGTGGGTTTGTTTGGGCGAAACCAGCTGTCTTTTGTCAATATCAAGTACACCGGCTAAAAGTTCCAGGTTGTGGGTTACATTCTTTGGTTCATCGCCTACGGTATATCCCAGATTAAATCCGGCCAGATGGTTTTTGCTAAAACCTCCTGTTCTGGTCGTTGAAAAATGAGTTATGCTTTTATGTTCCAGCAGCTTCTCAAATTGTAATAATTGTATTTTCTCGGGTGTAAGCATAAACGCAAAATTTTATGCAAAGGAAATAATTTATTTGTGAATCTAAACAAAAGCTTTGTGAGGTTTGTATTAATTACTTAATTAACAATTAAATAAATTTGGAAATGTGTGATTTTTTTATTATAATGGGCTTAAATAAAAGAAAATAAATTATTTTTTAATAAAAAAAGAAAGGATATAATTATGATTGATAAAAAGATTAAAATTTTTGCCGTTAGTGCTTTAGCACTTATGTTTTTATTTGCGGGTTGCAATCAAAAATCAAAGGAAGAAGAGAAGGAAGATGAAGTAAAACAGGAATTAAAAGATGTTGGCGAAGAAGCTGATGAACTTGTTAAGGCTCAAAAGGATAAATTAAAGAGCGATTTGGATAATGCAATTGCAGATTTTGATCAAAAGATAGAAAAGCTTAATCAGGAAGTTGAGGCCCAAAAAACTGAAATTTCTCAGGAACAGAAAGAGACGCTTAACGAACTAAAAACAAAAAGAGACGAACTGCAAAGCAGGCTTGATGAAGTAGAGGTTAAATCAAAAGAAGAGTGGAAAGAATTTAAATCCGAATTTGAAAGTGATTTTGATAACTTTAAAACAAGTGTAAAAGATTTCTTTGTTGATAATGAATAATTTAGCGGTTAAACTGAAAAAGGCTCGATTCTTCGAGCCTTTTTTTATTCGTTGATTTTTAACCGTAATAATAAAAGATTGTCATTCGTACTGCGATTATCCATTGCGGCTGTTATAATAAACAAAAAATCAGTGAATATCTACTCCATCGGTGTAATCAGTTTACTGAATCTGTGTTCTGTTCATTTTTTCGCAAACCTGCTTGCCAAATGGCAGGTGAGAATAAAAACAGTGTTTTTGCACTATTTTGTCCCCCTGACAGGGGGATTCAGGGGGTGGAATAAAAAAGTATATGTTTTTTCACCCTCCGGTCTTCGACCACCTCCCTCGAGGGAGGACAAAAGTAGTGCATTTGCAGCATATTGTCCTCCTGTCAGAAGCGCCAAGCCGCAAAAAGATTTATTTATTATCTGAGTAAATTTGTTTTTAATATATTAAATCTGTGTACCATCACTGCCATCTGTCATCCGGCAGATAAACTGTTGACTACCACTAAACCCTGCTGCCTGCCACGGGCAGGTAAACTGCCTCCTGCAAATGCTAACTGCCAACTGCCGCTGACTCTGTTTTTAAAACTACCGATGCTTCCATTCCCGTTAGCTACAGAATCCTGTCTATTCAGTT
>JBNJFS010000360.1:0-2668 GCA_051747085.1 Bacteroidota bacterium
AGTATTCTACTTTCATTATACCCGCCGCTGTGCAACCTGTAATGCCGTAGAAGATGTAGCAAAAGAAGCTATCGAAGAATTTTACGGAGATGATGTTTTGTTTGTATCCTATAACCTGGATGAAGCTGATGGCAAAGAAAAAGCAGAAGAAACTGGTATTTCCGGCCAGACTTTAATTATTGTAAGTGGCGAAAATAAAATGAATATTACCAATGAAGGTTTTATGAATGCCAGAACGAATCCGGAAAAATTAAAACAAATCATTAAAGAAAAAATAGACTCGCTACAATAATTTTTATGGAAGAGTTTTTAAGTAATGTAATGAGCAACAGCTCAATCCCAATACTTACAGCATTTGTGCTTGGACTGATGACTGCCATCAGTCCATGCCCGCTTGCCACAAACATAACAGCCATTGGATTTATCAGCAAGGATGTTGAACACCAGAAAAAGGTATTTAGAAACGGATTGGTTTATACCTTAGGAAGGGCAATATCGTACACTTTGCTGGCTGTAATCATTTTTATCGGCGCCGACCAGTTTAAAATATCCGGTTGGTTTCAGCAATACGGCGAAAAAATACTGGGGCCTTTATTAATTATTATCGGCCTGCTTATGCTGGATATTTTAAAGATACGATTCCCGGGAATGAGTGGTTTATCCAAGCGTTTCCAGGAAAAAGGAACCAACAGCTACTGGGAGGTTTTACTGCTGGGCATTGTGTTTGCACTTGCTTTTTGCCCTTACAGCGGAGTACTTTACTTTGGCATGTTAATTCCAATGACCATCAGCAGTGCTTCAGGATTATACTTACCTGTTGTATTTGCCATTGCAACAGGGATTCCGGTGATTATTTTTGCCTGGCTACTGGCTTACACCGTTTCCGGAGTCGGTAAACTGTATAATAGCTTAAAGATATTCGAAATATGGTTCCGAAGAATTATTTCGGTTATTTTCATTGGTTTTGGAATATATTATGTCATCATCATCTATTTTTAGATTCAAAAGGTAGTTCATTCATTTGCAGACAAGTGTAAATTGTAAAAAAGCATATTTATTGTTCGGTTAATTACGAACGATAAAATAATGATAAAATAGTTAAATAATCAGATTAAAATGGAAACAAGAAGAGAACTTAAAATACTTACCTGGATCATTGTCGTTTTTGTGTTTGCCTATTTTATGCCACTCGATAGCACTCGTTTTACCGGAGCTATAATGGCTATGTTCGACCTGGCAAAATGGTATGCACAGGAACATGTAATTTTATGTTTGTTACCTGCATTTTTTATTGCCGGTGTTATTGCTGTTTTTGTGAGTCAGGGTGCCGTGATGAAATATTTTGGCGCCAAAGCCAAAAAATGGGTGGCTTATACGGTAGCATCTGTTTCAGGGACCATACTTGCCGTATGTAGTTGTACTATTTTACCATTGTTTTCGAGCATCCACAAACGGGGTGCAGGATTAGGCCCGGCCATCGCCTTCTTATATTCCGGCCCTGCTATTAATATTCTGGCTATAATTCTTACGGCCCGTATTTTAGGATTTGAGATGGGTGTAGCAAGAATTATCGGAGCGGTAGTTTTTGCTGTTGTCATTGGTTCGGCTATGTCGCTTATATATCGAAAAGAAGAAAAGGCTAAAAAAGAAGAGCAGCTAAATTTTCCTGAAACCGAGGAAAAGAGGCCCATGTGGCAAACTGCTTTTCATTTTTTTACGCTGGTTCTTATTTTAGTATTTGCCAACTGGGGAAAACCAGCTGATGGAGTTACCGATGGAGCATGGTACTGGATTTGGTCAAACAAATGGTACATTACTGCAGCCTTTGGTGTTTTATTAATCTACTCGCTGATTGCTATTCTTAAATTAAAATGGCAATATGTTGCGCTTGCAGCCATTGTAACGGCTATTTCAGGCTTTATAAGCTCATCACCACTCATTCCGATGGTCGTTGGTATTGCCGGATTAAGTATTATTACATTAACCGATAAGCGCGACCCTGATAATAAAGAGTGGACCCTTTCTACCTGGGATTTTACGAAACAAATTATGCCTTTATTGGCCATTGGTGTATTGATTGCAGGATTTCTGTTAGGTTCTACTCACGACGATACCGCCATGGCAGGATTAATTCCCAATGAATGGGTGGCTAATTTAGTAGGTGGAAACTCGGTATTTTCAAACTTTTTTGCATCCATTGTGGGAGCATTCATGTACTTTGCCACATTAACCGAGGTACCCATTTTACAGGGATTAATTTCGGCCGGCATGGGAAAAGGCCCGGCACTGGCATTGTTGCTGGCAGGTCCTTCGCTATCATTACCTAATATGCTGGTCATCCGTGGTGTAATTGGAACGAAAAAAACCCTCGTTTATGTTGTTTTGGTTGTAATTATGGCAACGATCTCAGGTTTAATTTATGGCGGATTATTTTAAGAGATACTAAATAGATAAAAAATCTTACCATCAAAATTTAAACAGAATAAATATATTAAAGATGAAATATACAAAAGATTATCCTGAATTACAGGAGTTTCATATTGAAGGCGTTAAGCACATTGCCCCGGCAGATGCTTTTCGATTAATAACCAGAGGGGAGGCGATTTTAATTGATGTAAGAGAGCAGGATGAAATAGAATCTGAACAAATACCTTTAAATCAGATATTG
>JBNJFS010000361.1:0-2650 GCA_051747085.1 Bacteroidota bacterium
GTAGTATTTTCTTCGGTATATACCCAATCGTCCAACTTGTAGGTATAAAATTTATCACCAAACAGCTGAATAAACTGCTGTTGTTTACTTCGCTCAAACAACACTTCTTTAGGATGAAAACTATTGAGCAATTTATCAATATATTCGAAACTGCCCTCGGCGGTAAGAAACTCACCGGTTGAAATATCAAGAAATGCCACACCCCCCAAATTTTTATCCAGATGAACCGAAGCCAGGAAGTTATTTTCGCGATGCTCCAGGACATTATCGTTTAACGAAACACCGGGAGTTACCAGTTCGGTAACACCGCGTTTAACAATTTTTTTGGTTTTCTTAGGATCTTCTAACTGTTCACAGATGGCCACTCTTTGACCGGCACGCACCAACTTAGGCAAATATGTGTCGAGTGCATGGTAAGGCACCCCTGCCAGCTCAACAGAAGAAGCTGTACCATTGGCTCTTTTAGTAAGTGTAATACCAAGAATTTCGGCTGTTTTTATAGCATCTTCGCCAAATGTTTCGTAAAAATCTCCTACACGAAATAACAATATCGCATCAGGATGTTTTCGTTTTACCTGATAATATTGCTTCATTAAGGGTGTTTCGGCGTATTTCTTTTCTGTAGACAATTTCTTCTCCTTATTCTTTTGATTTAAACAAATCAACTCTATTTATTACACAAAAAAAGGGAATTTTTAACAGAATTTCAGCTTTCAAACAATTTATTATTTAACAATTTACTTACATCTTTTATTTTTTGCCACTGTTGTCCGATAAAAATATTGAATCCATTCTGAAACCTTGATTTTATTTACCATTTTCCTATTTCAGGGGCTTTGCCCCGGACCCCACATACTTTCTTGTCTTGAAACAAGAAAGTACGCAAAGAAATTCAAGGCTGCGCTCGCCTCACTCGGAAAACTAAGCGATGTGAGCTGAAAAATCTAAACAGACAGCTTCTTTCGTAAGGACATAAAAAAAGCCCTTGTTTGCACAAGGACTAAAAAATTCACATTTTTTTCTCAGGTAAAATTTTTAGGGTTAATTTTTCCGTTGTTCGTAAAAGTAGCAACTTTTTTTTAGAAACAAAATTATGATACCTTAAAATTGAATGACAGCAATTTTTTTATGATTTTGGGAACACATTTTTAACGCCTCACTAAAACCTTACATTCAATAACTTATAAAGCAATTATTAATTTGCACCTTTAAATTTTTATACTTACCTGTTAAAAACCATTTTTCTTGCTCAAAAATAATTTTACATTAGCAGCTACTAAATGAAATTAACCCAAACACTAATCATTTTATGAAAAAAATAGTAATCTTAGGAGCCGGACTTTCTTCCTCCAGTCTAATTAAATACCTGCTTGACCATTCAAAAGAGTATAAATGGAAGGTACGTGTAGGAGATATGTCGATTGAAACAGCCCAACGAAAAGTAAATAATCATGAAAACGGGGAAGCATTTAAATTTGATGTGTTTAACGAATCACAACGCATTGATGAAATTAAACATGCCGATGTGGTTATTTCGATGTTACCGGCACGTTTTCATCATATGGTGGCGGAAAGATGTGTTGAGTTTGGCAAACATATGATAACCGCTTCATATGTTTCGAAGGAAGTAAAAACATTGCATGAAAAAGCATTAGAAAAAAATATATTGCTCTTAAATGAGATTGGCGTTGATCCGGGGATTGACCATATGTCGGCCATGAAAGTAATTGATGAGATAAAAGCTAAAGGCGGAAAAATGCAGGCTTTTAAATCCAGCACCGGAGGACTGGTTGCTCCTGAATATGATAACAATCCATGGAACTATAAATTTACCTGGAATCCCAGAAATGTTGTTGTTGCCGGTCAGTCCACGGCTCAATATATTGACCACGGGAGATATAAATATGTTCCTTATAATCAACTGTTTCGAAGAACAGAAAAAGTATCCATATTAGATGTTGGTGAGTTTGAGATGTATCCCAACAGGGATTCGTTAAGCTACCGGGAAACATACAATCTTCAAGATATCCCGACCATTTTACGCGGAACATTACGCCGCCCCGGATATTGTGCTGCATGGGATGTGTTTGTTCAACTCGGCTTAACAGATGATACTTTCACTATAGAGAATTCTGAAAATCTAACCTATCGGGAATTTATCAACCTTTTTCTACCCTATAATGAAAAAGACCCTGTAGAGCAAAAAATCTGCGATTATACGGGAATAGATCAGGAGTCAGAAATATTTAAGAAATTAGAATGGCTGGGCATCTTCGAAAACAAAAAAATAAGTATGGCTGATGCCACCCCTGCACAGATTCTTCAAAAACTACTGGAAGAAAAATGGGCACTGGGCGAAAATGACAAGGACATGATTGCCATGCAACATCAATTTGATTATTTGCTAAACGGAAAAAGCAAACGAATCAAATCATCGCTCGTTGTAAGAGGCAAAGATCAGATACATACAGCCATGGCTATTACCGTTGGAATCCCTGTAGCCATTGCCACAAAATTATTACTCACCGGAGTTATTGAACGTCGGGGAGTAGTTGTTCCAATTATGAAGGACGTTTACGAGCCGGTATTGAATGAACTGGAAGAGTTTGGAATCAATTTTATTGAAGAAGAAACAGATTTGGATTAATTG
>JBNJFS010000362.1:0-2647 GCA_051747085.1 Bacteroidota bacterium
AACTATAAAATGAGCTCGCATAAGGTTGGAGCTACCATTGCACAGGATATTATTTATAAGTCTTTGGTTGTGATTATTCTTGCCTTGATAATGATGTTCCTTTACATTTTTATCCGGTTTAAAAACTGGCAATATGGTTTGGGAGCTGTTACGGCACTTATTCACGATGTGTTAATTGTTCTTGGTATATTTTCATTATTTGCCGGAATATTACCATTCTCACTGGAAATTGACCAGGCATTTATTGCGGCTATACTTACCGTAGTAGGTTACTCGGTTAACGATACCGTGGTTGTATTCGACCGTGTTAGGGAATATACAACACTTTATCCAAAACGTGACCGCCATTCTATTATTAATAGTGCATTAAACGGGACATTAAGCCGTACGTTTAATACCTCTATTACCACCTTTGTAGTATTGTTAACCATCTTCTTATTAGGGGGTGAAGTAATCCGTGGTTTTGTATTTGCTTTATTAGTAGGTGTAGTTGTGGGTACTTACTCATCACTATTTGTTGCATCACCAGTGGTTTACGACACAGTACATAAAGATGCGAATAAAAAGAAAAAATAAAAGTTAAACATACCAATGATTCAAAAAGCTCCATAACAAATGGGGCTTTTTTGTTGTTGTAACAAAATGTATATTTGTAAAAATTTTAATTTATGTACAGGATGTTTCTTTTTATTAGCGGACAAGAGATTTTTATTATTCTTTTGGTCGTTTTGTTACTTTTTGGAGCCAATAAAATTCCTGAAATAGCACGCGGATTAGGCAAAGGAATGCGTGAATTTAGGAAAGCTGCCGATGATATCAAGCGCGAAATGAATAACCACTCCGATGATATTAAAAAGGATTTTAAAGACCTGGATGATAACATAAAAGAAACAAATGACGACCTTAAAGGATAATCTATGGATTTGTTTTTACTTCTAATCGGATTATTTTTATTAATATTTAGTGGAGATTTTTTAGTACGGGGTAGTGTATCGCTTGCTGCCCATTTTAAAGTATCTAAACTGGTTATTGGTGTTGTAATTGTTTCGCTTGGAACATCAGCCCCTGAACTGGTTGTTAGTTTAGATGCAGCGTTAAAAGGACATCCCGATATTTCCGTCGGTAATGTAATTGGGTCAAATATTGCAAACATTGCCTTGATTTTAGGATTAAGTGCTTTAATAAGTCCGATTAAAGTTCAAAAGAAAGGAATTCATTTCGACTGGATTGTAATGATGGTCGCCAGCTTTTTGTTACTCTTTTTTAGTCTTAATCTTAAATTACAATTTTTTGAGGGTGTTTTAATGGTTACTTTATTAGCGCTTTATATTTTTTGGTCAATTACCAAATCACGAAAAGAAAAATTAGCCTCACTGGAAACACCCCCAAAGCCACAATATAAACTTTGGTTATCGTTCCTTTTTGTGTTGATTTCAACCGCAGGCCTTATATATGGTGCAGAATTTCTGGTAAAGGGTGCCTCAGCTATTGCCATAAAAATGGGGGTTGACGAAAGGGTAATATCTGTTTCGGTTATTGCTCTGGGTACTAGTTTGCCCGAGCTGGCCACCTCGATAGCTGCTGCTGCCCGAAAAGAAATGGATGTATTTATAGGTAATATTATCGGGTCAAACATTTTTAATATATTGGCCATACTTGGCTTAACCAGCATAATTACAACCATTGATGTAAATCCTATGGCTATAAGATTTGATATTATCTGGATGCTTGTTTTGGCTTTGCTGTTGTTTGTATTTTTATTGCCCTTGCGAAAAGGAACCATTTCACGATGGAAAGGAATGATTTTTTTAACTATTTATGTCACATACATATATCTTGCTTTTACCACGGGAATACTTTAATTTTATGGATTTAATGTAAGATACGATTGCTGAAGAAAAGAAAATATCTATGATTATTGCAAAAAATATTACCAAATCCTATGGCGATTTACAAGTCCTTAAAGGGATTGATTTAACCGTTGAAAAGGGTGAAATTATTTCTATTGTTGGGCCAAGTGGTGCAGGGAAAACGACTTTTTTACAAATTCTGGGTTCGCTGTCACGTCCTGATTCCGGCGAAGTGTTATATGATAAGGTGAACATCAGCAAGTTAAGAGATAAACAACTGGCAGCTTTCCGTAATCAAAATATTGGATTTGTTTTTCAGTTCCATCACTTACTCCCTGAATTTACAGCCTTAGAAAATGTTTGTATTCCGGCTTTTATCAATAAAATATCTAAAGCTCAAGCTGAAGAAAAAGCCAAAGAGATTCTTGATTTCCTAAAACTGAGTCATCGACTGGAACATAAACCAAAGGAGTTGTCGGGCGGAGAACAGCAAAGAGTGGCTGTTGCGCGGGCGTTAATTAACGATCCCAAAGTGATTTTTGCTGATGAACCATCCGGAAATCTTGACTCTCAGAATAAAAAGGAGTTGCATGGGTTGTTTTTTTCCTTGCGTAAAAAATACAATCCGGCCATTGTTATTGTTACCCACGATATTGAGCTGGCCGATACTGCTGATAGGAAACTTACCATGAAAGACGGTTTTTTCACCGGAAGCTAATGGAGTACAGGGTTTTAAAAGATTTTCTCAACGAAAAAGCCGATAAATATAATCATCCGGATTTTATCCAAACCGACCC
>JBNJFS010000363.1:0-2643 GCA_051747085.1 Bacteroidota bacterium
GATATACAAAAGGGGCGGGCTATTATATCAAAATCAGACACAACAGCGTTTATACTTCCGGTTATAATCATTTATCAAGATATCCAAAAGGAATTAAAGTAGGACAGAGGATTTCTCAGGGACAAGTTGTTGGGTATGTCGGTAGTACAGGGTATTCAACCGGACCTCATCTCGATTTCAGAGTGTGGAAAAACGGTCATCCTATTAACCCGTTAACTATTGAATCACCGCCGGTTGATCCGATTAAGGAAGATAATCTGCAACGATTCAGCGCTTCGGTTGACACTTTAAATCAAGCGTTATTATCGATTAATTAATCCGTAACCTTATTATTTTATTTAAAAAGGGAAAAGCACCAGATGAGTTAAAGGCTCAATCTGGTTAACCTTTTTCAACGTTTTGAGCTTTGGAAAAGGTTGTATTGTACTGTTTGCAACCCTTAAGAATAGTCCGGGTTCATCAAATCCGTTTTAAATAATTAATTTAAACACTTGTTTAAAACGATCGTAATTTGTAAATTGCATTCATGTAAATGAGAATATGCAATGACACTTCAACAATCTACCCGGGAACGAATTTTACAAACGGCTACAGAGCTGTTTTTGAAAAAAGGATATGACCGTACCAGTGTACGTGATATCGCGTCAAAAGCACAAATTAATGTTGCATTAATGAATTACTATTTTAGGAGTAAGGAAGTTTTATTTGAAACAATTATTGATTTGTTGATTGGAAAAGCTTCTGCATCTTTAAAAGAAATTTTAAATTCAAATTTGGATTTAAAAACCAAAATAGAAAAATATGTTTCAAGTTATATTGACTTTCTTATTGAGAATCCTTTGTTAATATCATTTGTTTTAACGGTTTTAAGTCATAACCCTGAAAAATTGACAAAGTTAAAAGTAGCTGATAATTTATATAATTCACAAATTTTTTCCAACCAGTTAAAACAAGAAGCAAGTTTAGGAAATATTCGGGCAGTTAATCCCGAACAACTCTATATTAATATGCTGTCGTTAATTGCATTTCCCTTTGCAATTAAGGATATGATTATCTACAGAAACAGGTATTCAGATGAGGCATTTGTTCAATTTATAATGAATAGAAAAACGATTATCTATGAAATGATTATAAATTTTTTGCAACCTAACCAAAATAATAAATTATGAAAAATTTATGTTCAATCCGGAAATTTAAAAGCCTGTTATTTTTAATGGTATCAGGATTTTTGTTTTCATGCTCACCCGAGTATATCCCTAATATGGCAAATTCGCCTATGTTTAGCAACAAGGGAGAGTTTCAGGCTAACATTGCTACCGGAACCAGTAACTTTGATGCACAAGCCGCTTATGCTATTACGGATCACATTGGGATTATGGTCAATGGTTCTTATGGGAATGAAACCAATGACACCACCGATGATTATCATAAACATTCTTTTATTGAGGGCGGTTTGGGATATTTTGAAAATATCGGAGAAAGTCTCCGGTATGAAATCTATGGTGGATATGGAATTGGTAAAACAAAAGGTTTTTACGAAACCTTTGTCTTAGACTCAATTACCGATGCTGATTTAAGTAGATTTTTTATACAACCGGGCATTGGTGTTGCAACAGGTATTTTTGATGCCAGTTTCTCGCCACGGTTTGTTTTAGTGAAGATGACACCCAATATTGAGAGTTTCGATAAAGGGGGGTATAATACCTTTTTTGAACCGGTTATTACATCAAAAATTGGTTATAAATGGGTAAAATTTATTATCCAGTTTGGATTTTCTATTCCAATAGGGAATGATGATTTACATTTCGATTATCAGCCCTTTATTTTTAATTTTGGACTTAATATTAATATCGGACGGAAATATACCGATCTATAAGTTCGTAATAATTTTTTCGATGACTTTAGGAAAGTGTTTGTATTCAAGCTCGTGCACTTTCTTTGCAATCGTTTCAGCTGTGTCGTCTTTATGTACTGCACATCTGGCCTGGAAAATAATATCCCCTTTATCATATTCATTATTCACATAATGAATGGTTATTCCTGATTCTTTTTCATTATTTTGAATTACAGCCTTATGAACATTCATTCCATACATACCTTTTCCCCCATATTTGGGGAGCAATGCAGGATGAATGTTAATGATCCTGTCAGGATAATTTTTAATTAAATAATCAGGAATAAGCCATAAAAAACCGGCTAAAACAATGAAATCGATATTATTCTTTTGTAAAATCTGAAGAATGTTGGTTGTATTATAAAATTCTGTTCGAGAAAAAATATAGTGTTTTATGTCATGATTTTTAGCCCTTTGTATAACATAAGCATTTTTATTGTTCGAAAAAATATACGAAATTTCGATTTTTTTATTTTCTTTGAAAAAATTAATAAGGTTTTCTGCATTGGTTCCTGAACCTGATGCAAACACGGCTATTTTGTTCATAGTAAACTGTTTATATTTAGTGCTATTTGGTGTTTGTTTTTATAAATTTTAAAATTTAATGCAAAAATGGCTTTAAAAAATTAAAAAAGGTTATTTTTGCATCAAAAAAATAGAGAAATATTTTTGATTTATCATAGTTAATTATATTTCTTTGCACTGTTAAAAATTAAACTTAATTATTAATTAAAACTAAAAGTTATGTC
>JBNJFS010000364.1:0-2634 GCA_051747085.1 Bacteroidota bacterium
AAGTCGAATCTTCGGCAACTCGAGAAATAATGAACGAAATGCAAAACATTGTAACCCCAAACACAGAACCCGAAACCCGGAACTCTGAACCCGGAACTCAAAACACATAAAATACAGGGAAAAAGAAGAGGAAGCCCTTTAGCTGCGCAGCTACCGCTTCCTCTTCCGGCTCCCTTCCTAAAAAGAAAGGAGGTGTAAAATATGATGTAAAGATAAAAATTTAACGACAGCAATCACAAACGAGATTGCGGACAATGTCGCCTGCCAGGCAGGAAAACATTGTATTTTTGAGAAAATCAACGACAAAGTTCGTTGAAAATTGAGTTTTTATCATTAAAATTTTAATTACTATGAAAATCAAGAAAAAAGCAATATTCGGAATGTTCGCAGGTTTGTTTGCCGTGGCAACTGTGTTTAACATGGGCATGTTGAATGAAAATGGTGACGGTGATATTTCGCTGGATGCTATTGCGGTGATGGCGAAAGCTGATGGGGAATGGGGAGGAACCAACGCACCATGTTATTATGCTTACAATGATGCTGATTGGTTTGTTGATGATTCCTGGGCATATATATGTAATGAGTGTCAATGGGTAAAGGGAAGAGAATGGAAGCATCTTGGCGAATGTACTACTTATTAATAATTTAACCTAATATTTAATACTCATCCAAATTGTATAGAGTTGGCCCTGTGATAGGCAATGATACCATGATTTGGATGAGTAAATTTTTTTACAACATGAAAAAAAGGATATTAATTGGTTGCTTAGCAGCCATACTATGTATAACATTATTTTCCTGTGCAGATAAGCAGAATGACTCCGATATAAAAAAAATAGATTGGCAAAAAAAACCAATTTATAATCCACAATTACGAGTTAATAAAGTAGAAGGAAATTTGCTTAATCCACGGAAGATTTGCACAACGAATGAATACATTGTTGTATTAAATAAGAGTGATAAAAAAATCTTGTCTTTATATCAGAATAAGGGTGATTCAATAGTATTTTGTGGTAATTTTTTAAATAGAGGGAAAGGTCCCCAAGAGGTTACTGCGATTGATGCAAAATCGTTTCATTTGCGGAATGATAAGATTCAATTCTGCGACCTAAGAAATCTTTATGAATTAGAATTAGACCAGGATACGATAAGAAGTTTTAAACGTATATTTCGCTTTCCGAGAAAGTTTTACCCAATCAATCATGGTTTTAGTTTAAAAAAAGGATGTGTATTGAGAAATAGCGCATATGGAGAAGAGACAGAAACAAAAGAGTTTCATTGGTTTCTATCAGAGGAGGATAAGGCATTTGGTGAATATCCGACATTCCTGATGTCGGAAAAAATCAATGGTAATAACATGAAAGACTTGTGGCAGGTGTTTGAGGGGGGCGTTAATATCAGTTCCGGAGGTGATAAAATGATGGCATACTATAATTATTTTCCATACATCAAAATTTTTAATATCAAAAATTTCGATAGTCCAAATCAGTTATTATACTCTTCAGTTGAGCAACAGATTTTTTTTAAAAACGGAGAATTTAATCCCTCGCACAAAAATATCATATATGGTAGTCAGGCTTATTCTACGAATAAGTATATTTACCTTATGGTTTATGAAAACAGTGCTCAAAAATTAAGAGAAATTAATCCCGATGCACCATCAATCCGCCCTCATATTTTAGTATTTGATTGGAATGGCAACGCTAAATGGAGAATTAATTTAGACAAATTAATAACAACTTTTGCAGTCTCAAAAGATGATTCAATACTTTATGGCGCAAGTGCGTTTGATCAAAATGTGATTTATTCCTGTAATTTGAAAAAAATTTAAATACAAAACTATGAAAATTTTCTTAATATTTATTATGGCGCTTGGCTTTTACTCCTTTACAATTGGCCAGACAGTAATTTATAAAGGTAAACAATATGAAATTGAATTGCCAAAACAATTTGCTAGGTATAAGAAATATGATAATCAAATGTTTGAAGGTTATAAGTCCATAGCAGGTATTGACTCTATTGGTTCATATTATGATTATTTTTTGACGGGAACTGCAGGGCTATCTGTTCGATATTATGAAAAAAGTGAAATTAGCAAATCGGAAAGCAGGAAATTATTATCCGTTTTATATCCAGATGCAGATTTTATTACGGTTCTAAGAAATGAAGATGTTACATACTATAATAAAAGCGGAAAATTGATTAAAACAAAGACTGAAGCCGGCAAGGGAAGAGTAGGTTATAATCTTAATTTATATTTTATTGCGGGAAATGGCATATGCCATATTACGCTTGTCAGTGACAAAAAAGAAATTTTGGAGAAATATGAGCAAAGAAATTTTTTAAATAAGATAAAATTTAGAGAAAAATAAACATGTACAAAAAAACTCAAGGTTATGTCAATAAATGTCATTTTTATAGATTGCACAATTAAATTAAAAGCGACCACTTCAAAAGCGGGAGGGGGGTCGCTTTATTTAACCCATAAAAAATAATTTAAAAATATCTATAATCACCCATCTTTAAACAAAATCCCCAAGTCATGAAAAATTCGATCATTTTTTTATTTCTAACAATTATCTTTTTTAGTTGTAACACATTTCAAGAGAAAGAAAAAACAGATAAAACATTAAA
>JBNJFS010000365.1:0-2620 GCA_051747085.1 Bacteroidota bacterium
GAAGAAAACCAGTAAAAAGCTCGGACATACCCACGGATACCTGTTAACTTGTTAGTGCAAGGATGGTGATAACTCCGTGGGCTGGTTTAACCAAGTTTATTTTTCAGCAGAATTAATAATTGAGTTATCAATTAATTTTAAGTACTTTCAAAATTTACTAAATCAAAAATTGATGAAGACTCTCGCTGGCTGGATTTTAAAGAAACAGGGATGGAAAATCACTGGTGATTATGGCGGATTGAAGAAATCAGTCACAATCTTTGCTCCACATACAGCTCACATCGACTATTATTATGGGAAACTGGGTTTCACAGAACTTGGAGTTAAATTCAAGTTTTTATCTAAAAAAGAGCTTTTCTTCTTTCCCCTGAACCTAATCATGAGGGGGTTGGGTTCTATCCCTGTAAGAGGTGTAAAAGGTCAAAATGCGATTTACCATGTAGTTGAAATGCTTAACAATAACGATGAATTGCATATTGTAGTTTCACCTGAAGGATGGATTAAAAAAATGACAAAGTGGAATAAAGGTTTTTTTTACATGGCTCAGAAAACCAATGTGCCAATTGTTCTTGCAACACTTGATTATGAAAAAAAAGAAATGGGCGTAAAAAGCATTATCTATGACACTTCAGATTTCAAAACTGTATTGGCTGAAATTAAGACTGTTTATAAGAATGTAAAGGGCAAAAATCCAGAACAATTTGCAATCCATTCAGAATAAGTCCCAAGAAATAAAGATTGATTTTCCTTTTATCTACAAGGCAATTGCAATCGTAGTTGCCTTTTTGGGATTAACGCAGAATTGTTATGGGGGGATATACCATATTTGTATTTGCCAATAAACATTTAAAAGCTTTTCCTCATGGAGTAAGGCAAAGTACCAGCTAAAAGAGAAAGTGGCTAAAATGTTGGTATAGTAATTCAAATATTGGAGTTAATGTCAAAGGTATTTTCAATTAATCTTCCAACTGAAATAAACCTTGAAAGACACTTTTAGCCCGGCAGGTGATATTCATCACTGGGTCTTGCAGACCGCTCAAAGTCCTATTTATTTTAGCGGGTCGTTGTTATTTATTTGTTCCATTTTGGCAATTTCCCTGTTTGTTCAATAAAATCTTTTAGCATATCAACTTGTTCTTTCTTTTGTTCGTCTTTATCATCAATTACATACCAGTACAAGTCAAGTGCATCTGTTTTGTCTTTCAACATTTGGTAAGTCCAACCTATTTTTCTTGTGTTTTTATCGAAGTGAATTCCATTTACAATTTCGTTAAATAATCCACCTGATTTTGAGTAACCGATATAAACCAAGTTAATATTTCCATTTCGTAATTCTAAAACTTTAAAAACACCATCTTTGTCTTTTGGTGCATTACATACTTTTTCTAATTCATTGTCTGATTGGAAAAAGAAATGGTCGTTATCTGTATAGTTTTTAGGTTCTTGAAACATTGTTTATTTATTTGCGATTCGTTGTTTTCATTTCTATATTTCTAATTTTTCTGGAATTCCGTAAAATTTAATGTTACTTATGTTTTTAATTACGATTGGCATCTCGTCTTTTCTTCGTTTACTTAATGCCATTCCCCTGTCTGCTAATTCAGCCCATGGTTCTGTTGAATCATAAATATGGTTCATTATTGCTGCTTCAAATCGCATTCTTTCTCTTTTGTTAAGCATTTGAGCAATAAATACTCTAAATGATTTTAATTGTCCTTCTACCGCATTTAAAATTTCTTCTTTACGTTCATTAAATTCTTCACGATGAGTCCTTGCGTATGACCATCCATGCCAAATTTCCACTCTGTTACCTTGCTCAGCTTCACTCACATTAAACACCGTATAATTACCACACTTATATTCTAAAGTATGTTGTTTAAATCTTTTTTGAGTAGATTTTGTTATCCCTGCACAATAAACTAAATATCCGTCTTTGTATTGAAATGTCCAAAGATAAATACCTTCAATGTCAGGAATTTTGTCAAGCATGTTCTGTTTTTCATAGCCTATCCACGAGTATGGTCCTTGCCATTCAATTTCTCTAAATTCAATTTTTGATATGTCAATTTGTTGTAATTCCACAATAATATTTTCGTTCATCTTAGTTTTAATAGGCTCGTCCTACAATGACCGCTAACGTAATAGTATTTTATCCATCGTTCATGCAAAACACAACAAAGGGTTCCAATCTATTCTAAAATTGGCCGTTACATTCCCAAATATTTGAATGCCTCATAAACAAGAATTGCAGGCCAAACGATGGCTTTTAGAAATCCAAGCACCCCCAGCCAAAAACCTGTGGCATTTGAAATAAAATAAATCGCTGCTCCAATAAATCCCAAACCATAAACCACACCCGATGCAGGAGCATTCTTTTGAATTTTTTGTCCCATGATTATTTATTCCCCAATTTAACTTTATCCGCAAATGTTTTGGCTGGTTTGAAGGAAGGAATGTTGTGTGCCGGTATTACAATGGTAGTGTTTTTTGAAATATTACGCGCTGTTTTTTCAGCTCTTTTCTTTACCACAAAACTTCCAAACCCTCTGAGGTAAACATTCCTGCCATCCTGCATAGAGTCTTTTACCGTTTTCATAAAAGCTTCCACTGTTTTGAGTAC
>JBNJFS010000366.1:0-2608 GCA_051747085.1 Bacteroidota bacterium
CAAAGGGCAGAATACCGGGGGCTGTTTTTGCCGATTGCGGTTCCGATGCCTATCATATGGAAAATTACCGGAACTTCGACCATACCACACGCGAATTTCATGAAACAGCGGAGATATGGAAGAAACAGGGGATTACGCCGGATAAGCATTTAGCTTTTTATTGCGGTACCGGGTGGCGTGGAAGCGAAGCCTGGTTTAATGCATGGCTCATGGGATGGCCCAATGTTTCAGTTTACGACGGGGGATGGTTCGAGTGGAGCAACAATCCCGAAAATCCTTATGAAACAGGGATTCCTGAAAACTAACGAACGGATAATAATTGCTAATTCTATCTTAAAAATATTTTCATGGAACAAACTACAAAATTGAGCACCTTTGCTTTAGATACATTGAAAGGATTATCTTCAAATCCCAAATTCCTGTTGCCCAGGTATTTTTATGATGACAAAGGGAGCCGGATTTTTCAGGATATCATGCAAATGCCCGAATATTATCTTACCGATTGTGAATATGAGATATTTACTCATTATCAATCAGAAATGAAAGATATGTTTGTGAATGGAAATGCTCCTTTCGAACTGGTTGAGCTGGGATCGGGAGATGGATTAAAAACAAAAATTCTGCTCAATCATTTTGTTGAACATCAAGTCGATTTTAAATATGTTGCCGTAGATATCAGCCGGCAGGCCAATGAAAACCTGCGTAAAAAATTAAAAGCTGAATTGCCGGCATTAAATACCGAATTCAAAACCGGAGACTATTTTAAGATGATGAATGAGTTGAATCACGACTCCGATAATAACAAGGTATTCCTGTTTCTGGGTTCAAATATAGGGAATTTTATGGAAGATGAACGACACCTGTTTTTAAGCCATCTATCAGACTTAATCCAACAAAATGATAAACTGCTGATTGGTTTTGACCTTAAAAAACCAAAAGATATTATTCTCAATGCATACGACGATCCGCATGGACATACCCGCGCGTTTAACCTGAATCATCTGGTACGGGTTAATAATGAACTGGATGCGGATTTTGATATACAATCATACCGGCATGTTGCCCAATATAATGAGCAATCGGGCGAAACCAAAAGTTTTCTGATTTCAGACAAAAAGCAATCTGTTTACATTGGAGCGCTGGAACAGAACATTCATTTTCAGAAAGATGAGCCAATTTACATGGAGTTATCCCAAAAATTTGATCTGGATACCATCCATCAACTTGCGGAAAAGTATGGTTTTAAAGTAGAAAAGAATTTTACAGATCGCCGTAATTATTTTATGGATTCACTTTGGGTAAAAGAATAATTGAGGGATAAAAGTTCAAAGATTCGGCATTTATGGTAAATCATAACAGTTGTTAACCTGATATAACCAGATACAATATGCTATTTACATCGTACATAGAGCTCAGCAAAAGCGCCTTGAATAATAATATTCGCTATTTGAAGGGGAAAGCCGGCAAAAATGTGAAATACTCCATGGTCATTAAAGCCAATGCTTACGGCCATGGCATTGAAGATTTGTTGCCTTTGATTGAATCATGTGGGGTTGACCACTTTGCTGTTTTTAGTGTTGAAGAAGCACGCAGGGCACTGAAAGTGAAAAAGGAATTTTGCCATATTATGATTATGGGTTTTATCGACAACGACTACCTGGAATGGGCCATTGAAAATGAGATCTCTTTTTTTGTTTTTACAACCGAAAGACTTGATGCTGTATGCAATGTAAGTAAAAAAACAAGCAAGCCTGCCCGTATACACCTGGAGTTGGAAACCGGAATGCATCGTACAGGTTTTTGCGAAGAACAACTACCGGGAGTTATCGAAAAGTTAAAAAACAACGAAGGAAATATTGTCCTCGAAGGCGTGTGCTCGCATCTGGCCGGAGCGGAGAATATAGATAACTTCGAAAGGATTAACAATCAGATAACGACCTTTGAGCGGTTAGTTAAATGGATAAAATCTGAAGGACTAAAACCCAAATTCCGTCATATAGCCTGCTCGGCAGGAGTACTTAATTTTCCGGAATCTTCTTTTGATTTGGTGCGGATTGGTATTTCCAACTATGGTTTCTGGCCCGGGAATGAAACCAGGATGATACACTTAAAAAACGGAAAAATCCCTGAAGATCCTTTAAAGCAGGTTCTGTCGTGGAAAAGCAAGGTGATGAGTGTTAATAAGGTAAAGGAAGACGAATATGTTAGCTATGGTAAAAGTTTTCTTACCAACAGGGATAGTAAAATTGCCACCGTTCCGGTTGGGTACGGTTATGGATTTAGCAGGAATTTAAGCAACCTGGGACATGTTTTAATCAACGAAAAAAGAGTGCCTGTGGTAGGTACTGTTAATATGAACATGATGGTTGTTGATGTTACCGATTTGCCCAATGTGCAGGTAAATGACGAAGTCGTACTTATCGGCAAACAGGGAGATAAAATGATTTCCATTAGCTCGTTCAGTGATATGAATAACAGCATGAATTATGAGTTATTAACACGATTGCCATCTAGGATTCCGCGTTATATTGTCGATTAATAATTAAAAACAAATCATGAAGATTCTGACAACATCAGTTATAACCTGTCCAAACTGTGGACATCAAAA
>JBNJFS010000367.1:0-2598 GCA_051747085.1 Bacteroidota bacterium
CTTGATCAGTTGGCCGGCGAAGACAAAGAAGCAATTTTCTTTGAAAATGAACTATATCGGTTTGGGGGAGCCGGTTCGTTACGCGGATTTGATGAAAATGTTTTTAACGCATCGGTTTATTCTTTGCAAAACATTGAAATTCGTTACCTGTTCGAAAGAAACTCAGCATTTTATTTATTTTGGAACGGTGCTTACTATTATAAAAATGTAACCCGTGAGGTTACAGAGGACTTCCCCTGGGGCTTCGGTATAGGTGCCGATTTTGAAACCAATGCCGGAATATTTTCGATAAGCTACGCAGTGGGCAAACAATTTGATAATCCCCTAGAAATACGCTCAGCAAAAATTCATATTGGATATGTCAGCCGGTTTTAAAGATTACAGGTCATCAGACAAGAATGACTGAAGTACTTGTAAAACGGACATTCTTGTCCGTTTGTTGGTTTCATGGATAAAACTATCATTGGTGTTTTAAAATAACCGCTTTTAAAGTGCAACACAATTTTAATTTAACTAATCTTCCAAAAAATTAGGGTCGAGGAATGTCCGATGTACAGTAATGGCTAATATACTTTTACTCCGTTATTTTATAAAATGAGTTAGCCTGTGCGGTAGCCGTAAGAATGATATCGTTTATACAAACATGCTTGGGCCGTGTAACAGCATAAAGAATGGCATCAGCCACATCTTCACCATAAAGGGGTGTAAATCCCTGGTATACCTTATCGGCTTTTTCATTATCTCCTTTAAAACGTACTAACGAGAATTCTGTTTCTACCATTCCCGGATTTATGACCGTTACTTTAATCTTATGCTTTAACATATCAATTCGCATAGCCTGACTTAAAGCAACAACGGCATGTTTTGTTGAACAGTAAACATTTCCTTTTTCGTATACTTCTCTGCCGGCAGTTGAACCAATATTTATAATATGTCCTTGTTTTTTTTCTATCATCTGTGGCGAGATTTTGCGGGTCATGTATAATAATCCTTTTATATTGGTATCAATCATTCGTTCCCAGTCATCAATCACTCCATCATTTATATGACTTAACCCAACGGCTAACCCCGCATTATTTACTAAAACCTCAATATCTTTCCAATCGGAAGGCAGGCTGTCAATAGCTTTGTCTACCTCTTCCTTATTTCTAACGTCGAAATTTAAAATATTCACTCTCCCTGAGGAAAGAGATTCAATTTCTTCTTTTAAATCTTCCAGTAGTTCTTGTCTACGTCCGGTGATAATTACATCAAAATTGTTTTGTGCAAGTTTTTTAGCAGTGGCTCTTCCTATACCTGACGTCGCTCCTGTTATTAATGCAATTTTATTCATTTGATAAGATTTTTTTGATTAGAGAAGCTAAAATTAAAAAATTATTTCCTCCTAACCATTTTCTATCCATAATAAAATATTTTAATTTAGATGATAATATATTTATTAAACGATCCATTTATTTTAAGGTCAAAAATATAATCAACCTAAAATTAACTTAAAATCATTAACATGAAATTTAAAACGTTTAGAAAAAACAAAATGCAAACAATACTGACACTCTTGTTTGCCGGAATGTTTTTATTTTCTTCTTTAGAAACATTCGCAAAGAAAGAAAAACCAAAGGAAGAGAAAGACCCTGTAAATTCAGGAGTTATAAGTGGTTTAAAATTCAGGAATATTGGTCCTGCATTTTTCTCGGGCCGAATTTCTGATTTTGCGGTTAATCCTAACAACCATTCAGAGTATTACGTAGCTGTTTCATCTGGAAATATATGGAAAACCGAAAATAAAGGAATCACGTTCAAACCCATTTTCGACAATTATGGTTCTTATGCTATTGGCTGTTTAGCCATGGATCCCGGTAATTCTAATGTTATATGGGCCGGAACAGGAGAAAATAACCATCAACGTGCTTTAGGATACGGCGATGGTGTTTATAAATCGGTTGATGGAGGTAAATCATGGACCAACATGGGATTAAAAGAATCACGACAAATTGGGATGATCGCTATAAACCCGGAGAATACTGATATTGTTTATGTTGCAGCCGAAGGTTCAGCCTGGGGACCAGGTGGAGAAAGAGGCCTGTACAAAACAACCGATGGCGGGAAAAACTGGAATAAAGTATTGAATATCAGCGAAAATACCGGTGTCAACAACGTTCTCCTCGATCCCAGAGACCCTGATGTAATTTATGCAACAACAGAACAACGACGACGCCATGTACATACAAAAATTGGTGGAGGCCCCGAATCGGGAGTTCACAAATCAACCGACGGAGGAAAAACATGGAAAAAAATTGAAAAGGGATTACCCGGCGTTCATAAAGGAGGAATGGGAATTGCTATTTCGCCTGTAAACCCTGACTATCTATACTTAATTATTGAAGCAGCCGAAGATAAAGGAGGTTTTTACCGTTCAACAAACCGGGGTGAAACCTGGACACGCATGAGCGATCACCATTCAAGCGGTCAATATTACAACGAAATATTTTGTGATCCGGTGGATGTAAATAAAGTTTTCTCTGTTGAAACTTTTTCGCATGTAACTACCGATGGCGGAAAAACATGGAAAAGGCTTGGTCTTAACGAACGACATGTTGA
>JBNJFS010000368.1:0-2355 GCA_051747085.1 Bacteroidota bacterium
CCTACTTCCTTCGGCTGGAAAAGATTTGGTTCGTTATGCGGGGAAGATTGCACCTCCTTTCTTTTTTTCGGTTGTATATTCTGTTGTCATTCGGTTGTTTTGCGTTTCGGGTTCCGGGTTCCGGGTTCCGTTGTCATTCTATAGTCATTCAGTTGTCATTCGATTGACACTCTGTTGTCACTCAATTGTTCTTGGCGCTTTTTACGCCTTACTTGCGCTCCTTGCGGTTTAAACATCAAACTTTAAACCCGAAAACTCAGAACGTGAAACCCGAAACCCGGAACCCGAAACCCGAAACCCGGCACCCGAAACAACTATTCGAGCCGTTTGTTGATCTCTTCTTTGTAGAGTTTCATGAGTTTATCATTATTTATTGGGTTGCCTACCAGGATGACCTCGTTGTTGGAGTTTAACAAAAAGGTTTGGTAGACTTTGTTTTTGAATGGAAATTATACATAACCATAGAAAGAAGCTTTCCTCTTAAAAAAAGAATAAAGGCTTCTCTTGGTGTTTCTAGCTTATTAATTTCATAGCAAAATACCTTATAATCCAAAACATTGCTTTCTTCTGAAAGTGCATAGTCAAAACTACAAATTATTTACAATATTTGTAATATCAAAAACATAAAAGGCCTCTGTTTCAGGGTTAATTGCTATTATCTTTCCTGTCTCATGATCTATTATAAAATCTGAAACCTCTACGTCTAATTTTAGTTTCGTAACAGGGTTGCCTTCTTGAGTAAAAATATTTATATTTTTTGGATAATTAGACTTCCAATCTTTTATTTCTAATCCTTCATTATGAACAGTAGTTTCATTTTTACCTGAATAAAGTGTAAAGATATATTCATTATTGCTTATTATCTCATGGTATGCTACTTTACTTTTTTGCTTTACCAATTTTCCAGGAAAAAAAGGTTCAAAGATTTTCGGGCCAACTTTTTTAAAAATTTCTTCTCCTTGAAAATTATAGCCAATTAATTTTGGATAATATTTAAAACCAAAAACTAAGTATTCTTTATTATTTAAATAATGAACAGTACTTCTATATTTTTGAAAAATATGAAAGTCTTTTAGGTCCCATTCTAATTCAGGTAGTTGCCCAATTTTGTTTATTACGTGACCTTTATCATCTATTAAATATATCAAGTTTCTAGTTTTCCCTATCCCTGTTAAAGCAAAGGTGGAATCGTTTATTATTTCAAAATCACTAATAAAGTCAACTTCTTCTGGTTGAGATATTTTCTTTTTAACAACAGTATTACCGTTAATTAAACTAATTAGATTATAAACAAAAATTTTACGCTTTGCATTATCAATGATATAGATATTTTTGGAAACTGGATTATACCCAAATTCTCCGGGGCCTGTAATTTCGTCAGGGCCTTTTCCTGTTTTTATAAAACTATTAATTAAAGAAAAGTCATGCCTATTATAAAGCTTTATAAGAGCATTTTTACTATGCGATCTTGCAATAATAATAGAATCAAAGACGCCTAATAGTGTATATACCTGATTAATTTGATCAATTTTAATCTTGCGGGATTTTAATTGAACTTCATTGGGAAAATTCTTGAAGTCTTCCTTATTATTGATGCATGAGACAAAAATAATTGGTAGTATAATCGTATAAATTAAATTTTTCATAGAATAATTATATTAGATGTAATTAACAAAATTTCACATAAATGGGAGTATGTCTGAATCAATATTGAATATTAAAAAACTGAAGTTTCGCACCTAACAAATCTTTGATTTTAAGTTATATAATCATGAATTCTATGTTTCCCCCCTTACTCTGCCGCTGATAAATATCTGATTAATTCTGATCTTCCACCCATCGTGGCGAAACTTCTATTTCTGATATTTTAGCTGCCATAATTTTAGACTTACGACCTTTTTGTATATCTATAAGCACCGTTAGGTGCGGCATTATGGTAGAAATGAAATCACCACCCCACCCATAAGCGCTGTAAGCGCGACATTATTTTAACCAATCAAAATACTAAATATTAATCATTTATCTAACAATTTTTCAAAATGCGAAACTTCAGTAAAAAAGATTAAAACATCCCAATTATATCAATTATGGCTTAAGCCCTTCTGCACAAAAATTTAACTTAAGATTTACCCATTGCTTACCAGCATCATAGTCTAAAGAGCAATATCCACCTCCACTACTACAAGCAACAGTTTGCCAACAATCACCAAAACCCTGAGCATAAGAATCTTTAATAGCCAATATGTTTTCATCTTCAATAGTATTTGATTCAGAAAAATTTAATGTTATACTTAAAAAAACCACCATAAAAGCAAAAACAGCAAGTGTCCCAATTAAAATTTTGCGTTTCATAAT
>JBNJFS010000368.1:2365-2594 GCA_051747085.1 Bacteroidota bacterium
AATTGCCACAGCAAATAAAACAATTCCTACAATTGAAATTAAAACTTTCTTTTTTATTTTTCGTAAATTTAATTGGTTTTACATTAGGCACAATGCATTTTGGTTTCGTGTTTCACGTTTAATGTTTCATGTTACCATTTTGCATTATGTCGGTATTATTTCACCGGATGTGTATAGCAAATTAAATGAAAAAATATTGTATTGCCATACCCATTTTTTATACCGCCGG
>JBNJFS010000369.1:0-2589 GCA_051747085.1 Bacteroidota bacterium
TGGTATTTCTGAATCGGCAGCACAAATGATTATATCCGATATCAGGGTAAACCCTGCCGTAAATTATTACTTTATGTTTGTATCCGGGTTTTTAGTTGTGTTGGTGGGTACCTGGGTTACAGAAAAAATAGTGGAGCCTCGGTTAGGTAAATATAAAGGCAATGCAGAAAAATTGCCCATCGAGCAACTTACTCCCAAGGAAAAGAAAGGGTTAAAATATGCCGGCTGGAGTTTATTGTTAACCCTTGTTGCCCTGGCATTTACTGTTATTCCCGAAAATGGTATTTTTAGAGATCCTGCAACAGGTTCTGTTCTTCATTCTCCGTTTTTTGAGGGGATAATCATTGCTATATTGATTATGTTTTTTATTCCCGGTCTTGTTTATGGAATTATTGTTGGAACCATTAAAAGCGATAAGGATGTAGCCAAATTTCTCGGGAAGTCAATGGCGGGGATGGGTGGTTATATTGTTCTTGTATTTTTTGCCGCTCAGTTTGTTTACTTTTTCAATTATAGTAATTTAGGAATTATCTTTGCCATCAAAGGTGCACATACGCTACAAAATATTGGCTTAACCGGTGTTTCGTTAATTGTTGCTTTTGTATTCCTGTCAGCATTTATAAATATGTTTATGGGCAGTGCATCGGCTAAATGGGCTATTATGGCTCCGGTTTTCATTCCTATGTTAATGCTTATCGACCCGCCATATCATCCGGGATTGACCCAGGCTGCCTTTCGAATAGGTGATTCTGTTACCAACCTGATAACTCCCATGATGAGCTATTTTGCTTTAATTGTTACTTTCGCACAAAAATATGATGAGAAATATGGTGTAGGAACAATTATTTCTTCAATGTTACCATACACTGTAGTGCTTTCTTTGGGATGGATTGTGCTTTTGATTATTTGGATGTTGATAGGTTTACCATTGGGCCCCGATGGACCATTATATATTCCATCACCATAAAAAAGGAAAATCTCCGGAGTTTTTATTCCGGAGATTCTTTTTTATATTCAATAAATTCGTATTGCTGATTTCTTAGTTGAGGTTCAAATCCTGCTTCACGGATTGCCATCTGAATACCCTCTGCATCGAATTTATAATCGGCGCCGGCCGAGGATACCACATTTTCTTCTATCATTATGGAACCAAAATCGTTAGCTCCGGCATGCAGGCATATTTGTGCGATATCTTTTCCTACCGTAAGCCATGATGCTTGTATGTTTTTGATATTGGGCAACATGATTCGTGACATGGCAATGGTTTTGATATACTCTTCCGAAGTAACCTTGTTTTTAATGCTCAGCTGGCGTTGTAAAACAGTGCCTTCGTCTTGGAAAGGCCAGGGAATAAAAGCCAAAAAGCCGGGTGAATCTTCCGGTTTTTCTGATTGAACCTGTCGGATAGCAGCTAAATGCTCTATTCGTTCCCTTTTGGTTTCCACATGACCGAACATCATTGTTGCCGAGGTAATCATATTTAGCTTGTGTGCTTCTCTCATAACATCGAGCCATTGCTGTGTGTTGGCTTTTCCCGGCGATATACTTTGCCTTACCCTGTCGCAAAGAATTTCGGCGCCTGCTCCGGGCAAACTGTTTAATCCCGCATCAATCAACGATTCAAGGATTTCTCTATAGCTTTTCTTTTCTAATCTTGCTAAATGTACAATTTCGGGAGGACCTAATGCATGCAATTTTAAATCCGGATATAGTCTTTTTAATTCGCTGAATAAACCGGTATAAAAATCTAATTTTAATTTAGGGTGCAACCCTCCCTGTAATAATATCTGAGAGCCGCCTAACTTAAATAACTCATCTATTTTGGTTTTATATTCTTCTATCGAAGTAATATAAACATCCTTATCGTTTGGTCTGCGGTAAAAATTACAGAACTTACATTGTGAGATGCAGGCATTGGTGATGTTTATATTTCGGTCGATTTGCCAGGTGATTATATCTCCCGGTTTTTGATGTTTTTTTAATACATCGCCTACATACATTAACTCTTCTAAAGGCGCAAAATCATATAAATAGAGCCCTTCGTCGATGGATAAATATTCAAGATTTAATGCTTTTTTATATATTTCTTTTCGCTTCATCTAAAAAATTCGTTGTATGCAAAAATAATTAATTCCATGGATGATATTATCATATTCACTTGAATCAATTTTATTAACTTTACAAATTACACGTAAAGATGTTCAGGTTATGAAATTAAATATTATAAAAACGAAAGATGTTCAAATCGATTTACCCGTAATTTACCTTACTTCTGATTATGAAGAGTTAAAAAAATATTCTTTTTCTCCTACCGAATTTGAATATATAAAAAGGCAAGTTGCCGAGGATAAAAAACTGGTTAAAATTAATTCATATTTTAAATGGTCCTATATATATATTGAAAGTTCTGATAAAGAAATAGCTTCACGAAAAGAGAAGTTGCGCAGGGCAGCAGGGGATTTGTATAAAGATTTGCAAGAGAATAAGCATGAAGAGATACTGGTAGTTGATTTGTTAGATAATAGTGAATTCGCGTTGGCTTTTATCGAAGGGTTGGGGTTGACTCATTATCAGTTTTTAAAATATCAA
>JBNJFS010000370.1:0-2574 GCA_051747085.1 Bacteroidota bacterium
GCCCGAGGCAAATAGCGTAACATCCAGTCCTTTTTCAACCATTCCTTCCGCAATATTTGAAGCTACTTGCTCCCAGGGTCCATATTTCCGTGGCGGAGTACGCCATGCAATGGATGATAGTATTGCAATTTTCATATTTTTGGTATTAAAATTAATTAACTTTCCTGTCGCGGATTATTCAAACAATGATCCACCAGTTCATCTAATTTTGCAGTACCTACACACATCACTTTATCGGCTCCACCCCAGTATATTTTAATACTTCCATCATCTTCCGGAACAGCACCACATGAAAAAACCACATTATGCACGTATCCGGTAATTTCATAAACTTCTTCGGGTTGCAAAATCCAGTCATCGCCGATGGCAATTAGTTTTGATGGATCTCTTAAATCATGCAGTGCCACACCTAACCGGTAAACACTCCCGTCCATGGTCGGAAAAACACCATGGTATATATTTAACCATCCGCGGGAAGTTTTTATTGGAGGCACTCCGGGTCCTATTTTCATCTCATCCCAATGATATGGCAATGGTTTCATAATTAATTTAGATTCGCCCCAAAATTTAAGATCCGGAGAATATGATATCCAAATCGACCAGGGTGAAATTTCGGAATGAGGACGATCGAGTCTTGCGTATAAATCACCAATTTTTTCAGGAAAAATAACCACATTCCGGTAGTCTGCTTCTGTAATCAACGAAAATCGCTCAACCGATTTAAAATCCTTTGTCTTGGCAAGTCCTATACGCACACCATGCTTTGAATAGGCACTATAGGTAATCAGGTATTCTCCATCCATAAAAACAATTCTCGGATCTTCGATTCCATAAGCTTCGTATTCTTTAAATACACCCTGCGTTGCCGGCACCATGAATGGTTTATCACTCACCTTAAAATGATAACCATCATCACTTTCTGCCAGTCCGAGGATGCTCCTTCCGTTCATTTTATGCGAGCGGAATATCATAATATACTTTCCTTTGTGCTTTACAACTGCAGCGTTATGCACTGTAGCAACAGGATAAGGAACATCGTCTTTTGTAAGGATTGGATTATTTTTGTATCTGTGTATTAACATACTTTATGATCTTATTTAATGATGATATATTAACCTATCTCCGATTTATGAAACTCTTCATAAGCCTGAAGCACGGTTAAATGAGAAATTAAATAAGCAAGAGAACTTTCGGCTCCCTGGTTGCGGTTAATTCCATAACTTTCGAACCCGTCACAGCAGCCTTTGGTTTCATAATCATATAAACTCATTCTCAGGTCATTTTCTCCCAGAAACCATAAAAAGGAGGTATACAGTTTATTAATGTATTCTTTGTCTTTGGTTAAATAAAATGCCTGGTGATACATTAAAACCATAGCCATGGCATCAATGGGTTGCTGAGCAAAAACAGAACGTGTTCCATCTTTAACATACCATTTTTCGTTACCTATTACAGAAAGATAATTATCTTTAAGTGTATGTTTCGTTAAAAAATCCATCGATTCGATGGCTATCCGGGTAATTTTATCATCGGTCAGAATCTCTGCAGCATGCAAAAGAGCTAAAGGTAAAATACCATTATCGTATGCTAGTAATGATTCAAACCATTTCCAGTTGTCCGTTTTATTCAATTCATAATGCTTAACTAAAGTATTGGTCATATTTTGTAACACCTTGGTCATTGAGTTGTCCGATGGATTGCTTTTCAGGTAGTAACTAATCCCTATCATCGTATTGGCTATACTCCGTATTGATTTTAGTTTTTCAAAATTGGGAACGGCCTTAAAGAATATCTCTTTTCCGGTTTGGTAGTATGCATCATTGGGAGCATTAGCCAACAGATAACCTAATGCCCAAATCGTACGGCCAAAAGAATCTTCAGACCCCACCTCATCCAGGAAATTTCGGCTAAAGCTCAGGAAATTCTTAAATGTACCATCTGTATTCTGCATATAATGAATATAACTTAAATAAATGGGCGATAACTCAAGGGCCCGAACATTTTTAGTCTGTTTGTATGTCATCAGCACCATAAGTAATGCCCGTGCGTTATCATCCAGGCAATAACCTTCCTTTAGATTAGGAATACCAAATTTTGCATGTTGAATTATGCCGGTATCATCTGTTAATCGGTTAATATGAGCGAGTGAAAACTCAGGTAATATCAGCAGATCCATTTCGAGTTCTTCTTTTTTAACCTTTTGAAGGCCCTCTTTTAAAATATTCTTTGCAAGAGCATGATACCTGTCCCCTGTTTTTGGCCAGGTAATTTTTCGGCCAAATTCAGAGGCTTTGTTTTTCATCTCATTTAGCACTTTCGGATTATCTAACAACTCAAGCAATAAAGATGATAATCCTTCAGAATCATTAAAATCAAATAACTTTCCCCTTCCATCGGCTAATAATTCTGAAGCATGCCAGTATGGAGTTGAAATAACAGCTGATCCAATTCCGACGGCATAGGAAAGTGTACCACTGGTAATTTGTGCTTCGTTCAAATAAGGTGTTATATATAAATCTGAAGCATATAAATATTTAAATAACTGTTGTTCATCGACAAAATTATTGAGGAAAA
>JBNJFS010000371.1:0-2557 GCA_051747085.1 Bacteroidota bacterium
CCGGTTTGAGGATTTGGAAAGATATATCCTTTCGGATGAATTTGCCCATGCCAAAAAATATTTAAATACAAAGAATAAATTCAACCTTTCGGATGAATATAAACAACAACAAGAATATCTTAAACTTAAAAATTCAGACAAAATTAAATGGTTTTTTAAACTGGAAAAATCCAATATTTTTGATGAATTAAAAAAATGGGAATTAACGTTTGATGACAATTTTGAATCACAAAAGTTAGACACAGCGAAATGGCAAACAGGCTATTCATGGGGAGAAAATCTCCTTGAATCCGATTATGTTCAGGCAAACGAAAGACAATTTTTTACGGAGGATAATATTGCTGTGGATAAAAATAATCTGAAAATTATTACCCAAAAACAAAAAATAAATGGCAGGGTTTGGCATCCATCTACCGGATTCTATCCCAAAGAATTTGAATATACATCGGGACTTATTAATACAGCAAAATTTTTCCGCCAAAAATATGGATTGTTTAAAGCCAAAATTAAAGTTGATCACGCCTACCCTGTTCATCATGCATTTTGGCTACGCAGTGAAAAGATTACTCCGGAAATTGATGTATTTAAATATGGGACAAAATCAAATGCTAAATTAGAGATTGCCAATTACTGGACGGAACAGGAAGCTATAAGAAAAAATAAATCAGCCGTTTCAGGCTTAAATTTCTCGAAAGATTATTTTATTTATTCTATTGAATGGTCGGAGCAAAAGATTACCTGGAGCATCAATGATTTTGTAGTTCATGAACAGACCCGGGGTGTCCCTGATGAGCCTATGTTCATTTTATTAAGTTCAGGAATTACCAATGAAGGTGAGCCTCGTTTACCGGTTAACATGTTGGTGGATTGGGTTAGGGTTTACCAAAAAGTGAATACAGAGGATAACTAGTTTTTTGATTTTTCAAGATTTTTGGCGATACGAACCAAGGCTTCTTCAAGGGGCTCATCCGGTTTTATAAAATTAAATTCGCCCCAGAAATCAGCATCATATTCATTTTTCTGGTCGATAAAAACTTTTTCTGTATTTATTATCTCTTTACGATTAAACTTGTCAATATTGGTTGTATCAATATCATTTACAGCAAATTCAAAAATAGTTTTGTAATCATCTGCAAATAATCGTTTTCGATTATTTACTTTAAAATCAAGCTCCCCTCTAACAAGATTTAGGTGTAATACATTATCCAACAAACGATAACTAATCTTATATTTAGCCGCTACCGGTTTTACTTTTATTCGCCAATTTTTTTTAACCACAAGCTCCCGGGACATTTTAGACACTGCTGAAGGTTCTATTTCAAATTCAACCGCTTTTATGGCAGATGTTTCTGTATCAATATAAATCTTTCCTTTAAAAGATTCCTCTTTAAGATAAAAACGGGGTTCAAATTTTATTTCGTAAGCAGTACCATTATCAAAGTTAACAATATTGGTCATTTCATAATCATAAAGATCAAACTTATCTTCTTCAATAAAACTAATCGAATTTTTGATTATATCCAGATATAAAGAGGTATGTAAACCACCTTTCAGTTTAAAAAAGATGGTATCCATAATACTATAATCAATATTTTTACGGCTTTTTAATAACCGTATATGATCGTTATGATAATTGTTATAGGGACTTTTAAAAACATTTAAAACAGCTTCGCTTACGGCTGCATATTCATTATTCTTCTGAATTATTTCACGATAAAATACCGTATAAATATTATCTTGTGTACTATAATTTTCAGGTATTTTTTCAACAGCTTCACGAATTAATGATTTAGGTTCAACATATCGAATAACTACTTCCTTTAAATTAATGGTTGCCGGTTTAAGGTAAAATATATTAGCATCAGGACTTAACTCGCTAATGGGGACCATGGCGTTTTTATAACCTACAAATGATATGGCTAAATTAGACCTTAAGTATTTTGCCGGAAATTTAAATATAAATTCTCCATCATCATTGGTAACGGTTCCGATACTCTTTCCAAAAATAGAGATATTGGCATATGCCAGAGGTTTTTCCGTTATCAGATCAATAACCCTTCCTTTTATTGTAATTTGGTATATACTGTCCTGTATATTTTGGTGAAGAGAAGCAAGAGCGTTTATCGTATTTCTTTTATAAATTACAATTTGTTTTTCAACCACCCTGTAAGATAAAGTACTGTCATTTAGGAGTTGTTCTAAGATAAGATTAAGCTTTTCATTTTTAAAATTTGCCTTAACAGTTTTCTGGTCTGGTATAAGTGCAGCATTATATGAAAATTCATATCCAATTTTTTCACTAATCTCATTTAATGCATTATAGAGTTCAATATCTTTGTTTTTATAGGTAATAGAGCTATCTAATACCAGATTTTGAGCATTACCCGTACATGATAAAATAATAAATATACTTATGGTAAATATGCAATTCTTCAAAGTATTCGGGTTTTTAGTATCTCATATGAGATGAATGAACATTTCAACTTTTTACTATAATGATTTCATCATTTTTATCGATTGCCTTTAGGTTAAATGTTACACAAATCACTTCTATTAC
>JBNJFS010000372.1:0-2550 GCA_051747085.1 Bacteroidota bacterium
TTTCTTTGTTTTATGCTTTAGATCAGAGTATTATATATAATGAAGCAGGTAAACTTGTTTTTGAACCCGCTTATTTGATTAGTAAACAAAATCTAAGCTTTTTCGAATTAATTAATCAGCGTTATTCGCATTTTTCATACAGCTCTTTTAGTTTTATTCATCATCCTTCCTATTTCTCAATGTATGTTTTATTTGCCATCTGTATAATTGTTTATTTCTTTCGTAGCTATAAAAGGAGAACATCGGTGAGTGCAATTTTAGTATTTTCTGTTGTGCTTATGTTTTTATCCATAATGATTTGGTTTTTAGGAAGCAGAGCTGGATACTTAGCTTTAATAGTATTATTCCTTGGATTTATCATCCTTTATATGTTAAAGTCACAAAAGTATTTACTGAGTCTGGGTTTAGTTATAACCGGATTTTTAGTATTGATCGTTTTTATGAATCCTCGCTTGAAAAGAAATATTCATGAAATAATCACTCAGGTGGAAAATCAGCACGAGCTAACACCCGAGTCCGACATACGTTTATGGTTATGGAAATCAGGGGTGGAAGTTTTTCAGGAAAATTATTTATGGGGCGTTGGTATTGGTGATATTCATGATGAAATGATAGAAAAATATCGTCAATACGATCTTTCCATAGCATTGAGTAAAAATTACAATCTGCATAATCAATATTTAGAATCGGCTGTAGGATTGGGTGTTTGGGGGTTGTTGGTTTTGTTCCTTTGGTTTTTATTCCTGTTGATTTATGCAATAAAATCGAAGAATTTCCTTTTATTCTTTTTTACCCTAATCGTATTTATAAATTTTATGTTCGAATCGATGTTAAATAGTATTGCCGGTGTTTCTTTTTTTACTTTTTTCTATGTTTTACTCCTTATAAAGTCTAAAAATGGTAAAAGAGAGTTTAGCTAATTCCTTTCTCTTTTAGCGATTTATTAATATTTCGAATGATAAGGATTGAAAAAGCTATAAACCCTAAGATTAAGGCTCCTGCAAGGGTATAGGTTGTAACTTTTGTTTTAGGATTTTTATAGATTGTAAAATCTTTAATCACCCTGAAAGGTGCAACAAGCTGAATGGCTTTCTCCAGTCCCTGCTTTTCTTTGGTTAATAATAATAACTCTTCTTGTAATGATTTCTCTTGGTAATAGATTTTTATTTCACCAGAACTGTTTTTGGGTTTGATAAAATTTGCCTGAATTTGTTCAATCTTTTTGATCTCCTGGTTGATGATTTGAATTAAATTCCGGGTATTCTTTTTAAAGATTTCGAATTCTTTTTGAAAGTATTCTTCTTTTTCAATAAAATTTAAAATTCCCTGATCCATTTCTTCTAGAACGTTATTATTACTTGTTATAGCTTTTACTGATAAATAACCAAGTCTTGTCTTTTCCTTTTCTTCCTCATTGTATACATAATTTGCTTCAATACTTATAAACTTAGTAAGTTCTGTTGAATCTACTCCCATCTTTTCTTGTAATAGAGTATAATTCTTATCATCTAATAATGTTTGAATATTATTAATATACTCCATTAAAATTTCATCGGAGAGAATTTCCGATTCAATCAACATGGATGATTCATAATATTCTTTTTTAAGAAATTTTGTTGAATAACCTAAAACAGCTCCTAGTAGAAGGGCTGTAAATAGGAACCAAAAGTTTTTCTTTAAGAATACATAAATATTTATAAATACTTCAATCAGATCGATTTCTTCATTTGTTTCTTCCTTTGTCATGCTAAATTATTTGATGATGTTATACATTTTTTTTATATCAGCAACTTTTTCGGGGTAGCCTAATTTTTCATACGAAAATAATAAATTTAAAACTAAATTCCGAATGATATCAAGATTTGAGCATGGATAATAATATGCTTTCTCAGGGATAATATTCTGTTGTTTTAAAAAATAATCGATTTCCCGTTTACCTAAAACAGCTCCCTTATTAAAGGGGTTAATATAAAATAAAATATCGATGTCATTGGTTAATGATTGGTATAATGGATCAGCATATCCGAGGATAAAATGTTTAGGTAAATTTATTCCGTATAAAGGTATATCCAAACTATTTGCCAATGCCATATATAATATTCCAAGGGTAATAGGGTTTCCTTTTTTAGTATCCAGCACATGATTAATAAAAGCGTTTTGTGGAGCATGAATGTTTGTACTGTTGGCTGTAAAACCATGTATATGATAGAAAATATGGTTGAGTACCCTTATTTTTTCAAGAGCTGTTAAGTTATTGTTAATCTCGAGCCAGGCATCTCTTTTTATTTTATCAAAGGTTTTTTTTACGGTATCAACTTTTAGTTCAGGATATTGATATTTAGCAACCCAAAATGCTCCTTCAAAAATATCCGTTGCCCCGGTTTCTTTCCATGATTTGAGTTGGTTTAGCGTAGCTTTAAACTGTATTTCCTGTATAAGATTTTCGATTCTTTCTTGTAAAATTTCATTGAATGATGTTTCCCATACTTTTTCCAGTTCGGGAATGATATCTTCGCCTTGCTGCAAAATATTTTTAGCAACGTAATGATA
>JBNJFS010000373.1:0-2547 GCA_051747085.1 Bacteroidota bacterium
TAAAACCTACCTGGCCGTTTATCATCTGGACACAGACAAAATGGTACCATTGGAAAATGAAAATTATACCGGAATAAGACTCATCAAACAGGGTGATTCCGATAAGGTTATAGCATGGTCTAACTTACCTTACTCGGTACAAACCATGTGGGAAGGGTACCCTTATCATCACGATATTTATCTGATTGATATAAAATCAGGGAATACTGAAATGATAAAAAAAGATATTCGTGCCTATCCCAATGTTTCGCCTGATGGGAATTATGTTTACTGGTACAATTTTATGGATACAACCTGGAATACTTATAAAATTGCTACCGGTAAAGAATTTACGATTACTACTCCCCATATTATCCAGTGTGCTGATGAAATAAATGATATTCCAAACCCTCCATCACCCTATGGAACTGCCGGATGGTTTCAGGACGATGAGGCTTTATTGGTTTATGACCGTTATGATATCTGGAAAGTAGATCCTGAAAACAGGAGTAACCCGGTGAATTTAACCCTCCGTGGAAGAAAAGAAAAAATTAACTACCGGTATATTGATTTTGACCGCAAAGAGACCGCAGAAAAAGGAATTAACCCATCAGAACCGGTTTATTTGTCTGCTCATAACGAAATTAGCCGGGAAGACGGTTATTTCAAGACCACCTGGAAAGGAAAAAAAGAACCCACAAAACTGGTTTATGGTAAATACCGGCTCAATCGCCCAATAAAAGCTGAAAAAAGTGATGTTTTTGTTTTTACCCGCGAAACATTTCAGGAGTTTCCTGATTTATTAGTCGCCGGTAAAAATTTCAAAACCCCGGTAAAAATAAGCGATGTTAATCCACAACAGGAGGAGTTTCTTTGGGGTACCAAAGAACTCTATAGCTGGACATCGCTGGATGGTAGAAAACTCGAAGGTTTATTAATTAAACCGGCCAATTTCGACCCCAACAAAAAATATCCGATGATTGTTAATTTTTATGAAAAATCATCCCAAGGATTATATAACCATCATATTCCCGAGGCACATCGCTCTACGGTTGATTACCATTATTACACAAGCAACGGATACATCATTTTTAATCCGGATGTATACTACAAAGAAGGTTATCCGGGCGAGGATGCTTTTAACTGTGTTATGCCGGGTGTTACACAGCTTATTTCAGAAGGTTTTGTGGATGAAAATGCCATCGCTGCACAAGGACACAGCTGGGGTGGATACCAGGTGGCTTACCTGGCTACACGTACCAATTTGTTTGCAGCCATCGAATCCGGGGCTCCGGTGGTAAATATGTTTAGCGCTTATGGCGGTATTCGTAACTGGTCTGGACGTAACCGTTCATTCCAGTACGAGCATACCCAAAGCCGTATCGGGAAATCCATTTGGGAATCGCCCTTGCGATATCTGGAAAATTCACCACTGTTTACAGCCGATAAAATTCAAACGCCATTACTAATCATGCATAACGAGGATGACGGAGCAGTCCCTTTTAGCCAGGGAATTGAGTTTTTTATTGCTTTACGCAGATTAGGTAAAGAAGCCTGGTTGTTGAATTATAATGAAGCCGACCACTGGCCGACCAAAGTGCGCGATAAGTATGATTTCCAGGTGCGTATGGCCCAGTTTTTCGACCATTACCTGAAAGGAAAACCAATGCCTCAATGGATGGAAGAAGGAATTCCTGCCGTTGATAAAGGGTTGGATATGGGATTGGAGTTGGTGGAATAGGCTAAAAATTAAATGTATCACCGGCATCGTTGCCGGTGATATCATAACCGACGTTTTAAAACAGACAGATAACCGATAATCAACCGACGGGTTTACCCGTCAGTTCAAAAAAATAAAAACCGGCTGTCCCTTATTTTACATTCAAAAATCATTTATAGAAAAAAAGTAGTTGGCATTGTTCGTTCTTTTTGCCCATTATATATATTACATAGAAGTCATGGGACTCAGTAGTGAGCGTAATGAAAAGATAACTATGCGGTTGTTGAAAAAGTTGTTTGATGCGAAAACGTTATTTTTTAAACAAAACCCTTTTGATTTTTAAAATATAATTTTTAACTTTGATAAAGTGTATTGAATCAGGTTATTATTAACATACCTGTGGAATTTGACATTTCCAGTTAAAATAATGTTTGTATGATTGTACAATTTTTCTTTATTATTCAAAAAGGAATTAACAAGAGATATTCTTAACTTACTCAGCAAACCTTAAGTAATCGTAAATTAATTTAATTCATTCATTCATTCATCGATAATTATTAAATAGATATTTTTTAACTTAAAAACAGAATTATATGAAAAAGTTTTTTTATTTATTGTCACTGGCTCTTGTTGGAACTATTGTGATGTTTTCGACAGGATGTAGCGACGACGATGATGCCCCTGCCATTCAAGACCAGATTGTAGGAACCTGGATTGGATTTTATGATACAGTGTTTGAAGGTCCCAATGGAGCAGACTGTGATGCAATATTTTTCGATTTTGATAACGAAGGCAATATTAAAATGCTCTCTTTTTTGGGAGGAGAGCAAGCTGCCGGTCATCTCGGA
>JBNJFS010000374.1:0-2543 GCA_051747085.1 Bacteroidota bacterium
AATGTTTTTTTCTTTGGCAATCGAATTTATATCTACCGTATATAAATCGCCGGAAGTATTAATGGAATTACTTCCGATAATTGAAAGCGTATCAGGCTGTGCTATTTTAAAATCAATAGCATAACCTGAGATTTTCAGCATTATGCGGATGATTTTATGCGAAGGAATATTTTTAGCACAAAATATAATTTCATTGATTTGGTGAATTTTTATGACTTCTTCAATCTGGTTCAGGGTTCCTAAGTAATAAGCTGTATCGTATGATTGCTCAGGTGATACATACCCAATAATTTCGGGTTTGCTGTCGGTTTCGGCAATGATTTGTTTTACCCGTTCAATTTCATCTTTTAAACCCGCCATAATTAGTCTGGTTTTTTGAGTGTTGATGAACTGATGCGGTAAAAAAGGGATGAAGTGTGCAGTATAGCGGGCTATTATTGCTAAAATAAGACTGTTAAAAGTCCCGATGATAATTAATGCCCTCGAAAATCTAAGTTCTGTGGGTAAAAGGGCATAAAAAATAAGGATTATGACAGAGCCTGTAATGATACCGGTTACGATATACTTGAGCTTTAAATTTTTTGAGTAGCCTCCGTTAAACCAGAGCGAAAAAATCCAGATGATGATATAACCCGGGACGATATATTCTAAAAACGTATCGGGGTAGCTCCCCTGACCTTTAAATTTAAATTGCTCCCAAACGGGTTCAATAAAATAAAAGGCAGTGAAGAATAAGATAAAATCCAGTACAGGTAAAAATAATTTTTTAAATGAGCGGTTTAGAATAGAAAGAAAAGCACGAAAATAAATCGCCGTATTAATCAGTGAAGAAAAAAGGCGGGCATTTTTTTTGGTAAAATGTTTGTTGGCGAAAATGATCATCGCCTGGTAAAAAACAAAGACATAATTCAAACTGCCTTTTTTTGTGCTTTCGCCCTTGTAGTGGATAATTGTTGTTTCGGGGAAATAGAAATTTTTAAAACCGGCTTTGGTTATGCGGTAGGATAAGTCGATATCCTCGCCATACATAAAGAATGTTTCATCGAGCAATCCTGCTTTTTCCAGTGCTTTTTTTCGTAGAAACATAAAAGCGCCGGGGAGTATTTCAATTTCATTAATTTCATCGTTTTTCAGATGTCCTAAATGATAGCGGGCAAAAGTTTTTGATGTTGGAAACAATTTGGATAGCCCGAAAATTTTATAAAAAGCTACCGCAGGGGTCGGTAACGATCTTTTCGATTCGGGTAAAAACCGGCCTTTGCCATCAATCATTTTTACACTTAACCCTCCGGTTGCAGGGTTTGTGTCCATAAATCTTATGCATTTGGAGAATGTATCTTCTTCAACTACTGTATCGGGGTTTAATAGTAGAATATATTCTCCGCTGGCTTGTTTTATCGCCTGATTGTTGGCATAGGAGAAACCGTAATTTTTTTTGTTTTCTATTCGTTTTACCTCTGGGAATCGTTCTTTTACCAAAGCACAAGAGCCGTCTACTGAATTATTGTCCACAACAAACACTTCGGAAGGGATGTTTTCGAGAGCCTTGTAAACAGAAAGTAAACATTGCTCCAGGAAGTGCTTAACATTATAATTTACAATAATCACCGATAACTTTACCATATGAAGTATATGCAGTTGTTTAATGCAAATATAATGAATTGTTCATGGATTTGTAGCATCGCTATAAAATGAATAGAGGCACGATTAACTATCGCACCTCTATTAAAAAAGTAAAATTTATTTTTTTAAGCAACACCCATTTCTTCTTTAATGGCTTGTGCCAGACGCTTAACTCCTTCGGTAGTTTTTTCCTTCGACATATAGGAGAAGTTAATACGCATCGTGTTTTTACCGCTTCCATCACAATGAAAAACACTTCCCAGTACGAATGCTACATTTTTTTCGATTGCTTTTTTGAACAAGATTTCGGCATCCATATGTTCGGGTAAGGTTAAGAAAAGGAATAATCCCCCTTCAGGTTCGGTCCATTTTACCCCTTCGGGCATATATTCTTTAAATGCTTTAAGCATATTATCCCTTTTTTCGTGGTACTGTTTAATGATACCTTTCAGATTTTCGTCAAAGTATCCCTTATCCATGTATTGAAATGCAATTTTTTGATTTAATGTAGGAGTACATAGATCAGCCGATTGTTTGGCAATGACAATTTTATCAATGATTTGTTCGTTTGCCACAACCCATCCGATTCGGAAACCGGGAACAAATATTTTAGAGAATGTCCCTAGCAGGATTACCTGGCCTGAATTGTCTAATTCGTAAATGGTACGTTGGGGTTTTCCTTCAAATCGTATTTCCCGGTATGGACTGTCTTCAACAATCAATACATCATATTTTTTGGCCAATGCAATAATTTCCAGTCTCCGCGATTCGGGCATGGTAATTCCTGCCGGATTCTGAAAGTCGGGAATAATATAGATAAATTTTGGTTTTTTGCCGTTGGCTTTTAATTCTTCCAGTTTTTCTTCCAGCTTATCGGCACGCATACCATGCTCGTCGAATTTAATGCCTTCTAAGTCGGC
>JBNJFS010000375.1:0-2531 GCA_051747085.1 Bacteroidota bacterium
GAAAGGAGATCCGATGGATTTTTCGGCCGGAGGAAAACCCAACGAAGCCATTATAACCGTTAGCTTTATCGATTACGAGTTTCGTGACAACGTGAATACGTCGGAAATCATGCAGAAATTAAGTCAGCAGATTATGGGCCAATATCCAGGGGTTGAGCTGGAGCTGTCGAAAGATGAAGGGGGGCCGCCTACCGGAAAAGCGGTAAACCTGGAAATTATCGGTCAGGATTTCGACCAGCTGGTGTATCTTGCCGATACCATTAAAACCTACCTCGAAACACAAAATATTGATGGGGTGGAAGGGTTAAAAATGAACATCAGCACCCAGAAACCCGAGTTGCTGGTACATATCGACCGCGATAAAGCGCAGCGGTATGGACTGTCGACCCAGACTATTGCATACACCATCAGGCAATCGCTCTTTGGCGATGAGGTGTCTGACTTTAAAGTGGGCGAAGAGGAATATCCTATCATGGTTCGTTTAAAAGATGAATACCGGTATAATTTGGCGGCGATGAGAAATTTGAAAATCCCTGTTTTTGGCGACGGGCCACCTCAATATATCCCGCTATCGGCAGTAGCCGACTTTGAGTACTCAACCACCTTTAGCTCGGTGCGCAGGAAAAACTTAGACCGTGTGATTACGCTCTATTCCAATGTAATTGAAGGATATAATGCCAATACCATTAATATGCAGCTGGAAGGGTTTATGGAAGCGTTTGAAATGCCGCCCGGATACCGGTATGAATTTACCGGCGAACAACAGGAGCAGGAAGAATCCTCAGACTTCTTAGGACAAGCGATGTTAATTGCTCTTGCGCTGATTATGCTTATTCTTGTCACCCAGTTTAACTCGGTCATTAAACCATTAATTATCTTGTCGAGCGTATTGTTTAGTACCATTGGTGTTTTTGGCGGTTTGTGGACGTTCAAAATGGATTTTATCATTATCATGACCGGTATTGGTATCATCTCGCTGGCAGGGATTGTTGTAAATAATGCCATTGTACTGGTGGATTATATCGAGCTGCTGAAAGTGCGCAAACGAAAAGAACTGGGCCTCCCTGAAGGAGCATTTTTGCCTGTAGCAGCAGCAACGGAGTGTATTGTAACGGCAGGAAAAATAAGGTTAAGGCCTGTTTTGTTAACGGCCATTACCACTATTCTGGGATTATTGCCTATGGCTGTTGGATTAAACTTCGATTTTAGAGGGCTGCTCCAAAATTACGACCCCAATATTTATTTTGGCGGGGATATGGCAATGTATTGGGGCTCCATGTCGTGGACCGTAATTTTCGGATTAACTTTTTCTACCTTCTTAACATTGATTATTGTTCCGGTAATGTACCGTATAACAGTTATTTTACAGAAAAAAATAATGAATGTTTTTGGGCAGTATAAACCCGTTCCTCAAAATGGTAACGGAGAATAATGGATCAATACGTACACTCAAACATCAATCATAGAGCCTGTCAGCAAAAAAGCTGACAGGTTTTTTTGATTTTTTGCACCATTCTGTCCCCTGGCATGGTGATCAAGGGGGTGGAATAAGAAGTATTGGTTTTTAAGCAAGCAAAGACAAACCTGTTAAACCCTCTGATGATAGCAAAAACAGGAATAAACCGGGAGCCGATCCAAATGGCAGATAATAAATATGCAGGAAAATTTAGTATTTGTAAAAAGGAATAATTATTTTTGGTGATTCTTATTTTAAATCATTATAAATAGCAATAATTATGGGATATCTATTTACATCTGAATCTGTCTCTGAGGGACATCCGGACAAAGTAGCCGATCAAATATCCGATGCTTTGTTAGATGAGTTTCTTCGCCGTGATCCCGATTCCAAGGTGGCCTGCGAAACGCTGGTTACTACCGGGTTGGTTGTTTTAAGCGGTGAGGTAAAAACCAATGCATACGTTGATGTGCAGGAGGTTGCCCGAAGAGTTATTAAGCGAATTGGTTATACCAGGCCTAAGTATCGATTTGATTCAGAATCTTGTGGTGTTATTTCTACCATCCACGAACAATCGCCCGATATTAACCAGGGGGTTGTGCGGGAAAGTGAAGAAGAACAGGGTGCCGGCGATCAGGGTATGATGTTTGGCTATGCCAACAAAGAAACCGACGATTATATGCCCCTGGCATTAGTGCTTTCGCATGTTTTGTTACAGGAGCTGGCCAAAATACGTCGCGAAGGACGCGAGATGCACTACCTGAGGCCCGACTCAAAATCGCAGGTTACCATTGAGTATAACGATCAAAACGAACCGGTAAAAATTCATACCATCGTGGTTTCTACCCAACATGATGAGTTTGCCGAAGAAGATAAGATGATCGAGACCATAAAAAAGGATGTTAAAAATATTTTAATTCCCCGTGCGAAGGCCCGTTTCCCGGAAAGGGTACAGAAGCTTTTTAACGAGGATATTATTTTACATGTGAACCCTACCGGTAAATTTGTGATTGGCGGTCCGCATGGCGATACCGGACTCACCGGACGTAAAATTATTGTAGATACGTACGGTGGA
>JBNJFS010000376.1:0-2509 GCA_051747085.1 Bacteroidota bacterium
GGCAAACGACCTCTTTAACACAGTGTTATTATAAGTGGTAAATCGAATAAGCTTGTTTTTTACCCATATACCACATATAAAGCCAACAAAAAAACCTTTTAACCACGGGATTTTAGCAACGGATGCTTTGAGGGAAATACCAGGCCGGCTGAAATGGTTGCTCTGAAGCCAGAAATAGGCGCAAGGAAATGATCTCCCCCAGTCTTTTTCAATATACCCACGGCCATGATCGAAGCAGATGTTTTCATTGTTGCAAATCATACTTCCCCTGATCGAATGGTCCATGCTTACAATGCCATGATAGCATTCCATAAAAGGCACAAAAGCATAAGGCCCCATAATACCCGGAGAATAAAATGGTTTCGGCCACGGAACATTATTCCTGAAAGCAAGTTTGCCCTTGACTTCGGGAAGATCAATGTGTAATTCGTCTTCCGAAAAACGGTTATTTTGTATCGTTATTTGAAATTTCCCGGGTGCGGCAATAAAAGAATTGTAATCAAATTTATGGTAACCGGAGCGTAGCCTTTTTCCATCCAATACCTGTATGAAAGCATGTTTTTCTCCATATTCATCCATGGATATGCCGGGAATGATGGAAAATGCATGTTTCTCGGTGGCATCCACCATTTTATAGTACCAACCTTCGAAATAACGTTTCTTCTTATTCCATCCCTGAAAACGCTCCGGATTAAAAAAAGCCTGCAATTTTCGGATCATTATTTTTTATTTAGTGCATGAACGCTGTGAATTTATTGAACAATTTTTTAAAAACCTTGAGATACAAAGCTCAATTGATATTATTCCTCAGCAATTCAGGGAGTATTTTTTAAGTAATAGAAATATTTATGAATTAATGGGTTACAAAATTTGCAGAAAATTTTTTTTCGCACTATTTTAGCAAATCACACACCAGCCCCCGGAGGGGCGAGTGTTCCTCCATAAGTTACTTATTTTTAATTATTTATATTTTAAAAGCCTGCCTTCTCTTTTTTTTGGCAGGCTTTTTCGTTTTCTTTAAAACGACAGTATAAATATAATAAATATTAAGTATATAAACAAATTCTTTTCAAAAAAATTTGAAAAAAGTTCCTTTTGGAGGAACATGCTTTAAAACAACAGCCTTTAGAAATAGGCAAATCGGTTATTTATCAGTCTGCCAGGGTGTTACGGCAATATTTTCCCGGCCTGCGAGATCAGTTAAAAGAGCTGCCCGACCCAAGATTACGGCATCATTACATGATTGATGAAATAGCTATGGGTAGCATATCCATGTTTTTGCTCAAAGAAGCCACAAGAAACGCTTTTAACAACGACAGGACCGAGTCGTGCTTTAGGGAGAACTACCAAAAGATTTTCAACATGAGGCTTCCCCACATGGATACAGTAAACGATGTTTTCCTTTTGGCAGATGTTGATAGCTATGAAAACCTGAAGTTTAATTCCATCTCTGCATTGCTGCGTAAAAAAGTACTGGCAGACCAACGTTTCATGGGACGTTACCTGGTAGCTATTGACGGCACCGGTATAGCCAGTTATCATGACAAACACTGCGATAGTTGTTTGTCAAAGACCTCAAAAAAGACAGGAAAAACGACTTATTTTCATAATGTTTTGGAGGCCAAACTGATTACCCATTCGGGAATGAGCCTTTCCATAGCTACCGAATGGATAAGCAACCAGGGAAAGGCCGATTTTGACAAGCAGGATTGTGAGCGGAAAGCATTTAAGCGCCTTGCAGAAAAAATAAAGAAAGCATATCCGCGCCTTCCTATTACTATTGTTGCTGACGGACTTTATCCGTGGGAAGGCTTTTTTAATATCTGCCAACAAAACAGATGGAACTATATTGTTACCTTAAAAGATAACAGTTTAAAGACACTTCAGGAAGATATTCACTGGGAGAAACGATTTAATCCGGAACAGAAGTGTCAGATTTTAAGGGTAAAAGACAAAAAACAGGTACACCTCAGTTACCAATGGTTAAATGGGCTTGCCTACCGGGGGCATTGCCTGAATTGGGTCGAATGTGTGGAAGAGACCGGAGGGAAAGGGAAAGAAGCTGACAAATTACAGCGGTTTGTGCATCTGAGCGACCTGCACATCGATGCAAACACTTGTCCGGGGGTAAGTGACAGCGGGCGCCTGCGGCAAAAAATTGAAAACGAAGGGTTCAACACCCAGAAAAATCACGGATATAACCTGGAACACAAATTCTCACGCGTCAGTTTTTCGGCCATGCAGATTTATTATCAGTGCCTGCAGATAGCACACATGATAAATCAAATCACAGAGTTAAGTTCAATTATTGCAGCCCTACGGAATATTAACAAAAAGTTTACTATCCGCTATCTGTGGAAACGTATGATTTCTTTCATGCTGGAAGCAGTGATAGAGAAAACCGAAATAGATAACCTGTTAAAAAAACGATTCCAGATACGGTTGGAATGATCAATTCACGGGAGATGCCCTGCTCCGGAAATCAGGGAAAAACCAGAATAAAAAAAAA
>JBNJFS010000377.1:0-2505 GCA_051747085.1 Bacteroidota bacterium
AAAAATGAAATTGAAAATAAGCAGGCAAAATTTCAGCGGACAGTATTAATTATCGCAATTATTATTGCTATCTGCTTAATTTTTTACCTATGGAATGAAAGTAAGAAACGGAAAAAGATCAATCAGTTATTATCTTTACAAAATAAAAAAATTGGTAGTCAAAGGGTAGAAATCGCAAAACAAAACAGCGAATTGCTCGAAGCCAATAAAACAAAAGACAAGCTTTTTCAAATCATTGCCCACGACTTGCGCAGCCCGCTCATTTCTATCGATAGTATAGCACAACTGATACCTATTTGGATTGAAGAGAAGGACCACGACTCGTTAAAAAAATTATCGAATACCCTTGAACTATCGGTGACTAACCTGTTAACTTTAATCGATAATCTTTTAAACTGGGCATTAAGTCAGCAGGGTAAAATTCCTTATAACCCGGCGATGGTAAATGTAAAAGAGTTGGTTGCCGAAGCTGTAAAGCTTTATAAGTCATCGGCCGACCTTAAAAATATTGAACTGATTGATGAGGTGAAAGAGGATATTTTAATTTTTGCCGATAAAAATATGATTCATACAGTTATTCGAAACTTGTTAAACAATGCCATAAAATTTACCCCTGAAAATGGGAAAATTTATTTAGGGGCTTCTGTTAAAAATAATAAAGCACAATTGTGGGTTAAAGATACAGGTATCGGCATAAAAGAGGAGCACAAAGAAAAAATGTTTGAAATAGCCCATGGAAATGGAAGTGGAACAAAGGGAGAAACGGGCAAAGGATTGGGATTATTCTTTTGTAAAGAATTTGTTGAAATGAATCATGGTGAAATTTTTATGGATAGTAAAATAAATAAAGGAACCACGGTTTCGTTTACTCTTCCTCTATATAATACTTCGGTCAATTAAAATCTTTTTATTGCCGTAAAATTGAAAAGAAAAAGATTGCATGATGAATAATTTAACCATTTATAAACCTAAAACCTTATAACGAAGAAATTATAATTATTGAAATTGAATAATATTCATTAATTTTTCTTGTTAAGGTTAACCTGTACTATTCAAAAATAGACTAAAAGATAATATTTTTGAATACGTCAGGTTAAAATTTCCTGAGAAGGAATAGCATACAATCTTTTTCTAAAGGCGAAAATAGGGTGACCTGAACAATTAAAAAAATATATTCTACCACTGGCTTTTTGCTGCCTACCAATAGAATCCAACGCACTAAAACAGTATTATTTGATAGTTTTTCATTGGTTAAAATGGCGATAAATTAAATTTCAGGGTTGTTTGTGTTTCGCCGGGTGTTATTTGTTGGGGCTAAAAATCATTTGATGATTAAAGGTAATCTGTTGCCGAATGATTTGTTTTAGTAAAAGGTTCAATGGCTCTTTGGTAGATACCCTGTACATAAGCAATGGCCATACCGTAATTGGTTACCGGAACGCCTGCATCAATGGCCGGACGTAAGCGGTTAATCAGTTGTTTCCGTGTGATGACACAGCCGCCACATTGTACAACCAACGAATATTCTGTGATGTCTCGGGGAAGCTGGTCTAATCCTGCAACTACATCATATTCCAGCTTTTTCCCGGTAAAATTGGTCAGCCATCTGGGAATTTTCACTCTCCCGATATCATCACAAGATACATGGTGCGTACATGATTCCAGCATCAATACCCGGTCGCCGTCTTGTAAATCGGCTATTTTAGGCGTTCCCTTCAAATAATTTTCAAAGTCCCCTTTAAATTTGGCCAGTACAATGCTAAAACTGGTTAAAGGCACATTATCAGGTACCGAAGCATCGGCTTTGTTAAATATTTGGCTGTCGGTAATGGCCAGTGCAGGTGTAATGCCTGTTTTGCGCAGGAACGAGTCTACCTCGCGTTCTTTTAAAACAATAGCTACGGCATCATTATCCAGAATATCCCGGATAGCCTGTACTTGTGGAAGGATTAGCCTGCCTGCCGGTGCTTCAATATCAATGGGCGTGATTAATAGTACGATATCACCGTAGGATAATAAGTCGCCCACCAGCGAAGGGGAAGTATAAGCCGATTCAGGAATGGTTGTTTTTATCAGCTTTATCAGCTTTTCCATGTTTTCGGCATGTATGGTATCAAATGCTATGATCTCGGCGTTTGTCTGAGCTACCAGGCGGGTTCTTGTTTTTTCTTCCATTCGCTGTACATCCGACTTATTATGCACTATGAAATAAGGAGTATCGGTATTTTTGAATTCTTCAATTAGTTTTTTTTCAAAATCACCAAAGGTATTGTGTGTGATAACCAGAATGGCTAAATCAACGGTTTTGATGGTTGCCAGTGTTTTATCTATTCGTTTGGTTCCCAGGTCTCCTTCGTCATCAATTCCGGCCGTGTCGACTAAAATGACCGGCCCAAAACCGGTTATTTCGAATGATTTTTTTACCGGGTCGGTCGTTGTGCCGGCATAATCGGAAACAATGGCAATATCCTGCCCTGCCAGCCGGTTAATGAGTGAGCTTTTTCC